>CACYYS010000056.1 GCA_902778725.1 uncultured Ruminococcus sp.
GGGTGGAGGTGGAGCCGTCGGTGCGCGGGAAACTCATCCGGAGCCGGGAGGCAAGCGGATAAACGACCGGCGGCTCCGTCTCCGGCGTTGTTTCGGGCGTTGTTTCCGGTACGGTCTCCGGCGCGGTTTCCGGTATCGTTTCAGGCGCCGTCTCCGGCGACGTCACGGCGGCGGTACCTTCCGCCGGGGCCTTCGGGGCGCAGGCGGACAGCAGAGTCGAGAGAAAAAGCAGGAGAGCAAGGCAAAGCGAGAGCGTTTGTTTCCGTTCCATTTTGTTGTTCCTTTCCGGTCGGTCGTGTCGGACGTCTTCTCCGGTTCCAGTATATCAAAGAAACAAGACCGTGTCAAGCCCGCGGGCGGGCGGAGAGCCGCCGCGGAAAAAAGATCTTGTCCTTTCACATATCAAAACGTTTCAAAACGCAAAAAGGATTCACTTTTTTGGGGAAATTTACAAAAAGTTCACAAATTGCCGGGCGCGGGGAAAAAACGGCGCGTTTTTTTCGGAAATTTTCCCTTGTGTTCCGGGAGAAAAAAGCGTATGATAGAAAAAACGACGCTTGCGGAAAGGAGCAAATATGACGACACTGTATTACGGCGGTCCGATCCTGACGATGTCGGACCCTCTTTACGTCCCCGCCCTGCTCACGGGGGACGGGAAGATCCTCGCCGCCGGAGAAAAAGACGAGCTGCGCTCCCTTGCGCCGGACGCCGCGCTCGTCGATCTCGACGGACGGGCGCTGCTGCCGGGTTTTATCGACCCGCACAGTCACCTGACCGCCTACTCCCTCGCGCAGAACGCCTGCAGCGTAAACGGCGCCGCCGACGCCGGGGAGATCGCCCGCCGGATCCGCGCCTATCTGGAGGAAAAACGCCCGGAGCCCGGATCCTTCCTCACGGTGCGGGGCTATGACAACACCGCTCTGCCGGGAGGGAGGCACCCCTCCCTTGAAGAGATCGACGCCTTTGCGCCCGGCTATCCGCTCTGCATCCGCCACAAGACCGAACACCTCGGCATCTTCAACTCCGCGGCGATGGAACGCCTCGGCGTCACGCCGGAGACGCCCGACCCGCCCGGCGGGCGGATCGTGCGGGAGGACGGCAGGCTGACCGGCGTGTTCGAGGAAGGGGCCTTCTCCCGCTACGCCGCCCTTCTGCCCGCCGCCACGGCGGAGGACGTGAAAAACGCCCTCCTGCTCGGCCAGCAAAAATACTTCTCTTACGGGATCACGACGGCGCAGGACGGGATGCTCTCCCGCCGGGAGCTGACCGCTTATTCCCTGCTCGCGGGCGAAAAAAAGCTCCTGCTCGACGTCTTCGGCAACGTTTCCGCCCGCGGGCGGGACGTTCTGCTCCCCCTCTACCGCCCGGAGGACACGGGCGGCAAACTCCGTCTCCTCTCACAAAAATCGGTGCTGGACGGCTCCCCGCAGCTGCGTACCGCGTGGATGACAAAGCCCTATCTCGGCGGGGACTGCTACCGCGCCGGCGTGAGCGACGAATGGCTCACCGAGGCGATGCGGGGCGCGGCGGCAGCCGGTCTCCAGGTCCTTTGCCACTGCAACGGGGACGCCACGATCGATCAGTTTTTGCGCTGCGCGGAGACGGTGGAGCGGGAGACGGTCCGCTTCCGGGAGCTGCGCCCCGTCATCATCCACGCGCAGTTCATGAGGGGAGACCAGCTCGCGCGCGCCGCAGCGCTCGGCGTGATCCCCTCCTTTTTTGCCGCGCACGTATACCACTGGGGCGACGTACACCTCGCCAACCTCGGCTGGGAACGCGCCGCGCATTGCAGCCCCGCCGCCTCCGCCCTGGCGCTCGGCCTCCCCTTCACCTTCCATCAGGACGCCCCCGTGATCGAGCCCGATATGATCGAAACGCTCTGGTGCGCCTGCTGCCGCCTCACAAAGAGCGGCGTCCGGTTTGAGGAGGCGATCTCCCCGCTCGACGCGCTCCGCGCGGTCACGGTCAACGCCGCGTATTCTTATTTTGAGGAAGACCGGAAAGGGACCCTCGCGCCCGGCCGCGACGCGGATCTCGTCCTCCTCTCCGCCGATCCCCTTGCGGTGCGCCCGGAGGATCTGCGTTCGCTGCGCGTGGAAGCGACAGTCAAAGCGGGAGAGACGGTCTATTCCCGATAAGGATTTTCCGCGCCCCGGGCGTATAAGGGTATAAAAGAAAACAGGAGATCGGATATGAAAAAGAAAAAGGCCCTCGCCCTCTCCCTGGCGCTCCTCCTCATCCTCCTCCTCTCCGCCTGCAGATCCCCCCTGGCGGGCGCCGGAGGGACGGAGAAAACGGCGGACCCCCTCCGGGATTATTCCTTCTTTTTCCGTTTTGACGTCTTCGGCATCAGCTCTTACAACAGCGCGACCGGCGAGCTGATCAAAACGCGGGACGCGACCGACCCCTCCCGCTACCGCGCGACGCACTTCCTGACGGAGGCGGAGCGCGAGGAGATCGGCTCCCTGCTCGCCTCGCTGGATCTTCCCTCCTATCCCGCCGAGTACGACCCCTTCAACGCGCCGGACGCGGAGGAAAAGCGGATGACCGCGCCCGACCAGACGATCGTTCTCTCGGTCGTTACCCCCTCCTTTTCGAAGACCGTGACCTGCAAAAACGTCTGCCTCGGTATGACGGGCGGGTACGACGATGCGTCGCAGCGCTTCCTTGACGTTTGCGCCCGGCTCAAAGAGATCCTGACCTCGACCGAGGAGTGGAAGAACCTGCCGGATTACGAATTCCTCTATGACTGAAAAAAGCCTTTGCGCGGCGCGCAAAGGCTTTTTTTGCTTTTTTCAGATTTTGCGGGAAAAGAGGAGCGTGAGCGCCTGCCAGATCCGGTCGCAGGAGGAGAGGGACATCCGCTCCCGCGGGGTGTGGACGTCCGGAATGTCGGCGCCGAGGGAGATGATATCGAGATCGGGGAGCTTTTCCTTGAAGATGCCGCACTCCAGACCCGCGTGGATCCCGCAGACCTTCAGCTTTTTGCCGTGGAGCTCCTCATACGCGGCGGCGTAAGCGGCGCAGAGCCTGCTGCCGGGGAGGTAGTCCCACGCGGGATAGCGGGAGCGGACCTCCATCTCGGCGCCGTAGGAGATACAGAGCATCTCGATGACGTAGAGGAGGTTATCGAGCTTCTTTTTTGCCGCGCTGCGGGCAAGGAGCGCGATCTCCACGCCCTCCTCCCCGGTCGTGACGATCCCGACGTTGCAGCTCGTCTCCACCGTGTCGATCTCCTCGTTTTTCTCCAGTACGCCGTAAGGGAGAAGAGAGAGAAAATCGCAGAGCAGGCGGCTGTCCTTGCGGGAGAACATTTTTTCCGGCGCGGGGACCCGCTCGATCAAAAAGGTCATCCCCGCGTCGGCGGGGGTAAGAACGGCGCGCAAAGCCTCGACCGCGTCCGCCGCCGCTTTCCCGGCGGCCGCCACGTCGGTGACCGCGATCACGGCGGAGGCGGAGCGGGGGATGGCGTTGTCCTTGCTGCCGCCGGTGAAGGAAGCGAGATTGAGCCGGGTCGCGTCCGCCGTCTTCACAAGGACGGACGCAAGCTCGGTAACGGCGTTTTTACGGCCGAGGTGGATATCCGCGCCGGAGTGCCCGCCGGCAAGGCCGGAGAGGGTCAGCTTGAGGGCCGCGCCGTCAAAATCCATCCGGGAGAAGCGCTCGGTGAGGTCGATATGCGCGCCGCCCGCGCAGGAGACGAGGATCTCTCCCTCGTCCTCGGAGTCCAGATTGACGAGATACTTGGCCTTGACCTGCGCGCAGTCGAACGCCTGCGCGCCGCCGAGCCCGACCTCCTCGTCGGTGGTAAAGAGCATCTCGAGCCTCGGGTGCGAGGGGATCGCGCCGGAGGCGGCGGCGAGCATCACGGCGACGGCAAAGCCGTCGTCCCCCCCGAGGGTGGTGCCGGTCCCTTTGAGCCAGTCCCCGTCGAGGCGGAGGGAGACGCCCTCCTCCAGTACCTTCCACTCGACGCCGTCGTCCGCCTCGCAGACCATATCCATATGGCCCTGCAGGAGGACCGCGTCCTCATCTTCCCTGCCCGGCGTCGCGGGCAGGACGGCAAAGACGTTATCGGCTCCGTCGCGGGTATAGGCGACGCCGTGCTTCTCCAGTTCCGACGTGATGAAATCCGCGGCCTTCTCCTCGTGTCCGGAGGGGCGGGGAACGCGGGAGAGCGCCTCAAAGTAAGAGAGCATCCGCGCGGCGGGGTGAGCAGAAAAATCCATTGTGTTCGTTCCTTTCCGTTTTTACGGCAAGACCTCCCGGCGCCCTCCGCGCCGAAGCCGGAAAAGCAAGTGCGGGAGGTCCTGTCATTTCATCAGTTTTTCAAAAAAGTTTCCGTTTCCGCGGCTGCCGAGCACGCGCATCGCGCGGGCGGCGCCGAGAGCGACGCAGCAGTCCGGACGCTTCGGCGACCAGACGCGCACGCCGGTGTCGGACGCGATCACGTCCGCAAAGCCGTCGAGCATACTGCCGCCGCCCGTCATCAGGATCCCCTGCTTGACGATGTCTCCGTCCAGCTCCGGCGGCGTGTTGTCGATCACCTCGGTGATCGCGTCAAGGATCTGCTTGACCGGTTCGATCAGCGCCTCCGTCACGTCGTTTGCCGTGACGCGGACGACCTTCGGCAGTCCGCGGGAGAGGCAGCGCCCCGTCACGTGCATTTCCCGGTCGCGGAATTCCGGCTTTTCCGGCGTGAGGGTGCCGATGCGGCATTTGATCTCCTCCGCCGTCCGCTCCCCGATCAGGACGTTATGCCGATTGCGGATATAGCGGACGATCGCCTCGTCGAACTTGTCGCCGCCTACCTTGATCGACTTGGAGGCGATCACCCCGCCGAGGGAGATGACCGCAACGTCGGTCGTCCCGCCCCCGATGTCGACCACAAGGCTGCCGGTCGGCATCGTGATGTCGATGTCGGCTCCGATCGCGGCCGCGACCGTCTCCTCGATCAGGACGGTGTTCTTCCATCCCGCGCCCGTCGCGGCGTCGAGGACCGCCTTCTCCTCCACCTCGGTGATGTCCCCGGGGATGCAGATGACGAGACGGGAACGGAGGATCTGCGTGCCCGTGACTTTACGCAGAAAATACTGAAGCATCTTCTGCGCAAGCTCGTACTGGCTGATCACGCCGTCCTGCAGGGGCTTGATCGCCACGACGTTCGCGGGCGTCCTGCCGAGCATCTTCTGCGCTTCTCTGCCGATATGTATGATTTTTCCCGTGTCCCGGCGCACGGCGACGACCGACGGCTCCTTCAAGGCGATATCTCTGCCGTTGACGGAGACGAGGACCGTTGACGTCCCGAGATCGATCCCGATATCTTTGCTCATCTTTATCCGTTTTCCCCGTTTTTGCACAAAAATGTGCACACATATAATATTATATATGACCGCAGGACGAATTGCAACACCGGAGAAAAATTTTCTTCACACGAAAAAATTTTTCTTTACACGGTTTTCGGCCGACGGAGAACAATCCTCGCTTCTTATTGACAAAACTGTAAAGAATATGCTATTTTAAAAGCGGAAAAAGATCAGGTTACAAATCCGACCGGAAATCTCGTCGGGCATGATTCAGTACATATTCGGTTTTACAGATAGGAGTGAATGGCATGCATCAGTATTTTTTGAACGGGGTGGAGAAAAAAGAGCTTTATTCTGCGTTTATACGATATATGATCAATCGCAGCGAGGAGTTCTCGCTCGTCTATTTCTCTTATCCGAATACAAGGATGAAGTCTTCTATTCGTGCGATAAAAGAGAGTTTAGCACCTTTCCAGCTTTCCAGAAAAGAAACGAATATCATGCCGAGCATGACGACGCTGAACGAGGAGGGCGGACGTTACCTTCTGACCTATTATCGTGTCGCTCCGGACGCGCTGGACATACTGGAACGCGCGGGATCGCTGTACGAGTGGGATTATCCGATGTTTCCGATGGATCTCTGCTTTTTCCGGGAAGGATATGCGTGGTTCATTTCCAGCGCACACGAACGCTGGAACACGTTGTATACAGATCACCCCGAAACCATTCGGGAGTTGGAAACGCTTGGCCTTACCGCGGAGCCGGAAGGCATGATAAACGATGAAAAACTATTTTACAAAGATAAAGCATATCGTTTGGAGGATTTTTTCCCCGGTTTGGACGAATGGGAAAAACACAAAAAAAATAACAAAATATTCCTTCTTGCAAGCAGAATGAGGAGAAAAAAGAGGGAGAGAAAACATTAAACGGTTTGGCAAAGAAGTACTTGAGTATATGGAAGAGCAAACGAGAACGCGGGGTAAGCATCAGTATTCTTTGAAAGGGTCAAAAAAGCGGAGCTTCGGCTCCGCTTTTCTATATACAAATCATACACCGGTCTTTTCCATGCCGCCATTAAACGCAGAATAGCATCATGACAACGTTTTGGAAAACTTGTTTTCGCGTAAAAAGAGAAAAATTTTTCTTCACCGGATCCGTTCGTCCGCGATCCTCTCGCAAAGTCCGCTGTACCGGACCGCCTGACGGTCGTTCTCCACCATGGTCTTCAAGACGTCCGGGCTGCCGACGAGGATCACGCGGTCCTTGCCGCGCGTGAGCGCGGTATAAAGCATATTGCGGGTGAGCAGCAGCGGCGCGCAGGGATAGACCGGCATCACGACGATGGGGTATTCGCTCCCCTGGCTCTTGTGGACCGTGACGGCGTAGGCGAGATCCAGATCCTCAAAGGCGGCGTAGTCGTAGGAAACGACGCGGTCGTCAAAGGCGATCTCGGCGCACCCGTCGTGCCGGGAGAGCGACCGGATCACCCCGATATCCCCGTTGAACACGCCCCGGCCCTCTCCTCCCATCCTGCGCCAGGTGAGATCGTAATTGTTTTTGGTCTGCATGACCTTGTCCCCGACGCGGAACAGCCTGCCGCCGACCTCCCGCTCCTCCCTGCCGGGGGCGGGCGGATTGAGCGCGGCGCGCAGAGCGACGTTGAGCGATTCCGTTCCCGCCGCGCCCCGCTTGGAGGGGGTGATGACCTGCACGCCCGTCCGCCCCTCCTCCCCGAACGCGCGGGGGAGCCGCTCGGCACAGAGGGAAACGACCGTCGCGGCGGTGGCGGCGGTATCAGCCCGCCGCAGGAAAAAGAAATCCTCGTCCCGGCTGGAGAGATCCGGCATCTCGCCGCGGTTGACCGCGTGCGCGGCGCGCACGATCAGGCTCTTTTCCGCCTGGCGGAAGATCTCGGTCAGCCGGACGGTCGGGAAAGCGGCGGAGGCAATGATGTCCCGCAGCACGTTGCCGGCGCCGACCGACGGGAGCTGATCGCTGTCCCCGATCAGAACGAGACGGGAGCCCGGACGGATCGCCCGCAGGAGAGCCGCCGTGAGAAAGAGATCGAGCATACTCGCCTCGTCGATGATGATGACGCGAGCCTCCAGCGGACTTGCCTGGTCGCGCAGGAAGACCGCCTCCTCCCTCCCCTCGGCGGGGATATCCATCTCCAGGAGACGGTGGACGGTGCCGGCCTCGTGGGAGGTCGCCTCGCTCATCCGTTTGGCGGCGCGGCCGGTCGGCGCCGCGAGGGCGCACTCGAGCCCCATCCCTTCAAAAATGCGGATCAGCGCGCGGATGACCGTCGTTTTCCCGGTGCCGGGTCCGCCCGTGATGACGGAAACGCCGGACTCGACCGCGCTGACGATCGCCTCGCGCTGACGGCCCGCGTACGTGATCCCGTTCTCCGCTTCCACTACGGAAATCAGCGTCTGCACGTTCTCCACTCCGACCTTCGCGCAGGCGCGGTCGAGCGCGAAGAGGCGCTTTGCCACCTCGCACTCCGTCCGCCACACGCTCTCCTTATAGAGCATCTTGCCGGAGGAGATGACGATCGCGCCCTCCCGGATCAGATCGGCGATCCGGGCGAGGATCTCGCTTTTCGGCGCTCCGAGGAGACGGGAAGCCTCCTCCGCGAGCTCCTCCTCCGGCAGGCAGCAATGCCCGCCTCGGGCGGACGCGAGCGTCAGCGTGTGCAGGATCCCGCAGCGGACGCGGAAGGCGGGATCCCCCGCAAAGCCGATCGCGGCGGCGAGCCTGTCCGCCTTTTCAAACCCGATGCCGTCGAACTCTTCGGCGATGCGGTAGGGATTCTGCTCGATCAGCCTCGGCGCGGCGCTGCCCCAGCGCCGGTAGATATTCATCGCGGCGGCGGGCGAGAGCGCGTCCCCGCAGAGCATCAGAAGCGAGCGCATCCCCGCCCGCTCCGCAAAGCTCTCCCCGATCTTTTGCGCCTTTTTCGGCGAGATGCCGGGGATCTGAGAGAGCCACGCGGGATGCTTGTCCATCACTTCAAAGGTGTCATTGCCGAACTGCGCGACGATCTTCAAAGCGGTCTTGGTCCCGACCCCCGCCACGGCGCCCGAGGCGAGATAGCGGAAGATCGCGTCGGCGCCCGTCGGCAGTTTTTTCTCGCAGGAGGTCATCCGGAACTGGCGGCCGTACTCGGCGTGCTCGGTCCACTCGCCCTCCGCTTCGATCATCTCGCCCTCCGCGGCGTCCGGGATCTGTCCGACGGCGGTGAATTCCCTGCCGTCCGGCCCCGTCACGCGCAGGACGGAATAGCCGTTCGCGGCGTTATGGTAGACCACGCCGCTGATCGTGCCGTTTATTCTGTTTTGATTTTCTTCCGGCTCGCGCGGCGTTTGTCTTTTCATCGTTTTTCCTGTTTAAAAGCGGTTGAGAAGATCGGCGAGATCGCGTTTTTCCCACGCGACGCCGAGGTCCTCCCTTCCCATGTGTCCGTAGGCGGAAAGGGGACGGTATTTCGTATGCCGGAGATCGAAGCGCTCGATGATCGCGGCGGGGCGCAGATCGACCAGCTCCGCGAGGCGGCGGGCGATCACGTCGTCCCCGATCCTGCCGGTGCCGAAGGTATCGACCCGGACGGAGAGCGGACGCGCCACGCCGATCGCGTAAGCGATCTGCACCTCCGCGCGGGAGGCGAGCCCCGCGGCGACGATATTCTTGGCGAGGTAACGGGCGGCGTAGGAGGCGCTGCGGTCGACCTTGGTCGGGTCCTTGCCGGAGAAGGCGCCGCCGCCGTGACGGGCGTAGCCGCCGTAGGTATCGACGATGATCTTGCGCCCGGTAAGACCGGTATCCCCCATCGGTCCGCCGATGACGAAACGCCCGGTCGGGTTGACGTAGATCTTTGTCCGTTCGTCGAGGAGCTCCTGCGGGATCGTGACGCCGATCACCTCGCGCGTAAGATCCTCCCGGATCGTCTCCTGCGAGACCTCCGGGTCGTGCTGGGCGGAGAGGACGAGCGCCTCGACGCGGACGGGGCGGTCCCCCTCGTACTCCACGGTGACCTGCGTTTTGCCGTCCGGGCGCAGGTAGGGGACCCTCCCCTGTGCGCGTACCGCATCCAGCCGTTTTGCCATCCGGTGGGCAAGCGAGATCGGCAGCGGCATCAGCTCGGGCGTTTCGTCGCACGCGTAGCCGAACATCAGCCCCTGGTCCCCCGCTCCGATATCCAGTCCGTCGGAGTCTCCGAGCTTGGCCTCCAGGCTCTTGTCCACGCCGAGCGCGATATCCGGCGACTGGCCGTGCAGGGAGTTGAGGACCGCGCAGGTATCGCAGTCAAAGCCGTATTTGGCGCGGTCGTAGCCGATCTCGCGCACCGTCTCGCGGACGATGCTCTCCACGTCGGCGTATGCGGAGGTCGTGATCTCCCCCATACAGAAGACCACGCCCGTGGTCGTGAAGGTCTCGCACGCGACGCGCGCGCCCGGATCCTCCGCGAGGATCGCGTCAAGCACCGCGTCGGAGACGCGGTCGCAGAGCTTGTCGGGATGTCCCATCGTGACCGACTCGCTTGTAAACAGTTTTCGTTCCATGACAACTCCTTTTTCGGCAAAAAAACTCCCGGGAGGTCCCGGGAGCAAAGTTTTTCCGTGAAAAACCATCTCATCTCTCGGGAATTGGCACCTTTTCAGCGATGCTGACAGGTTGCCGGGCTTCATCGGGCCAGTCCCTCCGCCTCTCTTGATAAGATGTATTCGTTTATGCCCGCGAGCGGGCGCGTTTTATGATACCATACCGAACGGGAAAAATCAACCTCTTTTTTCCGTTATTTCAAAAAATCGAGAAAACCGATAAAGCCGTAGGAGATCCCCGTCATGATCAGGCCGGCGACCAGCACCCCGGCAAGGATCGAGAGGAGCGAGTTGCGGATGCGCATCTCCATCAGCGCCGCCACGAGCGCCCCGGTCCACGCGCCGGTCCCGGGCAGCGGGATCGCCACAAAGAGGAAAAGTCCGAGGGCGGCGAACCGGTTCACACGGTCGCTTTTTTTCTCCGCTTTCGCCTCCAGCCAGAGAGCGATCTTCGCCAGCTTCGGCACTCCCTTCATCCACCCGAGGATCGCGCGGATAAAGAGCAGGATAAAGGGGATCGGCAGGAGGTTGCCGAAGACGCAGAGGGCATAGTTGGTATACCACGCAAGACCGTGCGCCGCCCCCCACGGGATCGCGCCGCGCAGCTCGACGACGGGGACCATCGACCACAAAAAGGTCGTCAGATAATCGAGAAATTCAGGCATGGATTTTCCCCTTGCGATGATTTGTTTTATGATACCGTGAAGCAAAAAGCCTGCTCGCAAGAGCATTTTTGCGAAGCCGCCGGATAACGCAGCGCGCAAAGCGCACGGAAGCGAATGTCTGAAAGGCTTACTCGGCAAGGCTTTCCTTTGTAGTATACCACAGGGAGCGCGCCCTTGTCAATGAAAAAGAGGGGATCCGCGCGCGACAGCCTTGACGGCGGCGGAAAAAAGATTATAATAAAAAATAGATAAGATTTTCTTTCTTTTTGTCACAACTTGGCAACATCCGGGCGATATACTGGAAAAAACAGACTGCCCGCCGGGCAGCCGCCTTTTCAGGAGAAAAACGATGAAACGGACCGTCCCCGCCCTCTTCCTTTTCCTCACGCTCGCCACAGCACTTCTGCTGGCGGCTTGCAACCGCGCGCCGCTCCCGCCGGTGATCGACGAAACGGACGCCGCCGAAACGACCGGCGTTCCCGACGCGGCAAAAAAAGAGGTCAAAAGCGTGATCCTCTCCCGTAACTCCGTGGCGATGACCATCGGCCAGAAAGTGAAGATAATCGCCACCTTCCGGCCGGAGGACGCCTCCCTCTATACCGATCTGACGTGGAAGAGTTTCGACGAGCGGATCGCGACCG
>CACYYS010000057.1 GCA_902778725.1 uncultured Ruminococcus sp.
ATCATTGCGGCCGCAGGACGCGGCATCATTTTTGACGATAGGCAAAAACATCATTTGCCCGTCAGGGCAAGCATCATTCAACCAGATATTCGCACCCGGCATTTTCGATCCGAGGGAGGATATGAACACGCAATATTGTGCAAAAGGAAAAAGCCGCCCAATTCGTATCGGGCGGCTTTTGGAGAAGGAGCGTCTTTGAACACACGTTCTCTGCTCCCTGCTCCTTCAAAAAGTCTTTTGCTTCCTTTTCTTCAGAAAAGGAAGTCTTTTGCCTACTTTTCTTCAGAAAAGTACGGCTCACTTCACCGTATCTTTGAGGTTTGCGTAGAGGACGTCGGCGAGTTTGGAGTAACCGAGGTTGTTGGGGTGGAGCTTATCCTTATAATAGGTGGTAGTGCCGTAGGGACGATAGAGGGTATAGAGGTCGAGGACGGTGGTAAAGGAGGAGAATTTATCCGCGATCTCTTTCTGGGCGGGGAGGATATACTGCTCGAGCTGGTCGATCCTCTCCTGCTTATCGAAGCGGTAGAGGGCGGTCGTCATAATGACCTTTGCCTCGGGGAAAGCCTTGTGCAGGGCGTTCATCATCGTGGTAAAGCTGTTCTTGAAATCGGAGAGGCCGCCGGGCATCAGGGCGGCGTTGTTGGTCCCGAGGGCGAAGGAGACGAAATCGGGGTCAAAATCCTGAAGGAGGTTCCAGCAGAGGGACTGAAAATACTTTGCGTAAGAGTTTGACGTGACGTTGGAGCCGGGGTAGCCGAAATTGCCGACGACGGCGCTGTCTCCGAAGCGGCGCTGAAGCTGCGCGGGATAGGAGAAGTTGACGTCGAGGTAGCCGTTCTGCGCGGCGTAGCAGGTGCCGAAGGTGATGCTGTCTCCGCAGCAGGCGAGGCGGGGGACGTGCTTTTCCGCGACCTTCTCCCCGTTGACGGAGAGGAAGTCCACGGTCTTTCTGCCCGCCGGGACGCCGGTCGCGGCGGTATCGCCGAGGACGCCGAGGGCGGAGAAGGCGATCCCCTCGGAGAAGGAGCCGCCGGTGATCTCAAAGGAGGCGTCCGCGTGCAGGGGGGTCTGCCCGGGGACCTGGAGGACCTTGATCTCGGTCGCCTGTTTTGAAGTGAAGTCCCCGCCGGAGATCTTCACGCTGACGGCGGCGTCGTAGAGGGTATCGTAGCGGGCCTGGAGCCCGTCGGTGCCGGTCTTGCCGTTGTCGGAGGTATAGTTGAAGTAGGTCCCCATGTGGCCGATCATGTAGATCGGGGTGGCGTAGGTCCCGCCGGTGATCTCGAGGGTGAGCGAGCCCTTTGCGATATTGGCGCCGGAGACGGCGACGTAATCGACGCCGATGTCGTCCGTGATCGCCTTGGACTCGACCGAGACGCTGCCGCCGAGGCGGAGGGTGAGCGCCCCGTCAAAGGTGCCGACGGGGGAGTTGCGCCCGACGCGGAAGTTGCCGCCGATGATGCTGCGCCATTTACCGCCGGAGATGGAGAAGGTGAGATCGCCCTTGTGGCTGACCTCCTTGGCGGTGAGGTGGTTTGCGGCGTTGAGCGCCACGTCGGAGACGACGAAGCCGCCGATGAAGGAGGGGAGGAATCCGGTCTTGTCGACGGTGGTGACCGTATCGGTCACGGTGACGTTATGGAAGCGGGCGCAGATCCGCGCGCCGTCGTTTGCCGCGGA
Source organism: uncultured Ruminococcus sp. (assembly GCA_902778725.1). Classification (GTDB taxonomy): domain Bacteria; phylum Bacillota; class Clostridia; order Oscillospirales; family CAG-272; genus RUG12395. The sequence goes on from CACYYS010000057.1 coordinate 1,684, forward strand.
GATCGGGATCCGGTCGAGGATCAGGTCGGAGGAGAGGTAGCAGGCGGAAAGGATCTTCAGCGCCGCGCCGTTCTGCTCCGCGTAGTCGATCCCGTCGTGGAAGGCGGTGATCGTGACGGCGCCGTCAAACTCCGGGAAGGGGTAGTTCGAGCGGACGGGGACGGTGTTGATCACGACGATCGTCGTGCGGGTCGGGGTGAGCAGGGCGAACGCCCGGTCAAAGTCCGGCACCGCGGTCTCCGGAGTGAGGCCGTCGTTTTCCGCTTTTCCGTCCTTGCCGTCGACAAAGACGACCTCGGGCGCGGGCGCCTCCGTCTCCGGGGCGGTCGTGTCCGGCGCCTCCGTCACGGGGGTGGTCTCCTCCGCCGGCTGCGTGCCGCAGGCGGCGAGGAGGAGCGGAAAGACCAGGAGAAGAGTAAGAAAGAGAATCGTTTTTTTCATAGCACACCTCGTAAAGTGATTTTTTTCAAGTCCAGGACGGGCGCCCGTCAGCGTCCCCGTTTTTTTCGTCCTGCTCCGGCTCGGGCGGCGGAGTCTCCCCGTCCGCCGGCAGGACGGTCCCGGAGGTATACGCCTCCGCCAGCTCGCGCGCCTCGGCGAGTCTGGCCCGCTCGACAAAAACGTCGCATCCGCAGCCGGTAAAACCGGAGAGGACCCGGAGCGTCCCGCCGAAGGTGCGGTCCTTGATCATGCAGGGGATCCCCGCGTCGGCGAGCAGCGAGCGGAGCATATCCCCGGCGACCGAGTCCTCCGCCGTGCAGAGATAGGCGACGTCCTTGTCCTCGTTTGCGCGAATGATCTTCTGATCGTCGATAAACAGTCCCATAGCGTCCTCCTTTTTTTATTCCCTTTATCCGTTTTGTTCTTGCTCGCCGTAGAGGGAGAGCAGCTCCTCCTCGGCGGCGGAAAGCTTTTGCTGCAGTTCGGCGCCCTTGCGGTATTCCTCGGCGGGCAGGGAGTAAAGCTCCGTCTCGAGCGCGGGGAGCAGCGCCTCGAGCTCGGCGACGCGGGCCTGCCGTTTTTCCCGCTTTTTCTGCTCCTTCCGCTGCCGCGCGGTCTCCTCCTTGCGGGAGAGATAATCCGCCTTGCCGCCGGAGGGCGCCTGTCCCTCCTCCGGGGCGGCGCGGCGCCGCTCGCGCTCGCGCTCCGCCGCGGCGAGGAAGGTGTCATACCCCTCCTCCGCCGAGAGCGGACAGGAGAAGAGCCCGCCCGTCTCCGCGGGGTACAGCTCCACGATGCGCGTGGCGATCCGGTCGATGAAGTACCGGTCGTGCGAGACGATCAGCGCGGTCCCCTCGTAGTCCTCCAGCGCCTTTTCGAGCGCCTCCTTGGCGGAGATGTCGAGGTGGTTGGTCGGCTCGTCGAGCAAAAGGAAGTTGGCGCCCGACCACATCATCTTGCAGAGGGCGAGGCGGCATTTTTCCCCTCCCGAGAGGGTCGCGACCTGTTTTTTCACCTCGTCGCCGGAGAAGAGGAAGGAGCCGAGCAGGGTGCGCAGCTCCCGCTCCGTTTTGGAGGGGTAGACGGCGGCGAGCTCCTCAAGCACCGTGTTCTCCGGATGGAGGCCGTGGTTTTCCTGGTCGTAGTAGGCGGGGCGGACACCCGCCCCGAGGATGACGCTCCCGCGCCGGGGCGCGAGTTTGCCCGCGAGGATCCGCATCAGCGTGGACTTGCCCGTCCCGTTCTGCCCGACGAGGAAGATCCGTTCCCCGCGCCGGACGGTGAGATCGACGGCGGAGAAAAGCTCCTTTCCGTCAAAGGACATGGCGAGATCCCGCACCGCGAGGACCTCGTTCGCGCCCGTCTCCGCCGCGGTGAAGGCGAGGCGGATCCCCTTGCCGGGGCCCTCCGGGCGCTCGTATTTTTCCATCCGCGCCAGCGCCTTTTCACGGCTGGCGATGGTGATGAAGTTCCGTTCCCTGCCGAAGCGCCGCTGCTGTTCGATGAACGCCTCGATGCGCGCGATCTCCTTTTGCTGGAGCTTCCAGCGTTTTTCCTCAAAGGCGCGCTGCTCGTCGCGGAGCAACTCGGTCTTCGAGTAGTTGCCGGGGTAGAGCGCCGCGCGGCCGGAGGAGAGGACCAGGGTCTTTGTCGTCACCCGGTCGAGGAAGTACCGGTCGTGGGAGACGACGAGCAGGGTCTTTTTATAGGAGGCGAGATAGCTCTCGAGCCACGCGAGGGTGGGAAGATCGAGATGGTTGGTCGGCTCGTCGAGCAGGAGCAGATCCGGCTCGGCAAAGAGAATGCGAGCGAGCGCCAGCCGGGTCTTCTGCCCGCCGGAGAGAGCGGAGACCGGCAGCGCCTTCTCCGCCTCGGAGAAGCCGGTCTTCTCGAGCAGACTGTCGCACCGGGCGCGGTACTGCCTGCCGCCGGCGGCGGTGAAGCGTTCGTTCTCCTCCGCGAGGCGGGAGGCGTCCTCCGCCTCCCCGCGGCCCTCCTCCAGCTTTTTTTCCAGAGCGAGGATCCGCGCTTCCGCCTCCGGCAGTTCGGGCAGCGCGCCGAGCATATACTCCGCGACCGTCCCGGCGCCGTCCGCCGCGGCGTTCTGCCCGAGGCAGGCGACGCGGGTCCCCCGCGCGAGAGAAAAGGAGCCGCCGGAGGGCGCCTCCTTCCCCTCAAGAATGCGGAAAAGAGAGGTCTTGCCCGCGCCGTTTTTCCCGATCACGCCGACCCGGTCCCCCTCGTTTACCGCGAAGGTGACGTTTTTCAGGATCTCGTCGGCGCCGTAAGAGAGAGACACGCCGGAGACGGAAAGGATCGTCATGACTCCGTTTTCCCGTCCTGTTTTTCTTTTTTCTCCGCGCGGCGGATCTGCTGCAGCTCGTCAAGAAAGCTCTTGATATCGTCGAAGTCGCGGTAGACCGACGCATAGCGGATATAGGAGACCGGGTCGATCGCGCGCAGCTTCTGCAGGACCAGACGGCCGATCTCGTCGCTCGTGATCTCCCCGCTCAGGGAGTTCTGCAGCTCGCTCTCCACCTCGTCCACGATCGCCTCGCTGTTCACCGGGCGCTTGTGGCACGCCTTTAGGATGCCGGCGGCAAGCTTGTGCCGGTCGAAGAACTCCTTGCTCCCGTCCTTTTTGATCACCATGATCTGAACGTTATCGACGACCTCGTAGGTCGTGAAACGCCGCCCGCAGGCAAGACATTCCCTGCGGCGGCGGATGCTGGCGTTTTCATTGACCGGGCGGCTGTCCAGGACCTTGCTTTCCGTGTATCCGCAGCCGGGACATTTCATAGGGTTACCTTCCTTTCGGAGCTGTCTTTTTTTCTTATTTTATCACAGTTTTCCCGCCCTGTCAATCTTTCCTTGCGGGAGCGGCGCCGTCCGGCTTTTCGCGGGGTCTGTGAATTTTTTGCAAACGCCCGGAGAAACGCGAAGGATTTTTGCTTTTTGGAACGTAAATAAGAGAAAGCATGATAATCGGAGCTGCGGAGGTTTTGCGCTGTGAAAAGAAAAAAATTGCCGATAACAATCTTTGCTTTGTGCGTTTTCTTTGTTTTGCTTTCGGTCGGCTGCGATACCAACGGGCAAACAAACAAGGAAGAAAGCCGCAGCCGCGCCGCCTATGAAGTTGATTACGGCAGTTTATATTTTGACTCAATCGAACAGCTGCGTAAAGCGATAAAGGACTATCCTTCCTGCTTGGATCCCGAAGACATTCCGCTCTATAAAATCAACAGATTTGATGAAATCACCGTTGATTACTATCCTCAAATGATGAATGAAACGTTTGTTTTATGGACAGTTGAAGTGAATCCTTATCGTATTTTTTATTACTACGTTCCTTCCGGCGCCGGTTCGTTTGATTCTTCTGCGGGCGTTCTTGTCACAGTTCCCCGGGAAGAAGGGGCGAGCGTTGAATCCGTAAAAAAACAGTTCGGTGTATCCGCCGAAACGGACGGCTCTGTCTTTGTTCCCGAGATCCGCTCATGGTTTGTTCCAATTGAAAAAAACTATTATAAAATCAGTTTCCCCGACTCTATGCCAAATTGCGAAAAAAGTATAATAAAGATGATCAGGAACGATTGACAGATTTCTTCAACGGCATCCCGTTTGTGTTCCTTCGGTTTTTCACTCTCCCTCGGCGGGATCCTCTTCGCCGCGAAAAGGAGAAAGCTCCTTCCGCCTTGCTCCGTTCTCTCTGCGCAGGATGTTCGCGCCTCTGCCTCCCTTGTGTAAAGGGAGGGGGACCGCTTTGCGGTGGAGGGATTGTGTTTCGACCGACACTTGATTTGACAAAACGCTGTTTTCTCTCTTTTACAATCCCTCAGTCAGCTCCGCTGACAGCTCCCTTTACACAAGGGAGCCAAACGGGTGAGACGACCTCGGGGAGGGGGGCTAACGAAAACTCCTTCAGTCGCGGCAAGCCGCGACACCTCCCTCGGGGAGGGAGGCTTAGGGGAACTCCTTCCGTCTCGCTTCGCGAGCCACCTTCCTCGAGAGGGAGGCTGACGAGAACTCCTTCCGCCTCGCTTCGCGAGCCACCTCCCTCGAGAGGGAGGCTGCGAGGACCCCTCCCGCCGGGGCGGGAGGCGGGGCGGAAAAATATTCCGACGATTTCTCCCTTTTCTCTTGTCAAAACGGGCGGGGGATGGTACAATGGGAGGCGTACGGACCTGCGCGGGGATCTTCCCTATTCTTTTTTGCGCGGTCACGGAGGTTTGATATGAAGTTTATGCAAAAAGACGCCGGTCTCTTCACCGCCGAGGACGGACGCGCCGTCTGCCGGGTGAAGGAGCCCTTTGTCGAGCTTGACGGCAGAGACGTCTCCGCCGCCGAGGCGGGACTGACCGTCTCCCGGTCCGTGAGCGACTGCGGCGACGGGCTCTTCCTGTTTGAGAACACGGTAAAAAACACGTCCCCCGAGGAAAAGACCTTCAAGCTGATCTTTGAGCTTGTCACCTGCTACGCTCCCACGCACTGGGTGATCCCCTGCGTCAGCTACAACGGCAACGAGTGGGGCGAGGGCAAGGAGCCGAAGGGGATGCTCGCCGAAAACGGCGAGCCCTGGATCCACCCTTACGACCGCACGCCGATCCCCTCCTGCTCGGTCACCGAGACGGAGGCGGTCGCCGTCGCTCTCTTTGCCTCCGGCGACTCCCCGGAGAGCATGAAGTCCTCCGTTTCCGTCCGCCCGGCGGAGAACGGGACCGTCTCCCAGCGGATCTACTGGCCGGTGACGGAAGCGCCCTTCACCTACTGCGACAACGACAAGTACACCGACCGGTGCGACGACTATCTCACCCTCGCGCCGGGCGAGAGCTTCACCGCCCGCTGCTACCTCCTGCTCTCCGAACCGAAGTGGAAAAACTACGGCATCACCGACAGCCAGATTGATTCCGTCCTGAATCAGATTGATGAGCAGGATCAGGAAACCATCACGAACATCGTCAGCGATCATGTGAGTGTATCTTCCATCCAGGAAGTGCAGAAGTATGTCGCATCCGGCGATCTGCAGGGACTGGCCGAATATGCCGAGAGCGAGCTCTCTGATACGGAGAAGCAGGAACTGACAGACCTGGCAGTAAAGTATAAGAATCAGATCGTTCTTCCGTAATAAAAGCCTCATTGCTGAGGCTGATAGATGATTGAAACTGTGCGATAGCTGCACAGTTTTTTTTACGAATGGCACTCTTCCTGAAGCCGTTCCTTGAACCAGGCAGTGCGGTTGTCCATCGATTCAATTGCCTCGATCAGCTCCTGATCATGGCGCACATTCAGCTTGAACACATATCGCTTCACGAACTGCTTCTGGTAGGATTCATTGTATTTCATGCGTTTCTGCCGGGTATCCGGTCTTTTCTTTCTGCCCATTTTCCTGTTCTCCGATCTGATTGGTATACCAATCATTATAGAACAATGATGGCCGGAGGGCAATTCCTCTCTGAACTTTGAGATATTGAAAACTGAGGTATAATGAGCGAATGAAAGCAGGTGTCATATATGGATAGCGAAGAAACGAAAAACGAGTCTGAAGTACCGGAACCGAAGAAAAGCTCGTTCTGGTCCGAGACCTGGGATTTCATCCGGACACTTGTGATCTCGATGATCTGCGTGTTCCTGGTGGCGCACTTCCTGGTGCGGCCGATCCGGGTGCAGGGCAATTCGATGTATCCGACGCTGGAATCCGAGTCCGTCGGTCTGGCCAATGTGCTTAGCGTCGAAATGGGAGATCTGAACCGGTTTGATATTGCAATCATCTATCTGCCGGAGAAGAAGGAATATCTGGTCAAGCGCATCATCGGTTTACCGGGAGAAACGGTTTCCTATACCGATGGCCAGCTTTATATCAACGGAGAACCCGTGGATGAACCATTCCTGAATGCGGACTATACGTCTCAATGGGGTGATGAGTTCATGAGCGATGTTGAACCCATCACCTTAGGTGAAGATGAATATTACTGCCTCGGCGACAATCGTCCGAACAGCCGTGACAGCCGCTACTACGGACCATTCACGAATAGCCAGATCATTGCCAAAGGTGCACTGATTCTCTGGCCGTTCTCTGATTTCGGAGTGAAGTCATGGTAGCCATTCAGTGGTATCCGGGCCATATGGAAAAAGCCCGCCGGGAGATGAGCGATCAACTCAAGGCGGTGGACATGGTCATTGAATTGCGTGATGCCAGAATCCCGAAAAGCTCCCGCAACCCGATGCTGGATCAGATGGCGCAGGGAAAACCGAAGCTGATTCTGTTAAGCAAAGCAGATCTAGCCGACCCCGAAGAAACGGAGAAGTGGCTGAAGAGCCTCGGAACCAAGCCGGATCAGAAAGCGATGGCCCTCGATCTTCAGAAAGACAATTCGTATCGGCAGAAGATTGTTTCTGCCTGTCTGGAACTGACTGAGCCAAAGCGGCAGCGGATGATCCGCAGGGGCATTCATCCCCGGCCGATGCGGGCCATGGTATGCGGCGTTCCGAATGCCGGCAAGTCCACGCTCATCAACCGCATTGCCGGAAAGAACCAGGTCAGAACTGCTGATAAGCCAGGCGTGACCAGAAAGCTCGTCTGGATCAAGGCAGACCCGAATCTTGAAATTCTGGATACGCCAGGGGTCTTATGGCCGAAGTTCAGCGATCCGAAGACCGGATCCTTATTAGCCGCAACGGGTGCGATCAATGAAGACATCCTGAACCTGGAAGAAATCGCCATGGATACGATTCATATGATCCGTTTGAGATATCCGGGCGTTCTGGAAGCAGCATATGGAGCAGAGGAAAACATCAGAACCGATGTGATGCTTGATCAGATTGCCGTATACCGGCATCTAGCTGCGGCAGGGGAACAGCCCGACCGCAAGCGCGCAGCGGGATTGTTTCTGCATGAGATGCGCCGGGGCAGACTCGGCCGCTTTACCCTGGAGTCGCCTGATGAAAATGAAAACAGCACATCTGTGTCCGAATGAATATGAACACGCCTTCTGGACAGAAGGAAAACTGGTCATCGGTCTCGATGAGGCAGGAAGAGGACCGTTAGCCGGTCCTTTAAGTGTGGCCGGTGTCATCTTTCCGATCGGCTATGAGAATCCGGACATCTATGATTCCAAAGCTCTCAGCGAGAAAAAGAGGGAAAAGCTGTATGACCAGATTCTTGAAGATGCGCTGTGGGCAGAGGTCATTGAAGTCTCTCCGGCAGACATTGACCGCTATGATATCTATCACGCTGATATGCGGGCAATGGAGCAGATTGCTGCAGAAAGCGGCGTTTCATGCATCCTGACCGATGCGATGCCGTTTCAGAACGGAACGGAAGTGATTTCGTTAGTCAAAGGGGACCAGAAGAGCATTTCCATCGCCGCTGCGAGCATCCTTGCCAAGGTAACAAGAGACCGGATCATGGTTCAGTATGATCAGGAATATCCGCAGTATGGCTTTGCCAAGCACAAGGGCTATCCGACAAAGCAGCATCTCGAGGCCCTTCGGAAATACGGCATCACCCCCATCCATCGCAGAAGTTTCAGACCGGTCGCAGTGCAGCAGGAACAGCTCGATCTGTTTCCAGATGAGAAATAGGCAGGAACGCATATGACATTGATGCTGATTGCATTTTCCATGCACTGCATCATTTCGGACTGATCTGAAGGAACCAGGGATTTCTTCTGCTATAGAGAGGCAGGAGGAGTTTCTGGTTTATGACAAGTGAACGTGCACTGCTGGCAGCATATGCCGTGCGCTATCGAGGCGAATGGAAGAAGATTGCCGCAGCTATCGCAAGGAAGGAACCTGTATCCATTCCGGAGGTGAAAGAGACTTATCTGACGATTGCCGATGAGGCATATCCGGCTTCGCTCAGAAGACTGCGCTTTCCGCCCTGGGTATTGTTTTATGAGGGAAATCTCTAATTGCTGAGGTATCCGGCCGTGACCATCATCGGCTCCCGGGAGATGCATGCCTATGGCAGAGCGATGACGGAACTTGCGGCTTCGATTCTGTGCGAGCACTATGTGCTTGTGTCAGGACTTGCAAAGGGAGTGGATGGAACGGTGCATCGCACAGCCCTCGAACATGGGGGTCATACGATCGGGGTGATCGGCTGCGGGCTGAATGTTGCCTATCCCCGCTGCAACCAGGATCTCTATCAGCGCATGTCAGAAGACCATCTGATCCTGAGCGAATATCCCCGTGATACGATGCCGGAATCCTGGCATTTTCCATGGCGCAACCGGATTCTGGCAGCGCTTGGCGAAGCGGTGATCGTCACCGAAGCAAGGCGGACGAGCGGCACGATGCATACGGTGAATGAAGCCATTGCCCTGAGCAGGGAGGTATGGTGTGTTCCTTATCCATATGGAGCAGAAGAGGGAGAAGGGTGCAACCTTCTGATCTCAGAAGGTGCGAATCTCTTAGTGAATGAGGATTCCCTGAAAGACCTCACGAATGCCGCAAAGGACAGAAGGCTTGCAGAAAACTGCGGAAGTGTTGTATAAACAGGTAGTATTTTGAGGTAGCAGAGCATATGAAAGATCTCGTGATAGTAGAGTCTCCGTCCAAATCGAAGACCATTCAGAAATATCTGGGAAACGGATATGAAGTAGTTTCCAGCAAAGGACATATCCGCGACCTGGCAATCCGCGGAAAAGACGGACTCGGGGTTGACATTGAGGATCACTTCAAGCCGACTTATGAGATTTCCAAGGACAAGGAAGAAACCGTCAAGGAGCTTCAGAAGCT
>CACYYS010000058.1 GCA_902778725.1 uncultured Ruminococcus sp.
GCTTGAGCGTACGGGTATGCAGGACAAACTTGGCGTGGCGCCAATGGTTGGGAAAGAGGGCGCGATAACGCGGTTCGGCGAAACGCTCGTCAAGCAGGACGACCACTCCCCGGTCGGTCTCCGACCGGATGACGCGACCTGCAGCCTGAAGGACGCGGGTAAAGCCGGGATAAACGTAAGAGAAAAGGAAACCGTCCCGGTCGGTATCCGCATAGTACCGGGCGAGCAGATCCCGCTCGAGGGAGACACGCGGCAGCCCGACGCCTACGATCACGGTGCCGATCAGCCGCTTTCCAACCAGGTCGATCCCCTCGGCAAACACCCCGCCGAGCACACAGAAGCCGACCAGCGTTTTCTTCGGTTCAGGGAGGAAGGCGTCGATATACCGCTCCTTGTCCCACTCGCTCATGTTCTTGCTCTGGACGAGCGTGGAGATATCGGGATATTTATGGCGGAAGAGGTCATAGATCCCGGTCAGATACTGGTAGGAAGGGAAGTAGACGATATAATTGCCCACCCGGGAGCGGACGGTGTCCGCGATGATCTCCACGATCGCCTCGGCCGTCTCCTCCCGGTTGACGTACCGGGTGCTGAGCCGGTCAAAAACCGTAAGGAGGAGATTCTCCCGCTCGTAGGGGGACTCCAGGACGAGGGGGACGGCGTCCGGACTGCCGAGGAGCGCGGCGTAATAATCGAGAGGGGAGAGCGTTGCGGAGAAGAGCACGGACGCTCCCGCAAAATCAAGATGCTCGGAGATGATCTCCGAGGGATCCATACAGTATAGGCGGTAGGAGAGCTTTTCTCCATACCGTTCCGCCACGATACGGAATTTTTGTGAAAACCACGCCGCCTTGGCAAGGAAATCCTTGAGATCGTAATAGGCGTCCAGAACGGCGGGGGAGAGCGCCGGCGCGCGCGCACGGCGGATCTCGTCGATCTGCCGGACAAACTCCTCCGCCGCGCGGACGATCTCGGGGTCCAGCCGTTCGCTGACGTAATACGCGTACGGCTCGCCGCGGTCGTCTTCCGCCGTATTCTCTCCCAGCTTGGCGCGGTAAAGCAGGATCCGGTCATAGAGCGCCTTGAGGGCGGTCATCGCTTCGATCTCCGCCTCCGTTTTTCCGAACGCCGCGATCAGCGGGAGGATCGAGTCCGCCTTCAGGCGGTGGGAATACATCGATTTTGCCCTCTCCGGGAGATTGTGCGCCTCGTCGACGAGAAAAACGTAGTTTTCCCGTGTAACACAGGAGGAGAGAACGCGGGAATCGTTGTCAAAATAACGCCGCAGATAGACGCGCGCGTCAAAGAGGTAGTTATAGTCGCAGACCACGACGTCGCAGTATTCGGAAACGTCAAGAGAGAGCTCGTAGGGACAGACGTTGAACTTTTTCGCCGCTGCGAGGACGTCTTCCTTTTGGATAAAGCGCGTCCGATCCATCAAAAAGAGGATCGCGTCTCCCACACGGTCAAAATGCCCGTGCGAACAGGGGCACCGCTCACATTTGGAATAAGATGTGAACGGCGCTTCCTCCCCCTCCGCCGGGGGCGGCGGCTCCTTTGTGACGGCGGAGCAGAGCTTTTCCTTGGCGCAGAGAGCGATGGAACGGAGCGCCAGGGCTTTGCCGGAGATGGCGCGCAGCGCTTCGATCGCCGCGTACTGGGTCGTCGTTTTCGGTGTGAAGTAAAAGACCTTATCCGCCTTCCCCTTTCCGAGCGCTTTGACGGCGGGGAAGAGGGCGGAGACCGTTTTCCCGATCCCGGTAGGCGCCTCGCAGAGGAACCGCCCGCCGCGCTTGATCGTACGGTACGCCTCGGTCATAAAGTCAGACTGTCCCTTTCTCGCTCTCGGATAAGGGAATTTCAGCGAGGCGGAGGAAGGGATGCGGGTCTTCTGCCGCTCGATCTCAAAGGCGATAAAGTCGGCGGCGCGGTCCAGAAGAGAAAGAAAACTCTCTTTCATCTCGGTGAGATCGGCGGAGACGCGGAAATGCTCCGGCGGCCGTCCGAACGCCGCCCGGATCGTAAGCTCCGCTTCGATCACCGGATCTTCATCCGCAAGCGCTGCCGCAAAGACGCCGCAAAGCGCCGCCAGACGCGCTCCTTTTGTTTCCGCGTATCGGGCGTCGATCTCGCTGCGCCCGCCCTGCGCGCAAAAGGAATGGACGGTCAGCCGGTTTCCGTCCGTTTCGAGCATTTCCGCCGTCGCGGTGACGGCGTAGGAAACTCCGTCCCGCCGGATCCGGCAGGAAACGGGGAAAAACTCCTTCGCGCCGGGATGCTTTTTCAGCGCGTTCTCCCGCATGGCGTCCGCCGCCTTCGGACGGTCGAAGACCGGGTCCGGATCGGCAAGATCGCCGCTGCGGGCGGCGAGGGTATAGAGCTCATCAAAGGTGAGATAGACCGTTTCCGTCTCTCTCGAAAAATTCATCCCCGCCGCCTCCTCTTTGATCTTTCTATTATTTTATCATACCGCGCCAAAAAAGTCCATAGAAAAAGGAAAAAGGCGGAGCGAACTCCGCCTTTTTGTCTCCTTTATCATCCGATCTCCGTTACCGCGCCGAGAAAGAGCGGGATCCCCGCTTCCGAGTCAAGGATCATATAGAGAAAAGGCCGGTCAAGGATCACACTTTTTTCTTCCATGCTGGCAGACTCTTTTCTCATCGCGCCCCAGGTGATCGCCGCCGCCTTGGTGCCGTTGCGGTCAACGTCCAGCTTTACCTTCTGCTTGATATAATCACAGTAGACGTCGAGCCCGTGATCCTCCACCATCGCGGAAAAGTCCGCGCGGTCCTCGTCAAATAGATCGCGGATCCCCATCGCTTCCAGCGCCTGCTTGAGGTCGATCTCCCCGGTCGCCGCGGAGAACTCCGGGATCCCGACGCGGACGGATGTTTTTTCCGCGGACGCAAGCAGGGAAGAGAGAAACGCTCCGTCCAGTTCGGAAAGGAAGGTCTCGATCTTCGTCCCCTCTTTGGGCAGAACGCCGACGAAGGCGTACTTTCCGCCGGCGTACGGACGGCGGAACCCGATAGCACCGCTCCACGCGAGGTAGACGCCCTCCTCGGAATACATCATTTCAACGTCTGCTTTTGTCCCGTCCGCATTGGTAAAGTGCGCGGAGCGGATATCGGATTTCTCGTATTTGTTCTCCCATTTTGCGTCAAAGAGGAGCGTATTGATCAGATACATAAAGGTATCTTTCGGGATCGTCTGCAGGATCCGGTCGATCATCCCGTCGGTGTGCAGCTTTCCCCAGTTGTTGATGTTCTCGACGGTCCCGCTGTCAAAGGGAGCGGAGTAGACCTGAGCGTCGTACCAATCGGCGTTCGCCTGTAAAAAGGAAGGCTTGACCGTGATCCCGGAGTCCGCGTCGATCCACAGGGAGTCGGCGACCCTCACCTTGCACTCCGAGGTGGAAACGAGCGAGGTCCGGTAAGCAAACAGGGCTTTATTGAGCGTTTGCAGATCCATACCGAGGGCGCTCTCTACCTGCCGCTTCGTTTCGTTTTCCGTTCCGTTTGCGATCATCCCGAGGCAATAAAGCGCGGAAAGAGGCGAGAGGACGCGCGCATCCTCTCCGTAAGTCTCACGGAAGAGATGGGCGGCAAAGGCAAGATACGCCTCGGAAAAAGCGCCGTCGGACGACCCCGTTTCCGTCGCGATACGCCGGTATCCGGCGGAGAGCTCCTCCGCGGAGATCCTCACCGCGCAGGAAGAAAGGGAAAACGAAAGCGCCGCTGCGAGGAAGAGGGAGATCAGCGGGTAGAAAAACTTTTTCATGGCAAACTCCTTTTTCTGTTTTATTCCTTATACGCAAGAGGAACGGAAATTCCTTGCAGCGTCGGAAAAACGTTTTTCCGCTTCATTCAAACAACGATTCCAGGATTGACATAAAAAACCTCCCCGACCATAACCTGCAGCGTGGAATAAAAACAGACATTCCGCACAAGCGGAACACTGAGTGAAAAGAAGCCGGATCTGTTGAATAGACAGATCCGGCTTCTTTTGTGGTGACCCGTACGGGAATCGAACCCATGTTTTCGCCGTGAGAGGGCGATGTCTTAGCCGCTTGACCAACGGGCCGCGGGACGTTGGGTATTATAACATACCGAAAACCGTTTTGCAAGAGGTTTGTCGAATTTTTTTCAGGGTTTTTCAAATTTTCTCCAGAACGGTGGGGAGCTGCCGGAGATCGTAGATCGCGTGATCGGGGGAAGCGACCTCGCCGAAGCCGTACGCGGCGTGGATAAACGGGACTCCGGCGTGGAGCGCGGCCAGCCGGTCCCCCTCCGTGTCACCGACGTACACGGGAGATGCGAGCGCGTTGCGGCGGCAGACGATCTTGATATTCTCGCCCTTGGGAAGTCCCGTCCCGCCGAAGCATTCGAGATCGGTGAAATACGTTCCGAGCTCAAACAGATCGAGAAAATGCTCGATATAGCCGCGCCCGCAGTTGGAAACGATAAAAAGACGGTAACGGCGGGCGAGGAGCGCGAGCGTCTCCCGCTCTTCGGGAAAGAGAGAAGCGCCCTCAAGGGTGATCCCTTCGTTTTCTCCTCCCGCGATCGCTTCAAAGAGGCGCCCCACCATTTCCGGGTCCTCGTCTCCGAGCATCGAGGAGCAGATCTTGTCAAGGGTCATGCCCATATAGCGCCGCACCTCATCCAAGGTGCATACTTTTTTGAACCCGAGATCAGAGAGCGCCTTGTTCCAGGTGCGGGTAACGCCGGGGGTCGCGTCCCACAGGGTGCCGTCAAGATCGAAAAGAACTGAATCTACCATGCGTAACTCCTTATGATTTCCGGATCAAACCGTTTCGGCGCGCGATCTCGTATGAGAGAACGGCGGCGGCGGAAGCGGCGGAAAGAGAGGCGAAGACAGGCCGCGCGTAATCGATGCGGACCACGCCGTCACAGAGGGAAAGCAGGGAAGAGGAAAGTCCCCTTTTTTCCCCGCCGATCAGCACCACAAGCGGGAGAGAGAGCCCGGCGTCCTCAAGCGGAACGGCGTTTTTTTCCCCCGCCGCAAGGATGAGGTAACTGGCGGCGCGAAAAAGCGGGAGCGTCTCGCGGAGATCGGAGAAAGAGAGATACATCCGCTCGGACGCCCCGGCGGACGCGCGGCAGACGACCGAGTCGGCGCCGAACCGGACGGCGGGAGGGAGGAGGACGGTATCGCAGCCGAAAGCGTAGACCGAACGGAGGAGAAACCCGAGATTGTAAGGGTCCTCCACGCCCTCGGCGGCAAAAACGATCCGACCGAGTTTTCCTTCGGCAAGGAGAGCGGAGAGGCGCTCCGCTCCGACGTTCTCCCTCGGCGAGGCGAGTCCGACGATCCCGCCGTGTGTCGATGTCGACGCAAGCACGGCGATCTCCTGCGCATCCGCGAGGATCAGATCAAATCCGTCCGTTTTTGCTTTTGCCTTCAGCCAGGCGTATTCATATTGCTTTTTGGGAAGTTTCTCGCGGTCAAAATAAACGGCGTTGACCCTCCGTCCCGTGACGGACGCTTCCGCTCCGCATATCACCGAGCGCATCGCGTGGAAGCCCTCGAAGATAACCGGATCCCCTTTTGCGCTTTCTGCCATTTTACGATCCCGATCTCCTTATTAGGTAGGATTCAGTATATCACAAATCTTTTTTTCTGTCAAGGAACGGATAAAGAAGGAGAACGCCGCATAAAGTGGAATAAAAACAGACAGAAGGGAAGCAGGCAAGTGGATTCAAAAGACCGGTGCGAAAAACTAGCGGAATACATCATCGCGCACCGCTGCACGGTCCGGGCGGCGGGACAACGCTACGGAGTCAGCAAAAGCACGGTACATAAGGACGTAACGGAAAAACTCCGTCACGTCGATCCGGCTCTCGCCGCCGAGGTCGAAAAGATCCTGCGGATCAACAAAGAGGAACGGCATCTGCGCGGCGGCGCGGCGACAAAGGAAAAATACCGGCGGCGAAGCGAAGCGACGGGGCCGGCCGGTCACGCGCACGGATCGACCTGATTTCGTCGTCGGGATTGACATCCCGGTTTTCCTGTGATAAAATAAAAAAAGCAGGGCATTGCCTGCCGTGCGTGTGTGATCAAATTATACAAAATGCAAATTTTGTATAATTGAGGGAAGCGAAAAGGAGGGATTTCCGTGTTTTTGGCCGTTGATATCGGCAATTCCGCCGTAAAATTCGCGGTTTTCCGCGATGCGGCATCCCCCCTCTGCCATTTTAAAATCTCCGCTTCTCCCGCGCGCAGCTCGGACGAATACCGGCTGATCATCCGGCGGTTTCTCTCAGAGTCGGATCCCGCGCTTTCTGTTTCCGCCGCCGTGATCGCTTCCGTCGTACCGTCGCTCACCGCGCCGATCTCCCGCGCCGCCGAGGAGATCTCCGGCGCCAAACCTTTTTTGATCGGAGCCGGAACGCATACGGGGTTTCCGATCCGCATCGGGATCCACGCGCAGCTCGGCGCCGATCTCGTGGCAAACGTCGCTGCAGCCAAGGAGATACTCGCGCCTCCGTTCGTCGTTCTCGATCTCGGGACAGCCACCACCTTTACCGCCGTTGACCGCTCCGGCTGTCTCTCCGGCGCCGTCATCCATCCGGGGCTTTCCGTTTGTCTGGACGCGCTTGCGCGCTCCGCGGCGCTCCTCGCCGAGACTCCGCTCTCCGGCCCCTCCTCGCTGATCGGGACCACCTCCGACGCAAGCGTCCAGAGCGGGCTGATCTTCGGCCACGCCGCGATGATCGACGGACTGCTCGATCGGCTGGAGTCTGAGCTTTGCCCGGAGGGCGAAACGCTCTCTCTTGTCGCGACCGGAGGGTGCGCCGGACAAGTCCTCCCGTACTGCAGCCGCAGGATCCCGGTATCGGATGACCTCACGCTGCGCGGCTCGGCGATCCTTTACGTGAACAATCGCAAAAAATAATACAAAATTCTGATATAATTATACAAAATCATATTTGTATGATCGCCGCAAGGCTGTATCATAAATTTACATGCGCTTTACCGGATCCTTTGTCCGGAAGGCAGCATCGGGTTCAAGTCCCGGAGGCCGTTATGTCCAATACCCCTGAAAGTGTCCGTGAAAAACGGGCGAAACGCACCCTTACCCTTGTCCAGCTCGGACTCCTCACCGCGATCGTCATCGTGCTTCAGCTCCTCGGTTCCTTTATCCGCTTCGGTCCCTTCTCTGTTTCCCTCGTCCTTGTGCCGATCGTGCTCGGCGCCGTACTGCACGGACCGCTTGCCGGCGGATGGCTCGGGCTTGTCTTCGCCCTTACCGTTCTCTTCTCCGGCGACGCAGCGCTGTTTATGACCTACAATCCCGCGGGCGCCGTGATCACCGTCCTTATCAAGGGCATCGCAGCCGGCGTCGCCGCCGGGCTCGTCTATCAGCTCTGCAAACGGATCAACAAATACGTCGGCGTTCTCGCCGCCGCCGTTATCTGCCCGGTAGCAAACACGGGGCTCTTTCTCCTCGGATCGATGATCTTCTTCTATGACGCGATGCCGAATATCGCGAAAGTCATCGGCGTGCCGTTCCCCGGCAATCCGCTCGTCTTTGTGATCACCGTCCTGATCGGATTCAACTTCATATTCGAGCTGATCTTCAATATCGTGCTCGCTCCCGCAATCGTCCGCATCAGCGACCTGATCGTCTCCCGCTTCCGGAAATAAAACAAAAAAGACCCGAAAATTTCGGGTCTTTTTTCTTGGCTTCAGATGCCGGATTTGACCTTGGCGTCCTTACCGATCTTATCGCGCAGATAATAGAGCTTTGCGCGACGGACTTTGCCGCGGCGGATCACGTCCACCTTGGCAACGTTGGGAGAATGGATCGGGAACGTTTTTTCCACGCCGCAGCCGTAGGAAACGCGACGGACCGTGAACGTCTCGGAGATGCCGCCGCCGTGACGGGCGATCACGGTACCCTCGTACATCTGGATCCTTTCGCGGTTACCTTCCTTGATGCGGTTGTGGACTCTCACCGTGTCGCCGACCCCGAACTCCGGCAGAGTTTCCTTCAGTTGCTCGTTTGCAAAAGCCTCAAGTTTTGTCATGGGCTCCTCCTTAAATACCGAACATTCGTACCGAGCGTGGCAGCGGACTGTTCTGACAATAACGGGAAAAAATCCCGCAAGCCTGTTTATTATACAATATGCCGTCCGAAAATGCAAGAGTTTTTTGAAGAAAATAATTTTTCTCCGATCCGCCCGCTTTTTTTGTGCGATAAGACGGGATTTTTCTTCTGCTTTCGTGTTGATTTTGCGCTTCCTTTATGCTAAAATAAATTATATTATTTTTATAGGGGAAAGTCTGTATGAAGCATCTTGTGATCGTACTCAAGGGCATCACGGTCAATACCGCCGACCGATGTTCCGTTTTTCATATTCTCGAAAAAGCCGAAACGAAGGGTCTCGACGTACTCGCCCGTGAGAGCGCCGTGGGGATCTTCAGCGACCCGAAGGCAAAGTTTGCCGATTTCAAGAACGTTTTCGATTTCTCCATCATGTCCGAGGCCGTTTATTCCGACACGCCGGAACGCTTCCGGGAGATCCTCGAAGTCGTCAGGGAGTTTTACTCCCACGGCAACAACGATCTTGCGCTGGAGCTTTCCCTCGACTTCGGCGGCAAGCCCTCTTCCCTATCAAAGACCCTTTTGGAGTGCTTTGACCGCGAGTTTTTCTCCCCTGCCGCCGACTTCCTTTCTTCTCTCGACTCCCCGTTCAAGATCCTTTTTCTCCTCTGTGACAACAACGACGGGCTCTCGGGATCGGAGATGCCGTTCTTCGCTTTCTCCGGCGCGGCTTCCTTTTCCGTCTTTGAAGAGAGCTTCACCCTCAAAAATGCGAAAAAGACGGGGATCTCCGTTGAAGGATGCCGGAACCTCCTCTTTCTCCTCTACTCTCTCGAACCGGTCGAATCCGAGGAGACGGACCGTCTCCACGGCGGCAACAAGCTGGTGACCGACGCGCACCGCAAGGATTCCTACGACTACTCGTCCTCCAAGCGCAACACCGAAGTCGTCCTCAACTATATCTCCTCTTACGATCGCGCCGAGCGCGTCAAAAAATCCTTTTACAAGGGCGCGGCTTTCTTTTTCGACTGGCTGGAGATGCTCCTGCTCTCCTGCTGCTGCGTCCTCTTCCTCTTCTCCTTTGTCATGCGTCCCACGCGCGTGATCGGAGCCTCGATGGAAACAACGCTCCTGGAGAACGATCTCCTGATCGTCAGCGATCTATTTTATACGCCCGAGCACGGAGACGTCATCGTATTCCAGAACCACGCCTCCGGCCGCAAGGATCCGATCGTAAAGCGCGTGATCGCCGTCTCCGGCGAGTGGATCGATATTGAATTCCACTCCGACAAGACCATGACGGTCAAAGTAGCGGAAAGCGAAGAGGCGCTCAAGACCGCCGAGCCGCTCGACGAATCGGATCACGTCCGCTTCGACCTTGACACGGCGCAGGTCCTCTCCGACCACACCTACCCCCTTCAGGTCCCCGAGGATTGCTGTTTCTGCATGGGGGACAACCGCAACCATTCCCTCGACAGCCGGAGCTATTCGATCGGTTTTGTCAAGCGGGACACCATTATCGGGAAGGTCATCTTCCGGATGCTCCCCCTTGATCGGCTCGGTCTCGTCCGATAAAGGAGTTTTCATGCCGGAAAAGGAAATCCAGTGGTTCCCCGGTCATATGCAAAAAACGCGGTATCTGATCGCGGAAAACCTGCGCGACGTCGACCTTGTGCTGGAGCTGCGCGACGCCCGCATCCCGGAAAGCTCGCGCAATCCTGAGATCTACCGTCTGACCGAGGGGAAGCCACTGCTCACTCTCCTCAACAAGTCCTCCCTCGCCGACCCGGAGATCAGCCGGAAATGGCTTGCGTTCTACCGCGAAACGGGAAAGAACGTCCTTTTGACCGACTGCTCGACCGGCGAGGGCGTCTCCTCGATCCGCGCTGCCGCGCGCTCCGTCCTCAAGGAGAAGCTTGCCCGCTGGGAAGCGCGCGGAATGAAAAACAAACATATCCGCCTGATGATCCTCGGGATCCCGAACGTGGGAAAATCCTCCCTCCTCAACCGCCTCGCTGGCCAGAAACTCGCAAAAGCCGAAAACCGCCCGGGCGTGACCCGGGATAAACAATGGGTCACCGCGGGCGATATGGAGCTGCTCGATATGCCGGGCGTGCTTTGGCCGAAGTTCGGCTCCCGCCGGATCGCGGAAAATCTTGCGTTTACCGGCACGATCCGTAAGGAGATCCTCGACGAGGAGGACCTCGCCGCCAAGCTCGCGCTCCGGCTGCGCGACGTCGCGCCGCAGAAGCTGACAGAGCGTTACAAGCTCGACCCTTCCCTGCTCGCCGCGGCAGAAAACGGCTATCAGATCGTGGAAGAGATCGCGCGCCGGCGCGGATTTCTCGTCTCCGGAGGGGAGGCGGACACGGAACGCGCCTCCCTCACCCTGCTCGACGAGTTCCGCTCCGCCCGGATCGGGCGCATCACCCTTGAGAGACCGGAGGACGCCGATGCTCGGATATGACTTTGAAAACGCGCTGAAGCGCGAAGGATATTCCCTTGTTTGCGGGATGGATGAAGCGGGCCGGGGCCCGCTTGCCGGTCGGGTCTACGCCGCGGCGGTCATCCTGCCGGACGGGCTTGCGATCGACGGACTCA
>CACYYS010000059.1 GCA_902778725.1 uncultured Ruminococcus sp.
TAAAGCGGAACACATCACATCATTTTGCGGCAAAGCCGCAAAACATCATGGTTCGCAAAGCGAACTGCATCACTTGCCCGCAGGGCAAACATCACTTTTCCCGGACGTTTGGCACACAAACGTCCTGCTTGCACCGATATGCGACAAAAAACCGACTGAAGTCAGGAAGGATTCTTACCTCAGCCGGTTTTTTATAAACTGTCCTTTAGGACACCTCGCAAAGCCCGTCCGCCGGGAAGAAAAAAACGAAAAAAAACAGAATCGCACTTTACGAACGGGCAAAAGTATGTTATACTGTATCTGTGATAATGTACTTTCAAGGTCCGATCGGACCGATAGGAGGATTTTCGCGTGAGACGATTCTTTTCCCTGATCCTTTCCCTGGCGATCCTGCTCCTCGCCGTGCCGTTTTCCTTTTCCGCCTCGGCGGAGGAGACGGCCTATCCCCGCACCGTCTATCTGGAGGACGGCGGCACGGGAGACGGCGCTTCCGCCTCTTCCCCCGCCGGCAGTCTGACAGAGCTTGTCGACGCGGCGGCCGAGGCGACCCGCGTCATCCTGACGGGGGACTATACCACGGCGGCGAACTCCACAAGCTCCAATATGTTCGTTCGCAGCGCCGTTCCCGTGAAGATCACGGCGCAAAACGGCGCCAAGCTGATCCTCTCGAGCCATATCGTGATGCAAAACGGTGCGCTGGAGCTGGACGATCTGACGATCGAGGCGACCGGCAACTACTGGTTCAAGGCGCAGTCTCACGCTTTCCACGCGGGAAAGAACGTCACCTGCACCCTCGGGGGGGACAATACCGTCTATCCGACGATCGTCGGGACGACGGAGAAATCCGTCAAGAGCACCTCGATCTTTGTCGAGAGCGGCGAGTGGAACGTCCTCCGCGGCGGCAGTACGTCCGCTGAGGCCAAGTCCGCCTCCGGCTCGGTCTTCAATATCACCGTCACGGGCGGCGTCTTCCACAGCTACGTCGCCTTCGGCTCACGCGGACAGGTCACCGACGGCCGGATCAACGCCGATATCAGCGGCGGGACCTTCTACGCCGGGCTCTACTGCATCTACGGGGAGAGCGATGCCACCGGCTACAAGGCCGACTACCGGATGACGATGCGTGTGACGGGCGGTACCGTCTACGGCGCGATCCTCCCGGCGGAAAAGAGATCCTGCGCGCTGACCGGCAGCTACGAGCTCGCCCTGCTCGGCGGGGATTTCTCCCATCTGACCGACGTCCGCGGCGCGGAGGAGAACGCGGGGACCATGCAGAGCACCCTGCTCGTCGCGGAAGGACTGCTCGACGGCGTACCCGACAAAGAGGCCGCCTTCACCAATACCATCGGCGTCGGGGCGGACCCCTTTCTCTTCTATTACGATCACTGCTACTATCTCACCCGCACGGCTTCCCAAAGCCTCGCGATCCGCAAGGCGTCCTGTATCGCGGATCTGAAGACGGCGCCGGAACGAATCGTTTTCACCGTTCCGAATGGAAAAAATTTCTGGTCGCCCGAAATCCATTACCTTTCTGAGGAGGAAGCGGGAGAAGATGCCGGGTGGTACTGCTATTTTAGCTATACGCCGGAGAGCGAGTCCGGAGATACGATGGCGTCCCGCCAGCGTATCCATGTGATCAAATGTCTCGACGGAGACGACCTTGTTTACGGCCGCTGGGGCGACCCGGTAACCAAAGAGCCGAATACCGTTCGCCGGGTCATCAATGATACGGATCCGACAGTAAACAACGAGACGTTTTGCAGCGGTATTTCCAAGATCACGATCAACGGAACGTTGTACTTTACCTACGTGACCGAGTTCGGGCGCGGCACCTCCTCCTTCCATCAGGAGATCATGATCTCCGCGGTGACAAACCCCTGGACCTTCACCGGCACGCCTGTTTCTATTTGCCGCTCCGAGTACGACTGGGAGCAGGACGGCTACGGCTATTCCGGCGGGAAATGGTATCCCAAGGTCGTGGAGGGCGCCTCCGTCGTCTACTATGACGACGAAAACGGCGACGAGCAGTTCTATCTGATGTACACCGGCAGCGGCTACTGGACGAAGGGCTACGCGCTCGGCTACCTGCGCTGCACCGATCCCGCCCATCCGCTCGTCGCCTCGAACTGGGAGAAGGCGACGGCGACCTCGGTCCTCCGCTACGATTACAACAAAAACGATATCAACGGCAGCGGCCACGGCTCCTACATCCGCACGGAGAACGGCCACTGGCTCGCCTATCACGGTTATTTGCAGCAAAACGCCGGCGGCTCTCGCCATATCTTCATCGAGCCGATGACGGTGAACGCCTCCGGTGTCTCGATCGGCGACGGCGACGGGCATCCCGCCAATCTCACAAAGGTCTATACCGTCCCCGTGACCGGGCTCTCCCTGCGGGAGACGCTCCGCGCTTTCACGACGGTGACGGAAGTCAGCGATCCGGACGGATCGGAGCGCGTCGTCTTTGTCGACGGGATAAACGGTAAGGATACCGGACTCGGTCTCTCCGCGTCCGCGCCCTATAAAACGGTCGCGGCGGCGGCGGCCCGTCTCGCCCTCTTCGGCGGGGACGGGCGGATCGTCGTCTCCGGCAGGACCGTCCTGCCCGCCGGGACGGAGCTTCCGGAGCTCGGCGGCGCGCTGACCTTCACCTCTCTCTTCGCCGGCTCGGATTACCGGTCC
This sequence comes from uncultured Ruminococcus sp., assembly GCA_902778725.1. Lineage (GTDB taxonomy): Bacteria > Bacillota > Clostridia > Oscillospirales > CAG-272 > RUG12395. Next base: position 2,683 of record CACYYS010000059.1, read on the forward strand.
TCCGGCGCCTGCCTCCTGCCCGCCGGAACGGTCACCCTCGGCGGGGATCTCACGCTGGACGCGCTCGATCTCGTCCTGCCTTCCTCCGTTTCCTATTTCTACGCCTGGTTCCATGATCTTACCGTGACGGGCTGCCGCGCGTATTCGAACGCCGGCACCGCCTCGGCGCCGGTAAAGGGCGCGCTCAATACGGCCGATTACCGCCTCGGCGTGATCGCGGGCGGAGCCGACGCCGGGACGGCGGTCTCCGGCGCCGTCGCCCAGACGGTCCGCCTCGAGTCTCTCAACTGGCACCGCGTCGCGGGCGGCTCCAAGGCGGTCGGCGGCTCGACCTATACCTCCGCCGATCTCACGCCCGCCGTTTCCGGCACGACCGTGATCTCGGTCGGCGGGGACGCCTCGGTGCGCTCGCTCGATACCGTTTCCTCCGTCCGTACGGTCGCCGTTCTGCCGGTCTCCCTCCGGGAGAATGTGACCGTCAAGGCGGCGAACGCCCCGGATCCCGCGGCGGAGACGACCGTTTATATGACGGCGGCGGATCAGCAAAGCGGCCTTACCGACCGGCTCTCCTTTGTCGGCGGGCTGGAAAAATATCTCGAAAAGGGCTTCTCGATGCGTGCGAAGGCGACGGGGAGAGGCTACGGGATGCGCGCCGGCTTTATCGGCGCGGAGAGTCTCCTTTCCGGTGCGTCGGAGATCGGGATCCTCGTCAAGCACGCGGAAAATCCCAATCCGCTCGTCTGGTTTGCGGGGACCGCTGCCACGGACGCGAACCGCATCGGCAAATCCCGCTCGCTCACCGCGGGAGCGGACGTCCGCTATGACAGCGAGACCGTCCCCGGCAGTTATCTCTTCAATGCTCCGCTGATCTTCGATAACGACGGCTCCTACGGCTACGTCGCGCAGGCGGATTCCCTCTACGTATTCCTCCCCTACGCCGTCTATCCCTATACCACGGCGGACGGGTACGCGGGGCGGCTCTGCCTCTACGGAGAGGAGGAGAATTCCTTCACCTTCCGTGAGGTCGCGACCTATCTTTCCGAAAACAAGACCGGCGCGCAGAAGGAGATGGCGGACGCTGCGCTCGCGGATCTTCGCTCTCCCGTCGATTCTCTCGTCCCCTCGGACGGGGAGAAGCTCAGGATCGCCTTCATCGGCGACAGCATCACGCAGGGGACGGGCACGTCCGATCAGGCAAGCGAAAGCTACCCGGGGCAGCTCCAGACTCTGCTCGGAGAGGATTACGTGATCGGCAACTTCGGCAAAGCGTCCGCCTACGCGCTGCCGGCGGACGATCCCTACAACGCCAAGGCGTCGACCCCGGATCTCTCCTACCGCAACACACAGCAGTACAGGAACAGTCTCACCTTCGGCGCGGACGTCGTCGTGATCGCGCTCGGCTGCAACGATATCCGCAGCTTTTCCTCGGCGGAGGCGATGCAGCACTACAAGGACGCGCTCGCCTCTCTCGCAAACGAGTACGCCGCCCTCCCGACGGTGCAGAAGGTCTATATCGCCACCCACATCCCCACGACCAATATCGCCGTGATCCGTCAGTTCAGCGATGGGGTGTTGCAGGATCTGCAGCGCGAGGTCGCGGCGGAGAACGGCTATGACGTCATCGACGTCTACGCGATGACGCGCGACTACTTCAACGTGATGATGCACCACACGAGCGACCGAATCCACCCGAACTATGAGCAGTACGGCGAGATGGCGCGGGCGTATTACGCCTTCTTCAAAGGGCAGTCCTTCACGCCGACCGTGCCCGAGGAGTCGGCAAGCGGCGTCGTCTACGTGAAGACCGGCGGGCAGAGCGCCGGGCAGGGCGCGACCCCCGCGACCGCGCTCGACTCGCTCGCAAAAGCGGTAGGGCTTTTGCGGGAGACCGGCGGCACCGTCGTCCTCTGCGGGCCGTACGCCACCACCTATGAGACGCATCTGCCGAACACCTCCGCCCGCATCACCGTCACCTCCTCTTACGGCGGCACCGATTACGCCGCCTCGGCGGGCGCGTACCTGGGGATCGCCCACAACCTCTATCTCTACGGCGATTATACCTTTGAGAATATTACCGTCCGCGCGGACGTCGCCAATTCCATTATCGTCGGCAACTATCACAACAACGTCTTCGGGGAGGGGATCACCTGCACGCTCAAGTCCGGCGTCACGACCTATCCGCTCCTGCTCGTCGGGTATAACGTCGCGCTCGGCGGCGTTCCCGTAGAGGGGATCACGCTCCACGGGACCTGCGACGTGCGCGTCGACTCCGGCACCTGGGCGTACCTGCGCTGCGGCAACCGCCGCCCGAACGCCGCCTATCCGGTCGGCGGGGTCGATCCGGACGCCGTCCTCCGCGTAACGGTCAACGGCGGGACCTACCGCAACTCCAGCGGCAACAATATGACGGCGGCGACCGGGATGAACTCCTCGGCGGGCACCTGCCGACTGACGGTCAACGGCGGCGAGTTCCTCGGGAGCGTTTTCGCGGTCAGCCGGATCGGAACGAACTCCACCGGCGTCCCCGCCGTGATGTCCGGCAACGTATACCTCACGGTCAACGGCGGTACGGTCGCCGGCAGCATCGGCGCCGTCCAGGACAGCACCATCAGCGTGACGGGCGGGGTCTACCTCACCGTGACGGAGGAGTTTTCCTCCAAGGTGACGCAGGCGGGCTTCACGGAGATCACGGTCCTCGAGGAGCCTCCGGTCGTCCTTCCCCCGTCCAACAACCTCCTCTTCTCTCCGACCAAGTCCGGGATCTATAACTATTGCCCGACGGTCATCGAAGAGACGGACGGGACCCGGTACGTTTATTACTGCACCAATCAATCCTCCTATAACGTCACCGACTACGTCGGCTGCCGCCGCGGCACGCCGAACGCGGACGGGACCTATACCTACGGGGCGGAGACGATCGTTCTCTCTCCCTCCTCGGGCGCGTGGGATTCCCGCCACGTCTGCGATCCGTCGGTGATCCGCGGCAGCTTCTCCTATCAGGGAACGACCTATTCCTACCTGATGGCGTACCTCGGCTGCTCGTCGAGCGACAACCAGGAGAACAAGGTCGGCCTCGCCGTGGCCAACTCTCCGACCGGCCCCTTTGTGAGGGTCGGGAACGCGCCGATCGTCGACTTCACGAAGGATCCGGACGTTACCTCCTTCCAGTGGGGCGTCGGACAGCCCTGCCTTGTCAGCCAGAACGAGGCGGGCAAGGTCTGGCTCTTCTACACCAAGGGAGATAAAAACGGCACCCGTACGATCGTGCGTACCTGCGAGTTTGCTGATCTGGACAATCCGACGCTCGGGACCGAAATGCGTGTTTCCGTTACCGGTCTGGAAAATCTCAACGGCGGGACCGACATCCTCAACAACGCCGATTTTGCTTACGCCGGCGGGACCGTGTTCTACGGCGCGTCCGACTGCCACCCGAACCCGATCGACGCGCCGGACTTCATCTCTTCTGCCTTCCGGGTCACGCGGCTCGAGCGCTTCACCTCCGGCGGCGTCGCCTTTACCGATTCGAACGCCTCCTGGACGAACCTCGCGGTCGTCGGATCGGAGGAGACCGGTTTTGCCCGCAACCACAACGTTTGTCTCGTCCGCGACGAGTACGGGAGGCTGCCCGACCGGGATTATCTGACCGTTTACTACTCCAAGTCCGACACCGGCAGCGGCAACAGCTCGCTCTGGACCTACCGGATCTACGACCGGAACGTCGCTCTCCGCTGAAAGCGGGAAAAAAGGGAAGGAAGGGACGCGCCGCGCGGCGCGTCCTTTCCCCTTTTTCACGGAATAAGCCTTGACAAACGGGATCGCCCGTGATATGATAAGACAAACGCAAAGACGGAGAAAAGATCCCTTCCCTCTGCCCTCAGAGAGTGCGCGGTCGGTGCGAGCGCACGGCACGGCGGGATCGCGTCCCTCCCGAGCGGCCGGCAGAAAGGAGTTTCCGAGTAGAGCCGGACGGGCGCTCCCGAAACAGAGCAGAAGAGGCGCCGCAAGGCGTGAAGATAGGTGGTACCGCGTCCGCAAAACGCCCTGTCATACGGGCTTGCGGGCGCTTTTTTGTCCGCAGAGAAAGAGAGGAGAGCATCATGAAACAAGAACTGCCAAAGACCTACGCCCCCGCGGAATTTGAAGACCGGCTCTACAAAATGTGGGAGGACTCCGGCGCCTTTTTGCCGGATCCCGACCAAAACAAACCGTCCTTCTCGGTCGTGATCCCGCCCCCGAACGTGACGGGACAGCTGCACATGGGCCACGCCCTGGACGAGACGCTGCAGGACATCATCATCCGCACCAAGCGGATGCAGGGGTACAGCACCCTCTGGGTCCCTGGGACCGATCACGCCGGCATCGCCACGCAGATCAAGGTGGAGGAGGTACTCCGTAAGGAGAAGGGCCTTTCCCGCCACGACATCGGCAGGGAGGAATTTTTGAAGCTCGTCTGGGACTGGAAGGAAAAATACGGGAACCGCATCACGGGTCAGCTGCGCAAGCTCGGCTCCTCCTGCGACTGGTCGCGCGAGGCGTTCACGATGAGCGACGCGCTCTCCGTCGCGGTGAGACGGGTCTTCGTCTCTCTCTATAACAAGGGTCTGATCTACCGCGGCCAGCGCATCATCAACCAGTGCCCGCACTGCAACACCGCGCTCTCCGACGCCGAGGTGGAGCATAAGGACACCGAGGGCGCCTTCTGGCATATCCGGTATCCGGTGAAGGGGGAGGACCGCTATGTGATCGTGGCGACCACCCGCCCCGAGACGATGCTCGGGGACAGCGCCGTCGCCGTCAACCCGGAGGACGAACGCTATCAGGATCTGATCGGCAAGACGCTGATCCTGCCGCTGGTCGGACGGGAGATCCCCGTCGTCGCCGACGAGGCGGCGCGCACCGACTTCGGAACCGGGTGCGTCAAGATCACCCCCGCCCACGACCCGAACGACTTTGAGACCGGACAGCGCCATCAGCTCCCGATCATTCAGGTCATCGACACGACGGGGCATATCAAGACCGACTTCGGGACAAAGTACGAGGGGATGGACCGGTTTGAAGCGCGGGAGGCGATCGTCGCCGACCTTGAGGCGGCCGGATATCTCGTCAAGGTGGAAAAGACCGTCCACGCCGTGGCGCACTGCTACCGCTGCGGGACGGCGATCGAACCGCTCGCCTCTCTGCAGTGGTTCGTGAAGATGAAGCCCCTGGCGGAGCCGGCGATCGCCGCCGTGAAGGAGGGGAAGATCCGCTATATCCCCGACCGCTTCTCGAAGATCTATCTCAACTGGATGGAGAACATCCGTGATTGGTGCATCTCCCGCCAGCTCTGGTGGGGCCACCGGATCCCCGCCTATTACTGCGACGACTGCGGGGAGCTCACCGTGGCGGAGGACGCCGTCACCGTCTGCCCGAAGTGCGGCGGCACGCATATCCGGCAGGACGAGGACGTGCTGGACACCTGGTTCTCAAGCGCCCTCTGGCCCTTTACCACCCTCGGCTGGCCGGAGAAGACCGCGGATCTTGAGCGCTACTATCCGACAAGCGTCCTTGTGACGGGGTATGACATCATCACCTTCTGGGTCTCGAAGATGATCTTCATGGGCATTGAGAATATGCACGAGATCCCCTTCCCGCACGTTTTCATCCACGGGCTCGTGCGCGACAGCCAGGGGAGAAAAATGTCCAAATCCCTCGGCAACGGCATCGACCCGCTCGAGGTCATCGACCGCTACGGCGCCGACGCGCTGCGCTTTGCGCTTGTGACCGGCAACTCTCCGGGAAACGATATGCGCTATTCGGAGGAGAAGATCGAGTCCGCCCGCAACTTTGCGAACAAGCTCTGGAACGCCGCCCGCTTCGTTTTGATGAATCTGGAGACGGAGGACGTCTCCCTCCCGGAGGAGAAGGATCTCGCGCCCGAGGACAAATGGATCCTCACCCGCCTCTCCGAGACGGCGGAGAACGCCGCCGCCAATATCGAAAAGTACGAGCTCGGCGTGGCGCTCGCCTCGATCTACGACTTTATCTGGGACGTCTTCTGCGACTGGTATATCGAACTCGCCAAGCCCCGCCTGCAGGCAAAGGGCACGCCGGAGAATCTCGTCTGCCAGCGTACGATCGTCTACGTGCTCGACCGTATCCTGCGGCTGCTGCACCCCTTTATGCCCTTTATCACCGAGGAGATCTTCCAGGCGCTGCCGCACGGGGAGGGCGAGATGATCCTCACGCAGCCCTATCCCGCCGGGATCGCCCGCTATCCGGAGGAGGCCGCCCGGATCGAAAAGCTGATCGCCGTGATCCGCGGCATCCGCACCCGCCGCGCCGAGATGAACGTGCCGTCCAAGACCCGCACCGCCGCCTACCTGATCACCCGGGACAGCGAGGCGTTCGCCGAGCCGACGCATATCTTTTTCGAGCGGCTCGCCGGGGTGAACGCCGTCACCCTCACGGATAAGGCGCCGGCCGAGGACTCGGTCAGCATCGTCACCGACGCCGCGACCGTCTACATCCCCCTGCGGGAGCTGGTCGATCTTGAGGCGGAGAAAAAACGCCTGACCGAGGAAGCGGCGAAGACCGACGCGGAGATCGCCCGCGCGGAGGGGATGCTCTCCAACAGCGCGTTCGTCTCCAAGGCGCCCGCCGCCGTCGTTGGTTCCGAAAAGGAAAAACTGGAAAAACTGCGTATAAAGAGAAAAGCCCTTGCGGAAGCGCTCGAAAAACTCTGATCGCGCCGCGCCCCCGGAAGGGGAGAAAGGAAAAAAGATGAAAAAAACTTCTTCCGCCCGCTTTGCCGCTCTCTTCCTCGCTCTTCTCCTCGTTTCCCTCACCTTTGTTTCCTGCGCCCGCGCCTCGGCGCCGGGCGGGAACAATTACGCCGCCGAGCCTTCTCTTTCCTACCGGGAAGGGAAGGGCTCCTTCTCCAACATCTCCGACGGATATGATGAAAAGGAGGCGCTGCCTCCGGCAGAGGCGTCTCCTCTCGCCGACAAGGACGGGGAGAAAACGGATGCCGGAGAACGCAAGCGGATCTACACGGCAAATCTCGCTCTGGAGACGCGGGAGTTCGATTCCGCGCTCTCCCGCATCCTCGCGGACGCTGAAAAACTCGGCGGCTACACCGGCAAGACCAACGTCTACAACCGCACCGCCCGCGGCGACCGCGCCTACCGCACGGCGGAGATCACCGTCCGCATTCCCTCAAAGGATTTTGAGGGCTATCTCAACACCGTCGGCGGGTACTGCAACGTGATCTCCTCCTCCACCGACGTCTCCGACGTGACGGAGGCGTATCAGGATCTGGCGGCCCGCCTCTCTTCCTACAAAACACAGGAGGAGCGACTGCTCGCCATGCTGGAAAAGGCGGACGATCTGTCCTATCTCCTGCAGCTCGAGGATAAGCTCTCCGAGGTCCGGTATCATATCGAGAGCTATGAAGCGCGGCTCCGCAGCATCGATCAGCAGGTCAGCTATTCGACCGTGACGATGACGCTGACGGAGGTCGTCGACTATACCGCGCCGGCTCCCGAGACTTTCGGTCAGAGGATGCGGGAGGCGCTGTCCGAGGGCTGGGAGGGCTTCCTCTCCGGCTCGCAGGATATCGCCGTCTTCCTCGCCGCCGCGCTCCCCGTCCTCGTTTTGCTCGTTATCCTCGTGCTGGTGATCGTGCTGATCGTCAAGGCGAAAAGGAGAAAACGGCTCAAACGGGCGGCACAGTACGCGCAGCAGCCCGCATCTCCGCAGCAGCCGCCGGTCCACCCGCAGCAGCCGCCGCAGTACCGTCAGCCCCCGCAAAATCCGCAAAGATAAAAAGATAAAAGGAAAAGCGCGTCCGTTCGCCGAGTGTTCTAAAGGACACTCGGCGAATGATGTGTTCCGCCGCAGCGGAACATGATGTACCCTTCGGGTATGATGCGAGGCTTCGCCTCATGAT
>CACYYS010000060.1 GCA_902778725.1 uncultured Ruminococcus sp.
ACCACGCGTTCACGCGGCGCTGCCGCGCAAACGCGCGGCGAAGCGTTACCGCTCCCACCAGCAAAACAGGCGCTGCAAACGCAGCGCCTGTTTTGCTGGTGGGAGCGGGTGGATTCGGACCACCGAAGTCAGTGACAACAGATTTACAGTCTGCCCCCTTTGGCCGCTCGGGAACGCTCCCATATATGAAGTTTTGAGTGGAGCTGGTGGACGGATTTGAACCCCCGACCTGCTGATTACAAATCAGCTGCTCTACCAGCTGAGCTACACCAGCAAAACGCAGAACACCTTGCACGGTCAGCCCGGCAACGCACTATATTGTAGCATAAGGACGGCGGCTTGTCAAGCCTTTTTTTCAGCAAAATTCCTTTGCGTACGGAAAGCGCGGCGGGGGCGCGTGAAGCGCCCCCTTTTTTATCCCGCCTCCGGGAGGGAAACGGTGAATTCCGTCCCCGTTTTTTCGTCCGAGACGGCGGCGATCCGTCCGCCGTGCGCCTCGGTGATGCCGGCGGCGATGGAAAGGCCGAGTCCCGCGCCCTCCGAGGAGCGCGAGCGGTCCGCACGGTAGAAGCGCTCGAAGATGTGCGGGAGATCCTCCGGCGCGATGAAGGAGCCGGTGTTTTTGACGGAGAGGCGGATCTTTGAGCCCGCCTTTTCCGCTCGCACGGACACGCTCTCCCCGCGCGGGGCGTATTTGACGGCGTTGTCGACGAGAATGACCGCGAGCTGCTTCAGCTTGTTTTCATCCCCGAGCGCGAACAGTCCGTCCGCGATCTCGCCGTCGAGCGTCACGCCCTTTTCAAAGGCGACAGGCTCGAGCTGCAGGAGCGTTCCGGTGAGGAGACGGGAAAGATCGACCCGCTCCCGGACGGGCGCGGCGGTGCCCTCCTCGCTCTGCGCGAGGGTGAGCATATCGTCCACCAGCGCGCGCATCCGGCGCGCCTCCTCCGCCGTGCTGTCGAGCCAGCCGCTTTGGCTGTCCACCGTCTCCTCCCCGTGCGAGCGGAGGATCCGGTCGTTGGCGAGGATGACGGTGAGGGGGGTCTTGAGCTCATGCGAGGCGTCGGCAACAAAGCGCTTCTGCGCCGTCCACGCCTCCTCCACCGGGCGCAGCGCCATCCCGGCAAGGAAGAGACTGACGAAAAACATCACCAGCATCACGCCGGCGACGCAGACGGCGGCGATCAGGACGACGCGCAGGGTCCCCGTCCGGACAAAGGCGCCGTCGGCAAAGGCGATGCGCAGGGAGCCGCCCCTGCTCTCGGTCTTTTTGAAGCGGAGATCATAGTCCCGGAGATACCCGTCCGTCTCCCCGCTCTCCGCGGCGAGGCGGACCGCCTCGTCAAGGATCTCCTCGGAGAGGGAGACGCCCTGGGAGAGGGTCGTCACCGTTCCTTTCTGGGGATCGTAGAGCACGGTACAGACGGCGGTGTCCGGCTGCGCGGGGCGCTCCCCCGCCGGGCGGCGCCCGCCGAGCTCGGTGCGCCTTGCCCCCGGCTCGCCGCCCGCCCCGTCGAACTCCAGCCCCATCTCCAGCGACCGCTCCAGCGCGGCGCGGTTGGAGGCGTAGCTGTACACGCAGACCGCGGCGGCGACGGCGAGCAGGACAAAGCCGACTAAGAGCATATTCGTGAGGACGAATTTGCTTTTCAGACGTTTGAGCACGGCGGATCCTCCAGCTTGTAACCGATCTTCTGATGGTTGCGGATGATGACGCGGGAGCCGAGGAATTTCAGCTTCCGCCGCAGGAAGGAGATGTAGGCCTCCACGTTGTTGTCCATCGCCTCGGAGTCGTCCCCCCAGACGTCGGAGATCAGGCGGTCTTTGGAGAGGATCACCGAGGGCGAGCGGAGAAAGAGCTTGATGATCTCCGCCTCCTTGAAGTTCAGCTTGACGCTGTTCTCCCCGCAGGAGAGCTCGCTTTTGTTCCGGTCGAAGATGAGATCGCCGAAGGAGAGGGTGTCCATCGTTACGGTGCCCCGCCGGCGGGTGAGGGCGTTGATGCGCGCGAGCAGCTCCTCGGGCTCGAAGGGCTTGGTCATATAGTCGTCCGCGCCGGAGTTGAGGCCGTTCACCTTGTCGCCCGTCGCCGTGCGCGCGGTGAGCAGGAGGACGGGGACCTCATTTTTGTCCGCGCGGAGCCGCCGCACGACCTCAAACCCGTCCATCTCCGGCAGCATCACGTCAAGGATCACCACGTCGTAGCGCGCGGCGGAGGCGTAGTCGTAGCCGCTTTTGCCGTCGAAGACGACGTCGGTCAGGTATTTTTGCTCTTTGAGGATCGCGTCCAGCGCCCGCGCCAGACGCTTTTCATCCTCTACGATCAGGATCTTCATGTTGATTTCCTCCCGTTTTGTACAGGATAGCGCCCCGTCCTTAAAAAAGGCTGAAAAAAACGCAGAAAAAAGGGAAGAGGCCGCACCGTTATTGTAGCAGAGAGACGGGCGCTTTGTCAATCGCGGTCGACGGACGTTTTCTCTTTTCTCCCCGGTATCGGCCGTTTTCCGGACCGCGTGGAGACGAATACGCTCCTCCGCGCGAAAGGAAAAAGCCGGGCATCCGTACCGCCCGGCTTTTGGAGAAGGAGCTTCTTTGAATACGCTTTTTCTTTTCCCTGCCCCTTCAAAAAGTCTTTTGCCTACTTTTCTTCAGAAAAGTATGGCTTTTCTGAAGAAAAGTAGGTGATGACGGTCTCGCGATCGAGCGGAGCCTCGAAGGAAAACTGCCAGACGTCGCCGGCGGGGAGGGCGCCTTTTTCGTTTACGGGGAGGGCGGCGGCGTCTTTGGCGATCCGCGTCGCCTGCACGGCTGCGCCGTTTACCTTCACATCGGAGACGGGTTTTTCGGAGAGGACGCGGACGGTGACGGTGCGCGCCGTGTAGCCGGTCGTGAAGGATCCCTTCGCGGCGCCGACGGTGAGGGTGGTCGTCCCGTCTTCGGTGTGTGCGGTGAACGCCGTTTTGCGGAAGGCGCCGTCAAGGTATTCCTCGGTCCTGCCGTCGTCCTCGTAGAGGACAAAGCTGCTCTCGCCCTGCCCGCAGACGGTGAGGGTGATGCGCTCAAAGTCCGCGCAGGTGATGGGGGAGACGGGCTCCGCCGTCAGGAGCATGCCGCCCCGGCGGAGGTAGAGCGGGAGAACGTCGTCCGGCTTTTCGATCTGTTTTGTCACCGGACCGGAGAAGGTCTCGCCGGTGAAGAGATCGACCCACTCCCCGTCGGGGAAGAAGACGGAGCGGGAGGAGGAGAGGCGGGCGACCTCCGGCTCGTGGACGAGGTAGAGAACGGCGCGGCCGGTCAGCTCAAAGTATTCCACGCGGATCTCGTGCGTCTCGCCCGCTTTGAGGAGCTTTGACGTGTTGACGGCGGGCTTGGAGTCGTTTGCCGCCCAGACGCCGGACCAGTATTTCCCGTCGATGTAGATGCGGGCGCCGTCGTCGGAGATCGTGCCGAGGCGGCAGTCGCGGTCCGGGGTGATCGTGCCGGTATAGACGGCGGCAAAGTAGTCGGTCTGCACACCCTTCGGCGCTTCCTTGCCCCAGAAGAAGTTGATCTCGTTCACGCGCTCCTCTTTGACCGGTTTGCCGTCAAAATAATGCGCGGAGGAGAGGTCTTTCGAGGTGTTGTAGTAGGCGGCGTCAAGACCCGGCTTGCCGTCCTTTGTTTTCAGCCAGGAGGCGGGCACGGTCTCCGCGCCGGAGCCGGAGACGGACCAGTAGGGCGCGACGAGCAGGTCGCGGCCGAGGAGGTACTCGGTGTTGTCGGAGGCCTCCGGGTACTGCGGATAGTAGAAGTCGAGCCGGCGCGCGAGGGGCATGCCCGTTTCATGGTTTTCCGCGCCGAGGGAGTAGTAGAAGGGCAGGAGCGCGTAGCGCATCTTGAGATAGTCGCGGTAGACCTTTTCCGTCGCCGCGCCGCTGCTCCAGGGGAGCTTTTCGTTTTTCATCGAGAGGGTGCCGTGCGGGCGGAAAAGCGGCGAAAAGGCGCCGAACTCCAGCCAGCGGCGGAGGTGCGAGTCTGTGAGGGTGTCGGTCCCGTGGAAGCCGCCGAGGTCGGAGGAGACGTAGGGAGAGGCGCCGATCACGCCGGCGTCGACCATCGTACCGATCTCCGTCCGGAAGGAGATCGCGTTGGCGAACACGTCGCCCGTCCACTGCACGCCGTAGCGGTGCCCGATCATCGAGGGCTGGGAGACGATCTCGCCGTGGTTGACGTAGTCGAGATTGGAGAGGAGCAGCGGTCGTTCGCCGCCGCGGTTCTCCTTATTATAGGTCCGGATCGTGTCGTGATAGAAGATCTGTCCGAGCGTCTTGAAGGAGAGATCGTCGAAGGGGGACTGGATGCGGTAGGTCCAGTTTTTGTCGTACCACCAGCCGTTGAGCCCGAGCTTGAGGAGGGAGACGACGCCCTCGGTCTGCCATTTCAGCTCGACGGGGTCGGTCAGCTTGCGGGAGGTCTCGTGGGTGTGGTCGTTGAAGAGGACGAGGACTCCCGCCTCGTTCGCGGCGGCGAGGAATTTCGCCATATCCGGGTAGAGATCGGTGTTGACGTTGTAGCCGGTGCCGTTGCCGTCGTTGCCGTTTTTGCTCGTGTCCTTCCACTCGGTGTCGATGACAAGGACGTCGAGCGGCACGTCCTCCCTGCGCCAGCGCGCGATCATCGCAAGGCGCTCCGCCGCGCTGTACTTGGTCCATTTGGAGTACCAGGCGCCGAACTCCTTGACCAGCGGCAGGTCGGTCGGCCCGGTGACGGTGATCCAGTCCGCGCGCAGGGAAAAGGGATCTCCGAGAGGGAAGAAGAGATAGAGATCGCTGCCCGCGGCGCGGGAAAAGCCGCTTGCAGGGTCGCTGCTGCCGGCGTAGGTCAGTCCGGTCTCCGGCGGCAGGATCGCCCGCGTGTCGGAGAGGACCCAGCAGTCCGGCGTTTTGCCGGGGGCGGGCAGGGAGGTGTAGCAGGGGTTCTTCTGGGTGACGGAGGTGTAGAGGGGGGCGCCGTCCGGCGTGTAGACGCGCAGGTCGGTGAGCTTTGCGTCCCGCGCGGGGAGGTTGACGACGTAGCGCGCGGTCTGCAGGACGACCGTCTCGCCGTCTGTGTCATAAGCGACGGGAGCGCCCGTAAAGCGCGTGCGGTCCGGCACGAGGAGGGAGGGCGCGTCGAGGAAGGAGGCGGCGGTGTTCGCCTCCGCGCGCACGATCCCCTCGCCGAGGATCTGCACGCGGACCTGCCCGGAGATCTCGGAGACGACGCCGTTGTCCTCCGGGCGGCGCGCGGTCGTTTTGAAGACCGAGCCGTCGGAGGCGGTGCGCGCGGTGACGGACCCGAGCGGGAGCTGCGGCTCCGTCTCGGGCGGGGCGGAGGAGGGATCGCCGCTGCCGTCCGGTGTGTCCGGGTTCCCGGAGGGGGCGGCGTGCCGGCAGGAGGAAAGACCCGTTGCCGTGAGGAGGATCAGAAGGATCGCTCCGGCAAGGAGGGAAAAGACGCTGCGTTTCTTTTTCATAGATCGCTCCTTGTTGTTTTTTCTTTAGTCTAACAGAAAGAAAAGAACAAAACTATTGCATTATTCTATTTTAATTTGTTATAATGCTTGATAAGGAGGGCGATATGGAACCGTATTTTGAGAATTATCCGGTGCGGGGGCCGGCGCTGCCGCATCTCGAGCCCGTGATGGCGGGTCGGCAGCAATGCCCGCCGGACTACCGTTACGGTCCGGTGATGCGGCAGTATTATATCGCGGAATATCTGTTTTCCGGCCGGGGGATCTATACGGTCAACGGCCGCCCCTACCCTGTGCGGGAGGGGGAGACGTTCATCATCCGGCCGTACGAGGTGCATCTCCTTTCCGCAGACCGGGAGGAGCCCTGGGAATACGCGTGGTTCGGTTTTGAGACCGACCTCCCGCTCCCCCGGCTTTTCACCGAGCAGTACGTCTTTTCCCTCCCCGGATGCGGAGAGATCTTTTCCCGCTTGCAAAAAGGGATCGGCAAGACGGAGCTCGCCGGGCTGATCTACCGGTTTTTTGCGGAGGGGTACGCGCTGGAAAGCCGGGAGGAGAAGAAGCCGGGGGACGCGATCGACCGGGCGCTCGAGATCATCGGGAAGGAGTACGCGACCGTTACGGTGGAGGAGCTGGCGGCGCGGTTGTTTTTCAACCGTTCCTACTTCGGCACTCTTTTCAAAAAGCGCATGGGCAAGACCCCGAAGGAGTATATCGACGATCTCCGGCTCTCCACGGCGGCGCGCCTGATGGGGGAGTTCGGCTATACGGCGACGCAGGCGGGCGCGGCGGTCGGGTACGCGGACTGTATGACTTTTTCCAAGATGTACAAGCGCCATTTCGGCGTTTCCCCCCGCGCGAGCCTTGACGGGGAGAAGAGAAAAGGGAAGACGATCATTTTGAAATAAGCTTCCCGGAATATGAAAAAAAGGTCAGCCCCGGGAAAAGCAGTTTTCCGCTCTCCCTTTGTTGACTTTTTCGGGCGGGTGTGCTATACTACCTACAATATAGAAAATCGGAGCATTCTGCTTTGATAAAACCTTTGAGGTCCGAAAAACAGAAATGAATGAAAAGAACAGCCGAGCCGAAGGAGGGCGGGAGGATCCGTCCGGACGTCCTCCCTTCTCCTTCAGGCGCAATCTGATCTGGATCCTGCTCCTGCTCCTCCTCACGGCGGGCGTCACGGTCCTGCTCAACCGCTGCGCGGGGCTGACGCTGCGCGGGTTCCTTGCGGCTCTGCGCCGCATCGAGCTGCCGTTCATCCTCTGCGCGGTCCTGGCGCTTTTGGGATACGTCTTCTGCGAGGGGCGGGCGATGGCGGCCGTCGGCGCCGCGATCGGCGCGCCGATGGGACCGGTGCGCTCCACGACCGTCGCCTCGACCGAGCTTTTTTTCTCCGCGATCACGCCCTCCGCCACGGGCGGACAGCCCGCCGCGGCGTTCTATATGACGCGGGGCGGGATCCCGCTCTCCGGGGCTACGGTGATCCTGATCAACAATACCATGCACTATATGCTCACGCTCGTTGTGATGGGAGCGGCGGCGTTCGCGTTGAACGCGTCCTTCGTTTTCTCCCTCTCCCCGCTGCTCAGGATCCTGATCGCCGTCGGGTTCCTCCTCAATCTCCTCGCGTTTCTCGTCTGTCTCCTGCTGCTCCGCCGGCAGGAGATCATCCGGAAGATCTGCCTGCCTCTGATCCGCTTTTTCTCCCGGATCCGCCTGATCCGCCACCGGGAAAAGGCGGAGGAGAAACTGGAGAAGACGCTGGCGGAATACCGGGAATGCCAGCGGATGATCCACCGGACGCCCGCGGCGCAGGTAAAAACCTTTCTCTGGAATCTGGCGCAGCGCCTGTGCAGTTTTTCCATCGCCTATTTCGTCTACCGGGCCTTCGGCTACGCGGCTCACAGCCTCAGCGAGGTGCTCGGCCTCCAGACCTTTTCCGCGCTGGCGGTCAACGGTCTTCCTCTCCCCGGCGGGACGGGCGCGGCGGAGTTCGTCTTCCTTGAGCTTTACCGGGACTACTACCCGCCCCATCAGGCCGCCGAGGCGATGCTCCTGACCCGCGCGATCAGCTTTTACTGTATCTTCTTCTTCTGCGGGCTCGTTTCTGTCGCGTATTATCTCTATTTTCTCAAAAAAGAAAGGAATGGGAAACAGATATGATAGGTGTTTACGATTATACGGTGATCGCAACGTACGCAAGTCTTGCCTCCGCCGTGATCGGGATCTTCCTTTCCTTTCAGGGGATGACCTTTTCCGCTTTGCTCTGTCTGATCATCTCCGGGATCTTCGATATGTTCGACGGGCGGATCGCCCGCACCAAAAAGGACCGCTCCCTGCGGGAAAAGCGCTTCGGCGTGCAGATCGACAGTTTCTGCGATCTGATCGCGTTCGGCGTCCTCCCGGCGGCGATCGGCGTTTCGCTTTTGCCGCAGCAGGCGTCCGGCTTCCTCTTTTTCCCGCTGATCGGCGCCTCGGTCCTTTATATCCTCTGCGGGGTCATCCGCCTCACGCACTATAACATCTGCGCGGAGGAGGCGCTGGAGGAGGGGACTTACAGCGGCGAGTTCACCGGTCTTCCCATCACCACGGCGGCGCTGATCTTCCCCACGCTCTATCTCTTCCGCTATCTCTTCCGGTCTCCCTTCTTCGCCGATCTCTGGACGCTTGCGATGCTCGTTACGGCGGCGCTCTTTGTCGCCAAGTTCCGCCTCCGCAAGCCGGGGACGGTCGGGGTAATCCTGATGCTCGTTTTCGGCACGCTGATCGTTGTGCTCAATATCGTCTTCCGCCTCGTCTACGGGGCGATCACCCTTGTCTGAGAGCGGGCGGCGCAGCGCCGCCGCGCCGGAGCAGCCCTCCTCCTCGCTGCGCTTCCTTTACCGGACGGCGCCGGGCCGCGCGCTGCTCGCGGTCCTTTCCTGCCGTTTTGTTTCCTCTGTCGCGGGCGCCGCGCTTTCTCTGCCGGTCTCCCGCCTCTTCGTTCCCCGCTTCGCAAAGAAGAACGGCATCGACCTATCCGAGTACGAGGACCGGCGTTACCGCAGCTTCAACGATTTTTTCACCCGCCGCGTCAAACCGGAAAACCGTCCGGTCGATCCGGCGCCGGACGCGCTCGTCTCTCCCTGCGACGCGCGTCTCTCGGTCTATCCCGTCCGGGAGGATTCGCTCTTCCGGATCAAGAACAGCGAGTATTCCGTCGCCTCTCTGCTCGGAGAGGACGGATCTGCCTTTGCCGGGGGGCTTTGTCTCGTCTTCCGTCTCTGCGTGGACAACTATCACCGCTTTTGCTTTTTTGACGGAGGAATGAAGACGCGGAGCCGCTTTATCCGCGGCAAGCTGCACACCGTCCGCCCGATCGCGACCGACTCCGGCGTGGATATCTTTGCCCGCAACTGCCGCACCGTCTCGTATCTGGAGAGCGAGGGGTTCGGCCGTGCGGCGTTTTGCTGTATCGGGGCGCTGCTCGTCGGAAAGATCGTGCTCTCGCATCCGGGACCCGGCCGCGTCTCGCGCGGGGAAGAGGCGGGCTTTTTCCGTTTCGGCGGTTCCACCGTCGTTCTTCTGCTCCCGGCGGGCTCGGCTCGGCTCGACGGAGACATCATCAAAGCAAGTGAGGAGGGCAAGGAGATCTCCGTCCGCTTCGGCGAGCGGATCGGTCGCTCCTTAAAGGACGTTTCACTATGATCAGGACCTTTTTTTCCCGCTACCGGCATATGCTCTGGCTTTTGCTTTACATCCCGCAGGCCACGCTCTTTTTCGTGACCCAGCGGATGGAGCCGGTCTGGACCGTCCACTCCCGGCTCGACGACCTGGTGCCCTTCTGCAAGTATTTCATCGTGTTTTACGTGATCTGGTACGGTTACGTTTTCTTTTCGCTTCTCTGGCTCGGCTTCAAAAACAAGACGGACTTTCTCCGCGCGGCTTTTTTCTGCCTGCTCGGGGTGTATCTTTCGCAGCTCTTTATGCTGATCTGCCCCACGCAGATCGACTTCCGCGGGGATGCGTACGTGGCGGAGGGGCGCGATCTCTTTTCCTTCCTTGTCCGTTTCATCTACGCGCACGACAACCCGCGCAACGTCTTCCCCAGCCTGCACTGCTTTGAGGCGATCGCGATCCATATCGTCTTCAATCATTCGGAGACGGGGAAGAAGATCCGCTGGTATTATCCGATCTCGCTCTTTACCGCGGTGATGATCTGTCTCAGCACCGTGTTCGTCAAGCAGCATTCGGTCCTGGATCTCTTCTCCGGCGTTGCGCTCGCGCTCCTTCTGGTCCCGGTCGTTTACGGGATCCCGTGGAAGTTCCTCCGCAAACCGGAAGAGGAAAAGCTCCTCGCCCCCGAGCCGGTCAAGCGATGACCGGGCGCAAGATCATCCACGTCGATATGGACGCCTTTTTCGCGTCCGTGGAGCAGCGGGACGACCCCTCGCTGCGGGGCAAGCCGCTGATCATCGGCTCGCTGCCCGGCGAGCGGGGCGTTGTGTCCACCTGCAGTTATGAGGCGCGGCGCTACGGCGTGCGCTCCGCGATGAACATCGCGGAGGCCTACCGCCGCTGCCCGAACGGGATCTACAAACACCCGGACATGAGAAAATATCTCGCCGTTTCCGCAAAGCTCCACCGCCTCTGGCAGAGCTATGCGGAAACGGCGGAGTTTATCGCCTGCGACGAGGCGTACCTCGACGTGACCGCCACCGCCGACGCCTACGGCGGCGCCGTGGCGACGGGACGCCTGATCAAGGAGAGGACCAAAGCGGAGACCGGGCTGACCTGCTCGGTCGGCGTGGCGTATTCGATGGCGGCGGCCAAGCTTGCCAGCGAGGAGAAAAAGCCGGACGGCTTTTTCGTGATCCCGACGCCGGAGAAGTTCGTGGAGCTGATCGCGGACCGGGACGTCCGCGTGCTCGCCGGCGTCGGCGAGAAGTCCGCGGAGCGGCTGCGGCGTGCGGGGATCCTCACCGTCCGCGACGTCCAGCAGAGCTATCCGCGCGTGCGGGAGCTGCTCGGCAAATTCGGGGAGGACGTGTTCGATCTCTCCTTCGGCATCGACCGGCGCCACGTCACCCATTACGAGGAGACGGACGCCAAATCCCTCGGCAGGGA
>CACYYS010000061.1 GCA_902778725.1 uncultured Ruminococcus sp.
CGTCCGCAGCATGTGCTGCCGGCTGCGTCTCGATCTGCGCGAGCTCCGCAAAAAATCCGGCGGTTACTTCGGCAGCGGCGAGTCCACCGGCTCCATCGGCGTCGTGACGATCAACATGCCCCGTATCGCCTATCTTGCCAAGGACGAGGAGGATTTCTTCCGCCGTCTCGACAATCTGATGGATATTTCCGCCCGTTCGCTCGACATCAAGCGCAAGGTCATCACCGAGCTGATGCAGAACGGTCTCTATCCTTACACCCGCCGCTACCTCGGCACCTTTGACAATCACTTCTCCACGATCGGCCTCGTCGGGATGAACGAGGCGGGCCTCAACGCTAAGTGGATCGGGCTCGATATGACCCACAAGGAGACGCAGGACTTCACGGTGAAGACCCTCAACCATATGCGCGAGCGCCTCTCCGACTATCAGGAAAAGTACGGCGCCCTCTTCAACCTGGAGGCGACTCCCGCGGAGTCCACCGCCTACCGTCTCGCCAAGCACGACGTGGAGCGTTATCCCGATATCAAGACCGCGTCGATGTACGGGGAAGTGCCCTATTATACCAACAGCTCTCATCTGCCGGTCGGCTTTACCGAGGACGTCTTCACCGCGCTTGATATCCAGGACGAGCTGCAGACCCTCTACACCTCCGGCACCGTCTTCCACGCTTTCCTCGGGGAGAAGCTGCCGACCTGGCAGTCCGCCGCCGCTCTTGTCCGCAAGATCGCGGAGAACTACCGTCTGCCTTATTATACCATCTCTCCGACCTATTCCGTCTGCCGCGAGCACGGCTATATCTCCGGCGAGCATTTCAAATGCCCGAAGTGCGGGAAAGACGCGGAGGTCTACAGCCGCATCACCGGTTACTACCGTCCGGTCCAGAACTGGAACGCCGGCAAGACCAAGGAGTATCAGGACCGCAAGGTCTACGACGTCGCCTCCAGTATGACCAAACACAGCTTCGGCACCCACAAGACCGATGCCTGCGCCTGCGGCGAGGAGAAGACCGCGGCGCCGGACGGCATCACCCTCTTTGCGACCGCTACCTGCCCGAAGTGCCGGGTCGTGATGACGATGCTTGAGAACCGGAACCTGCCGTACGCGAAGAAGCTTGTCGAGGAGAACGAGGACGAAGCGCGCGCGCTCGGGCTCCGTCAGGCTCCCACGCTGATCGTCACAAAGAACGGCGAGAGCGTGAAGTACGAGACGATGACCGATATCCGTGAATATCTGAACAATCTCTGATACGATGTACGATTGTATTGTGATCGGCGGGGGACCCGCCGGATTGACGGCGGCGATCTATCTCCGCCGTGCGGGGAAGCGCGTCCTGCTCCTGGAGCGGGAAGCGTACGGAGGCCAGATGACCTTTTCCCCGAAGATCGAAAACTATCCCGGCATCGCCTCGATCGCGGGCAGCGAACTGGCGGACCGGATGCTTGAACACGCGCTGGACCAGGGGATGGAGACCGAATTTGCGGAAGCGAGCGAGATCCTCCCCTCGGACGGGGGATTTACCGTCCGGTCCGACGCGGGAGATTTTTCCGGCAGGACGGTGATCCTTGCCGCGGGCGCAAAGCACCGTCTCCCCGGCGTCCCCGGAGAAGAGAAGTATCTCGGCAAAGGGATCTCCTTCTGCGCGGTCTGCGACGGCGCCTTTTACGCGGGCAAGCCGGTCGCCGTGATCGGCGGCGGGAACTCCGCCATGCAGGAGGCGCTCCAGCTCTCGGAGCTGGCGTCCTCCGTCACGATCGTCCAGAATCTCGCGTATTTTACGGGTGAGCAGCGCCTTGCCGAGCTGATCGAAAAGAAGGAGAATATCTCCGCCGTGTTCGGCGCTTTGGTCGAGCGTTTCACCGGCGAGAGAGAGATCGACGGGCTCGATCTCGTCGTATCGGAGACCGGCGAGCGGCGCCATCTCGCGGTCGACGGCGTTTTTGTCGCGGTCGGGCTCTCGCCGGAGACAAAGCCGTTTGCTTCCTTGCTCGATACCGACCGCTTCGGTTACGCCGTCGCGGATGAAAGCACCGTGACAAAGACTCCGGGTCTTTTCGTCGCCGGGGACTGCCGTACGAAGTCCGTCCGGCAGATCTCGACCGCCGCGTCCGACGGCGCCGCGGCGGCCCTCGCCGTCTGCGCCTATCTCGACCGCGGGTAAGCGAACGCCCGTTTCCCCTGCGGGCAGACGGCCGACCGCCTGTCGCCGCGCGCTTTATGCCATGTTTTTCTGATCAAATTTATTTTTGGAGGTTTTCCATGAAGTTCTGTACCAACTGCGGTACCCGCATCCCGGACGGCGCTGACGCGTGTCCCGCCTGCGGGAAGACCGTCGCCGCCCCCGGAAGCCAGGAGACGCCGCGCGCCGAACAGCAGCCCCCCTTCGACCCCGCGTCCTCCCAGCAGCAGCCCCCCGTCAATCCCGCCCCGCAGCCGAATTCCAATTATCAAAATTATCAGAATTATCAGAATCCCTACGGCGCCCAGAATACCTATTATTATCCGCCGCAGACGCCCGCTCCCGCGGTGGTCGTTCAGAACGGCGTCGCTCAGGAGCCGGTCAGCATCGGCTGGTATATCCTGATGTCCCTTGTCAGCGGGCTTCCCATGATCGGTCTGATCACCATGATCGTGATCGCCTGCACCGCCGAGAACAAGAGCAAAAAGAATTACTGCATCGCGCATCTGATCATTATCGCGATCGTTTTTGTGCTTACCCTTCTCTTTACGCTGCTCTTTTCCGGCCTCATCCTCTCGCGTCTCGATGAGTTGCAGAATGCTTTCCGATAACCGAACCTGAGGAAAAAGCCTGATCGTCGATCAGGCTTTTTCTTTTGCAAAGGCAAGGGCGTAAGCGTCCGAGAGGGAGGGATCCGCCGGAGAGGCGCCCGGGGTCGGCTCCGCGTCCGCGATGACGCGCAGCACGCAGCGTCCCATCATACGCCCCTCCTCCGTAACAAGAAAGCGATCGCGGCAGGAGGCGGCTTCCTCCTCGTCGGCGGTGAGGAGCCAGACCCTTCCGGAGAGTTCCTCGGTCCATTCCGCGCGCGGGGAAGCGGAGAGGAGCTCCCCCTCCCGCAAAAAGAGGACGGAGTCGGCGAGGAGATCCGCGTCGTCCGGATACTGGGAGGCGATCACAACGATCTTCCCCTCGGAGACGGAGCGGAGATAGCGCGCGACCTCCGTTTTGCGGAAGTGGTCAAGTCCCGCCAGCGGCTCGTCGAGGAGTAGGATCGGCGGGTCGCCGATCAGCGCGGCGGCAAGGGAGAGCCGGCGGCGCAGACCGCCGGAGAGTTCCCGGACCGGACGGTCTCCCGGCTCCTCGGGGAGGAGGACGGAGAGGAGCTCGGTCACTTTTTTTCTTTTTTTGCCGCCCCACAGGCCGCGCAGCGTCGCCATATGATCGAGCAGCTGCCGTACGGTAAAGGTGGGCAGCGGTTCGTCCGCCTGCGGCATAAAGCCGAGCTGCTTGCGGTAGCGGGCGCCCCATTTGACGGTTTCACGGCATATACCCTTCTCGTTTTCAAAGAAGACGGCGCCGCTCTCCGGGGAGAGCTCGCCGGAGAGGATCTGGAGCAGGACGGATTTGCCGCAGCCTCCCGGACCGAGGAGGACGGAAACGCCGGGCAGAAAAGAGTAGGAAAAGCAGTTGAGCGCCGCCCCGGAGAGATAGGTCTTGCGGATCTTTTGTGCGATCAGTTTCATATTATCGGATCTTTACTTCAAATTTTGTTTTGCACCGCGGGCAGACGACGCTGTGCGCCCCCTTTTTGCGAGGGAGGCGGATCGTCGCCTTGCAGGCGGGACACTTGCGGTAGACGTTGGTTTTCCGTTCCTTGAATCTCCGTACCGTCAGGGAGAAGAAGGAGCGGATCTCCCCGAGGAGACGGAGAAAGGCGGCGTTTTCCTTCTCCCGCGCGGCGATATTCCGGGAAAGGAAGCGGAACAGAACGTAGGAAAAAAGCCCCCAGAAGAGGAAAGAGAGAAGAAAATGCCGGACAAAAAGGTTCAGGACCGCGAGGAAGATCAAAACGCCGTTGCAGAATTTGGCGAGCGCGTCGTATCCTTGCGCGCCGTACCGCCCCGACAGGAAGGAAAGCAGTTTTTCTCTCAGTCGCATATCTCCTCCGACAAAAGCGGGGAAACGGGGCAGCCCGTTTCCAGAAGTTCGTTCACGCGGGCGTAGCGTCCCGCGAGGTAGAGATAGCCGAGCAGCGCCTCGAGCCCGGTCGCGATGCGGTAATCGCTCATTTTGGCGTGCTTGGGAAAATTCAGATGACCGCAGTTGCGGCCGCGTTTGAAGACCGCGGCTTCCTCTTCGTCAAGGAGAGGCTCGATCTGCCGGTAGGTCTGCGCCTGCGCCGCCGCCATCACGATCTTCTGCGCCGCCGCGGTGAGATCGCGCGAGCCTTTGATCCCGCTTTTGACCAGTTTTTCGCGGACGTAAAGCTCCATCACGCAGTCTCCGATATACGCAAGGGTGACCCCGTCAAGGGAAAAGGGATTTTCCTGTGAGTGGTTCAAAGCAAACTCCTGTTAAAAGATCAGATAGAGCAGCAGCAGGAGGATCCCGAGGCCGATCCGATACCAGCCGAAGGACTCGAAGCTGTGCCGCCGTACAAAATTCATCAAAAACCGTACCGCGATAAGGGAAACGAAGAAGGCGACCGCCATCCCGAAGAGGAGGACGACGACCTCCGAGAAGAGGACGGAGGGGAGGTATTTGATCAGCTTGAGGAGGCTGGCGCCGAACATCACGGGGATCGCGAGGAAGAAGGAGAATTCCGCCGCCGCCGTCCGGCTCACGCCGAGGATCGACGCGCCGAGGATGGTCGCGCCGGAGCGGGAGGTGCCGGGGATCAGCGCGAGGACCTGGAAGGCGCCGATCTCAAGCGCCGTTTTCGGACCGATCTCGTAGACGCTGTTGATGGAGAAGGCCTTGCCCTCGTTGCGGCGCTCCACCACGATGAAGGCGACGCCGTAGAAGATCAGGGTAAAGGCGACCACGAGCACGCCGGAGAGGAAGCTGTCCACGATATCGTCGATCAGGAGTCCGATCACACCGGCGGGCAAGGTGCCGATCAGTACCATCAGCCAGAGGCGGACGGTCTTTTTGGAGAGGAAGACCTCCTTTTTGCCCCCGACCGTGCGGGCGCGGAAGGGATTGAGTTTGTTCCAGTAGAGGACGAGGATCGCCAGGATGGATCCGAACTGGATCACCACCTTGAACATATCAAAAAAGCCGTCCGAGAGGGAGAAGGGGAGGATCCGTTCCAGGATGATCATATGCCCGGTGCTGCTGATGGGGAGCCATTCGGTGATCCCCTGGAGGATCCCGTACAGGATCGCTTTGATGATCTCCAAAAAAATCATAGGTCGTCGTTATCCTTTCTCAAAGATGAAAGTGTGAGCCGCGGAGGATGCAGCCCTTTGTGACAGGGCGGGGAAGGGCGAGATAGAACCGCTGCTTCGGATGCGGGACCGAGTCGATCGGCTCTCCGTCCTCGGAGAAGAGAGCGGAAACAGGGAAGGGCACGCCCGGCTGTCCGGGGAGGAGGAGCTCCACCGTATCGCCGACGGAAAACTTGTTGTGCTGCATAAAAAGCGTCCGGCCGGTTTCGTCCGTATCGGCGATCGCCTCGGCGAGGTAGGCCTTTTCCCGGATGTAGCCGCCCGCCGTGACGGTATTGACGTCCTCAAACAGAGAAGAAAAATAGTATCCGGTGGAATATTCGCGGTGAGATACGCTGTCAAGCTCCTCTTTCCATCGGGGGTCGAAACGGAAGGCGGCGGGGTCGCGTCCGTAAGCGTCCAGCGCCATCCGGTAGGTGTTGGCGGTCACGGCGGCGTAGTAGGCGCTCTTCATTCTGCCCTCGATCTTCAGACTGGAGAGGCCCGCTTCCGCCAGCTCCGGGATATGCTCGATCATCGAGAGATCGCGCGAGGACATGATAAAGGTCCCGCGGTCTTCGTAGACCGGCAGCTTTTCCGTCATGTGCTTTTCCTCGGAGAGGACAAAGTTCCAGCGGCAGGGCTGCGTGCAGGCGCCGCGGTTTGAATCGCGTCCCGCGAGGTACTGGGAGAGCAGGCAGCGCCCGCTGTAGGAGACACACATCGAGCCGTGGATAAACGCCTCCAGCTCAAGGGAGCGGGGGGTGTTTCGGCGGATAAAGGCGATCTCGGAGAGGGTCAGCTCCCGCGCGAGGACGACCCGCTTCACCCCGAGACGGTGCCAGGCGCGGCAGGCGGCGGCGGAGACGGCGGAGGCCTGGGTGGAGAGGTGGATCTCGGAGGCGGGGATCAGCTCCCGCGCCGCCTCGATCACGCCGAGGTCGCTGATGATCAGGGCGTCCGGCGGCTCCTTTGCGAGCGCGCGCAGAAAGCGGCGCAGCGCGGGGTATTCATCCGAGTGGGGGAGGATGTTGACGGTGACGTACACCCTTTTTCCCGCGGCGCGGGCATAGCGGACCGCCCGGCGGATCTCGTCAAGGGAAAAGTTCTTCGCGGCGCTCCGCATCCCAAAGTCTTCACCCGCCAGATAGACGGCGTCCGCCCCGTAGCGGAAGGCGGCGAGCATCTTTTCGTAGCTGCCGGCGGGGGACAGCAGTTCAGGCAATTTCATACCTCTTATTGTACCGCGGAAAAGCCTTCCTGTCAATCTCCGCGCCCGATCTTTCAGGGAAAAGCCGTAAAAAGTTGCAAAACCGAACCGGATGTGTTATACTGAATACAGATCACGGAAAAAGGAAACGGTATATGGCGATCCGATCAAAGATCCTGCGCGCGCAGCTCGCGTTCCTCAAACCGATCCTGGATCATTGCAGCGTGGAGACGGCGCGTAAAGCGCAGGACCAGCTCGGCAGGATCATGTACGCGCCGAAAAAGGGAAAAGTCTCGGTGGAGCGCAAGGAGTTCCCCTCCTTTGTCGGGGAGTGGATCATCCCGAAAAAAGAGAAAAAGGAGAAAAAGCGTCCTCCGTTCGTTATCCTCTATCTGCACGGCGGCGGCTACGTCGCCGGGAATATCGATTACGCCCGCGGCTTCGGCGCGACCCTCGCGGTAAAATACCGCTTCCGCGTCTTCGCCGCCGCCTATCGCCTCGGACCGGAGGACCGCCATCCCGCCGCGCTCGAGGATGCGGAGACGGCGTTCTCTTATCTGACGGAGTCCGGTTTTCCGCCGGAGCGCATCGTGCTCTGCGGGGAGAGCGCCGGAGGCGGGCTGTGCTTCTCCCTCGCGCTCGCGCTCAAGGCGCGCGGGATCCGGCCGGCGGGCATCATCGCCCTCTCGCCCTGGACCGATCTTACGCAAAGCGGCGCCTCCTGCACAGAGAAAAACGAAGCCGACCCCGCCCTCTCAAAGGAGAGGCTGGATTTTTACGCCGGCCTTTACACCGACACGCCCGAGGATCCGCTTGTCTCGCCCCTCTTCGGCGATCTTTCGGGGATCGCTCCGTCGCTGATCTTCGTCGGCGGAGACGAGGTCCTCCTTGACGACTCCCGTCGGATCTGCGACCGGCTCCTTGCCGCCGGCTCCTCCGCCTCCCTCACCGTCACGCCGGGGATGTGGCACGTCTACCCGCTTTACGGAGTGAAAGAGGCTAAAAAGGATTTTGAAAAAATGGAACGCTTTTTAACGGCATTGTATGATGAAAACTGAGAAAAAATGGATGCGCCTCGATAACGCCGCCAAGATCTATCCGGCGGCAAAACGGCGCAAATGGACCAGCCTCTTCCGCCTCTCGGCGGACCTTGACCGGGAGATCGACCCCGCCGTCCTCGCCCGGGCGGCGGAGGTCACCGTCAAACGGTTCCCCTCGATCAACGTCCGGCTCGGGAAGGGGCTCTTCTGGTATTATCTGGAGGAGAACGACGCGCCCCCCCTTCCGCGGGAGGACGGAGAGGCGCCGTGCCTTTTGATGAAAAAGGCGGAGCTGAAGCGCTGCGCCTTCCGCATCCTCTATTACCGCAGCCGGATCGCCGTGGAGTTTTTCCACTCTCTGACCGACGGGACGGGCGGGATGATCTTCCTCAAGAATCTGGTAGCGGAATATCTCTTCCAGGAAAGAGGGATCGAAGCGCCCTTCACGCACGGCCTGCTGGACAGACGAGCGGCGCCGGACCCGGAGGAGCTGGAGGACAGCTTCCTCCGTTACGCGGGCGAGGTCCGCAAAAGCCCGAAGGAGGCAAAAGCCTACCACCTCCCCGGCAGGGCGGAGGCTTACGGGGTCCGGCATCTGATCACCGGGACCCTCGAGCTTGACGCGATCAAGAATAAGGCGAAGGAATACGGCGCGACGCTGACGGTTTTCCTCACCGCCGTGATGATCAAAGCGATCGAGAATATCGAGGAGCGGCGGGTCCCGATCCGCGCGCTGCGCAAGCCGGTCAAGGTCCTGGTACCGATCAACCTGCGCCGCTTTTTCCCGAGCAGGACGCTCCGCAACTTTGCCCTTTTCGTGACCCCCGGCGTCGAGCCGCGCCTCGGCAGCTACGATCTCGATGAGATCGTCCGCATCGTCTATCACAGCATGGGGATCTCGGTGGCGGAGAAGGAGCTTGCCGCCCGCATCGCCTCCAACGTCCAGGCGGAAAAGACGATGGCGCTCAAGCTGATGCCCCTCTTTATCAAGAATTTTGCGATGAAGCTGGTCTATAACTCCGTAGGGGAGAAAAAGTCCTGCATCTGTTTGTCCAATCTCGGCCAGGCGGATCTCCCCGAGGAGATCGCCGCCCACGTCCGGCGGATGGACTTTATCCTCGGTCCCCTCTCGATGACCAACTACACCTGCGGCGTCGTCACCTTCGGGGGGAAGCTGCGGATCAGCTTTGTCAACGTGGTCCGGGATCCGGAGCTGGAA
The DNA here is from genome assembly GCA_902778725.1 of uncultured Ruminococcus sp. Taxonomy (GTDB): domain Bacteria; phylum Bacillota; class Clostridia; order Oscillospirales; family CAG-272; genus RUG12395. Next base: position 8,859 of record CACYYS010000061.1, read on the forward strand.
CGCGAGTTTTTCCGCCTCCTCCGCTCCCTCGGGCTGCACGTTTGTCTGGAAAGCAACGAGTAAAGGAGAAAATCATGTATTGTGTCCGTTGCGGCGTTGAGCTTGCGCCCGGGGCAAAGGAGTGCCCCCTCTGCAAAACGCCGGTCCTCCATCCGACCCCGGAAGCCGAAGAAGAGTACCGCCCGCTTTTTCCGAAAAAACAAGGTGAAATGAGCCCCAAGCCGGGTCACGGGATCCGCATCCTCCTGATCGCCCTGGTCCTTCTGATCCCCGCTGTCACCGTCCTGATCTCCGATCTCAGCCTCAACGGCCGGATCACCTGGTCCGGGCTCGTGCTCGGGGGGCTCGCCGTGTTTTTTGTCTTTGTTACCTCGCCGATGTACGGCAGGGAACCGCACCTCGGCGTCATCTTCTTTTTTGACGCGGCGGCGGTCCTGCTCTATCTCCTCTATCTGGAGCATTACACGGGCGGGCGCTGGTTTGCGCCCTTCGCCTTCCCCCTGACCGTCGTGTTTTTCCTCTGCCTTGCCTCGATCGGTCTTCTGGCGGAGAAGAAGCGTCTGCCCCTCCTCAAAAACCTCGGGATCACGCTCTTTATCCTCGCGGTCTTCTGTGTGATCTGCGATCTTCTGATCCACCTCGCCTTCTCGCAGAGCGTCGGCATCTCCTGGTCCCAGTACCCCTTTTTCATCCTCTTTTTGCTCGGCGGGATCTGCTTTGCTGTGGATAGCTTCGAGCCGTTGAAGGAAAAACTGCGGAAAAAATTCTTCCTTTAATTTCGTGTTTTGAAAAAAATTCTTTACAAATTCGAAACTTTGTGTTAAAATAATAACAGAAAACGAACGAATGAGGGAAGAAAATGAAGATCAACGGCGAGGCGATCCGTAAACTCGCAGCCAGTTATCGGGACAAAAAAATATCGCAGAAGCTTCTCTTTGAATGCCTGAAGGGATTGCTTGACTTCCACTCCCAGTATTGCGACCGGGCGATGCGTGCGGCGGTCTTCTCTCCCGAGGCGATGGGGGAGGACGCGTACGCCGATATGTGCCGGAACGCCGAGAAGAGCGTGGAGCTTGCGGAAAAGAACCTTGTCAAGGTCCTGACCGCGCTCAACCGGATGGCGGAACGCGCCGAGCTTGCACCGGTCTACGACGGTCCCGTCTCCGACGCGCGCGAGGATCTGGACTCCATGCGCGCCGCCGTCCTCGCCTACGTCCGCTCCGCAAAGGAATAAAATCAAAAGTCCGCCGTCCGGCGGACTTTTTTTGCATAATCGGGCGCTTTCGCCCTTTTACGGGGCAAATATCTTGACTTTCCCGCGCGTTTGTGGTATGTTATTGTTATAAAAAAAGACGGTGCAAGGAGCTTTTCCATGGCGATCTTCAAGTGTAAAATGTGCGGCGGCACGATAGAGTTTACCGAGGGCGCAACGGTCGGAGTCTGCGACTCCTGCGGGACGAAGCATTATCCTGCCGGGCGACGAAAACGGACCGGAAGAGCAAACCGTTACCGCCTACGTGAAGAAATCCAACGTGACCGTGTTCTTCCACGAAGGAAGCGCTGGCTTTACCCGGCCGGAGTGGAACGGGTATCAAACGGAGATCTTGTAAATT
>CACYYS010000062.1 GCA_902778725.1 uncultured Ruminococcus sp.
ACTTGCAGAGTCGCACAAAAATACAATGCAATGTGAATGTCGGTACGTTCATACCAAAGCCTCATACTGCTTACCAGTGGGTCAGACAGATTTCTCCAGAGGAATCTGCCAAAAAACTTCAGTTTATTCGGGATAATCTTCCTCGTGGCAAATTTCATGTCAGTACGCATGATGTCTCAACAAGCTACTTGGAGGGACTTTTATCACGCGGAGACAAAAGAGCAGGGGCTATAATCCTTTCGGCATACAAAAAAGGTGCAAGACTTGATGCATGGGAAAATCATCATCAGGAGAATATAGGCTTTTGGGAAGAGGCATTTGCGGAAGCGGGCTTTGACGCCGGGTATCTGACGACGGCGAGCGGGCTCTCCCTCGTCCTTTCGGGCGGGAGCGCGGCGGAGTACTGTCTCTACGCGCAGAAAAACGGGGAAACGCTGGTCGCCGCCACCCTCCGCGGGGAGCCCGGTACCGCCGCCTCCCTCTTCCGCGTCTTTCCCCTTTACGGGGAGGAGGAGGGCTACTATACGGTAAAAGAGGGGGGAGCGACCCTTTTCCGGCATCCCTATCTCACCGATTTCTTTGCCGTGCAAAGCCTCTCCGCCGCTCTGAGCGCCGCGCCGGCGGAACGCATCCCGGACGCCGTTTATCAGAACATCCGTCTCTTTTCTGCCGGAGGAGAGGAGCTTTCCTCCCGTCTGGCAGGCGCCGGCAGCGCCGCGATCCTTCTCTCCGACCCTCTGACCGTCCGCTCGGCGGCGGGGGAGGAGCTGACCGTGAACGCGCAGGCCGGTTACACCGTCAAAAAGCCCTGAAAAAAACGACCGGGTCCCCCGGTCGTTTTTTTCTGTTTCCCGCATATAATGGTGCGAAAGGCGGTGTGAAATGGAAAAGGAAAGGGAAGAGGGGGCGTGTGAGAAGCCGGCGGCGGTGGAACAAAAGCGGATATTGCGCGTCTTCCCGCTTGCGGGCGGGGAGACGGGCGCGGAGGCGCTCGCGCTGATCCCGGTCGTCTCCGGCGCCGGGGGCGCGGCGGCGGTCAACGCCTTCTATCTGGCGCTGGCGGAGCGCTTTCTCTCCGGGGCGGAGGAGCTGCTCCTGCCCGCGGCGGAGCGCGCCTTTGAAGAGAGCCGCGGACAGGGGAAGGTCCGTTTTTCCCGCCCGGCGGCGCGGCTGGAGGTCACGCTGCGGGGACGGGAGACGGTACGCGGCCATCCGGCGCTCCGTTTTTGCGCCGAGTATGCGCTCTTTTTGCGGGGGCGCCCCGTGCGGCGGGAGGCGGCTGAGTCCCTCTGGCTCGCCGACCGCGGGATCCTTGTCCGGCGCGGAAGCGGAAAGGTAGGTAAAAAAAACCAAAAAAAGTCAAAAAAAACTCCCCTGAAAGATTGCAGAGAGCGCAAGACTGTGCTATAATAAATCAGATAGGCCTTGCGAGGCAGGATTTTGTTTTCAAAGGCGATCATCGATCTGCAAGGAAGGAGAACCCGTGATCAGCGAAGCAGTCAAAACGATCCGAGAAGCGGAGGCAAAAGCCGCCGCCCGGATCGCCGAGTCAAAAGCGGAAAACACGGCGCTCCTCGCCGACGCGCACGCAAAGGGCAAAGCCCTGTACGCAAAAGCGGAGGAGCAGGCGGAGGCGATCCGCGCCGACGCGCAGATAAGAGCGCGGGAGGCGGCGGACAAAAGCATCCGCGAGGCGGAGGAAAAAGCCCGCGGGGAAGCGGGAGAGATCCTCGCTGCCGCAAAAGAGAGAAAGCAGGAGGCGGTCCGCCTGATCTGCGAAGGAGTGCTCTCTCAATGGCAATAAGCAAAATGAAACGGCTGTCCGCGTTCTGCCTGCGGGAGGACACGGACCGCCTGATCAAAAAACTGATGCGCCTCCGGTGCGTCTCGCTCGAGCGGGCCGCCGAAGAAAGCGCCTCGGCGAGCGGTCTCGCTCTCCCGCCCCCGGACGGGCGGCGGGCGGAGCTTGAGAACGAGATCGCCGAAACGACGCAGGCGCTGGAGCTGCTCCACCCGTATTCCAAAGAGAAAAAGTCGCTCTTCTCCCCGCTGATCTCCGCGGATCTCGCGGAGTTTGAGCGCTCGGGACGGGCGGAGAAGGCGAAGGAGACGGTCCGCGCCGCCGGAGAGATCCGCCGCAGACTGGCGGAGATCGGGACGGAACGGGTCCGCGCCGAGGGCGATCTCGCCCTCTGCCGCGCGTGGCGGGCATACGATATGCCCCTCTCCTTCACCTCCACGCGTCTGACAGAGGTATTGACCGGCAGCTTCCCCGCGGGGACGCTGCTCAGCCGCGTCTCCGAGGAGCTCTCGGAGCACAGCGCGATGCTGGAGGAGATCGGCTCCGACCACACGGCGGAGTACGCTGCGGTCCTCTGCCACCAGGACGAGAACGACGAGGTCGCCCGCATCCTCTCCGCGCACGGCTTCCTGCGCGCGTCCTTCCGGGAGATGAAGGATACGCCGGCGGTAGAGGGCGAGCGCGCGCAGCGCCGTCTCGACTCTCTCGCGGCGGAGGAGGAGGGACTCAAGGAGCGCCTCTCCCTCCTCGCCGATGGGATCGCCGACGCGGAGATCCTCTCCGACCTGCAAAAGACCTCCCTCGCGGCGCTCGACGCCGCCGGAGGGCTCGCGGGGACCGAGCATACCGACCTTCTCTCCGGCTGGGTGCCGGAAAAGAACGCGGCGAAAGCCGCGGCCGTGCTCGATCTTTACGGCTGCGCGTACGAGCTGACCGACCCGGCGGAGGGGGACGAGCCCCCTGTCCTTCTCGAAAACAAGAGCTTCTTCTCGAATTTCGAGTGGGTGATGGGGATGTATTCCTACCCGCTTTACGGCAGCTACGATCCCAGCGCGGTCATGGGGATCTTTTACATCATCATTTTCGGCCTGATGTTCGCCGACGCGGGATACGGCTTCGTCCTTTCCCTTGTCTGCCTGCTCGCCGTCAAGCTCCTGCCGCTGAAGGCGACGATGAAGCGCTTTCTCTCCATGTTCGGCTGGTGCGGTCTTTCCTGTATGATCTGGGGCGTGCTGCTCGGCTCTTACTTCGGCGATTTCCCGCTGCAGCTGATGAACAATATGCTCGGTATCCGCGCTCCCGAGAGTCTCGCGCTCCTGCTCGACCCGCTGCAGAACCCGATGGGCTTCCTGATCCTCTCCCTCGGGGTCGGCGCCGTCCATCTGATCGCCGGTATGGCGGTGCGCGGCTATATGATGATCCGGCGCGGTCACGCGCTGGACGCGGTCCTCGATATCGGCAGCCCGTGGCTGCTGTTCGCCGGGATCGGGCTTTTTGCCGCGGGCGTGCCCGGCGGGATATGGGTGCTGGTCGCCGGCGTCTGCGCGATGGTCTTCACGCAGGGCAGACGTGAAAAGAACGTCTTTATGAAGTTTATCAAGGGACTCGGCAGTCTCTACGGGCTGATCAACTACGCGTCGGACCTGCTCTCCTACTCCCGCATCATGGCGCTGGGGCTCGCCTCCGCCGTGGTCGGGCAGGTGGTCAATATCCTCGCCACCATAGGAGGCCCGAGCGTCGTGGGGTTCCTTGTGATGATCCTCGTCTTCCTCTTCGGGCATCTGCTCAATCTGGCGATCAACCTGCTCGGCACCTTCGTCCATACCAGCCGTTTGCAGTATATCGAATTTTTCGGTAAGTTCTTTGAGGACGGGGGAGAACCGTTTACCCCGCTCTCGGTCTCAAACGAGTATTCGGAGGAACCGGCGGACGCCCCTTCCGACCGATGATGCGATAAAAAACAAGATAAAACTGAAACAAGGAGAAAAATTATCATGACCTTCGTTGAACTGCTTTCCCACGTTTTTTCCGGCAACAACCTCGCCTTCCTCGGTGCGGCGCTTGCCACGATCCTGCCGGGCCTCGGCAGCGCCAAGGGCGTTTCCCTCGTCGGGGAGGCTTCCTCCGGCCTTCTGACCGAGAATCCCTCGATGTTCGGTAAAGCGCTGCTTCTGCAGGCGCTCCCCGGCACGCAGGGCATCTACGGCCTGATCACGGCGTTTCTGATCATCTTCAAGACCGGCGCGCTCAGCTCCGCGCCTCTCCAGCTCGATCTCGGCCAGGGCGGATATCTGCTTGCCGCTGCTCTGCCGATCGCCTTCGTCGGATATTTTTCCGCGATCCGCCAGGCGCGCGTCGCCGCTTCCGGCATCAATCTGATCGCCAAGCGCCCCGACCAGGTCGGTAAGGCGATCACCTCCTCCGCTCTCGTGGAGACCTACGCGATCTTCGCCGTCCTGATCTCGCTTTTGCTCGTTCTTTTCTTCCAGGCGTAAATCCCCGAAAGGACAACCACATGAACGGTGTTGAAAACATAACCGCGAGGATCCTCGAGGAGGCGGAGACCGCCGCCCTCTCCGTCAAGGAGGAGGGGGAGCGGCAGGTCGAAGACATCCTCGACACCTACCGGAGCCGCGCGGACTACCTCCTCGCCGCGGCGCGGGACGCCGCCGCCAAGGAGGAGAAAGCGTCGGTCCTGCGCGCGCAGTCGGGCGCGTCCATGGCGCGCCGCAGGATCCTGCTCGAGGCAAAGAGCGGCGCCGTCTCCGATTGCTACGAGGCGGCGGGGGAGCATTTCCGTTCGCTGCCCGCCGGGGAGTACCGGTCCTTCCTTTTTTCGCTGCTCTATCATGCGCTCAAGCAGAAAGAAGAAAACGACGCCTATCTCCGCCGTACCTACGGCGAGGGGGAGGTTCCGCCCTGCGACGCGTATACCGTCGTCCTCTCGGAGGAGGACCGGGTCAGGGTCGGCGCTTCCTTCCTCTCTGATTTTGCCTCGGAGTACGCCGACCGTCTGCCGGCGGCGACGCTTCAAAAGCTCTGTCTCTCTCAGAAGCCGGAAAAAACGGACGGAGGTCTGATCCTCCGGTGCGGGGAGATCGAGAGCAACTGCACGCTGCCCGTCCTTTTGCGGCGGGAACGGGAAAGGGGCGAGGCGCGGGTAAGCGCTCTCCTCTTTTCTGACGCAAAGGAGTAATTATGCCCATCGCGGATACCGAATTTCTCTACGCCAGCGCCCTCCTGCGAGCAAAGGAGGGACAGGGGATCAGCCGGGATCGCTTTGAGCGGATGGCGGACGCCCGGTCGGTCGACGAGATCTGCCGTCAGCTCGGGGAGTGCGGCGTCACCCCCGTCTACGACGGGGAGGGCGGACGCTTCGATCTCGACCGGACGCTCGCCTCCGTCTGGCAGGAAGCCGCCGCGCTCGTCCGCCGGCTCTCGCCGGTCAAGGGGCTTTTCGATTATCTCCTCTATCCTTATGACGCAAACGATCTCAAAGCCTGCCTGAAGGCCTCGGTCTCCGGGGAGGAGCCGGAGGGGATGCTCTTTGCCTGCGGGACGGTCCCGCCCGCCGATCTGAAGAACGCGGTCAAGACGCAGGATTTTTCCGCCTTTCCCCCCGCGATGAAGAAAGCGGCGGAAAAGGCGTGCGAGGATCTCGCCAAAACGGGAGATCCGCAAAACGTGGATCTGCCCATCGACCGCGCCTGCTTTGCCGATATGCTCGCCTCCACGGAGCGCGAGCCGTTCCTCCACGCGCTGATCCGTCTGCGGATCGATCTCTACCACGTCCGCTGTACCGCCCGTACGGTCCGGATGGGGGACGCGCTCCCCGCGCCCGAGGCGTATCTGAAGCGCCTGTTCGTTTTCGGCGGGAACATCCCGACCGATGAGTTTTCCGTGGCGTGCGCCGGGGGGCTGCCCGCTCTGGCGGAGCTCCTCGCCCGGCACGGCGAGCGTGCGCTCGCCGCGGCGGTGGAGAACGGAACGCCCGAGACGCTGGAGCGCGCCTGCGACGACCGTCTCACCGCCGAACTGAAGAAGACGAAATACCTGCCCTTCGGCGCCGCCGTCCTCGCGGCGTACGCGGGCGCGGCGGAAACGACCGCCAAAAATATCCGGATCGTCTGCACGATGAAGGCCTCGGGCCTTCCCGCCGACCTGATCCGGGAAAGACTGAGGGAATGTTATGTATAAGATCGGCGCCGTCGGGGACCGGGACAGCGTTCTCGGGTTCCTCGCCCTCGGGTTCGAGGTCGCGGAGGTCCGCGACGGAGAGGAGGCGGCGGGAGCCGTCCATATGCTCGCGGCAAACGGCTGCGCCGTGATCTTCATCACCGAGAAGTATGCGGAGGCGGCGGCCGCCGCGATCGAGGAGTATAAGTCCAAGGCGATCCCCGCCGTGATCACCGTCCCCGGAGCGGGCGGCAGACAGGGCGTCGGGATGGCGGCGCTGAAGAGCGCCGTGGAACGCGCCGTCGGCGCGGATATCCTCTTCAAGTAAGTCCGAATCCAAAGAAGAAAGGAAACGCACGCTCCGCGTGTGTGCAAAACAATGGTTGAAGGAAGAATCGTCAAAGTTTCCGGGCCGCTGGTCATCGCGGAAGGGATGCGGCAGGCCAATATGTTCGACGTGGTCCGCGTCGGCGAGAAAAAACTGATCGGCGAGATCATCGAGATGCACGGGGACCGCGCCTCCGTCCAGGTCTATGAAGAGACCGCGGGGATCGGACGCGGGGACGCCGTTATTTCCACCGGCGCGCCCCTTTCGGTCGAGCTCGGTCCCGGGATGATCCAGAATATCTACGACGGGATCCAGCGTCCGCTCGGCACCCTCTTTGAAAAATACGGCGCCAACCTCCTGCGCGGCGTGGACGAGCCGGCCCTCTCCCGCGAGACTCTCTGGCATTTTGACGCGACGGCGGCGGTGGGCGACGAGGTCACGGGCGGAGACGTCCTCGGTACGGTCCGGGAGACGGAGCTCGTTTTGCATAAGATCATGGTCCCCCCGAGAGGGAAAGGCCGGATCAAGAGCATCGCCTCCGGCGACTATCGCGTAGACGAGACCGTCGCCGTGATCGAGGACGAGTCGGGACGGGAGCGGGAGATCACTCTCTGCCAGAAGTGGCCGGTCCGTATCGCGCGCCCGTACGCGGAGAAGCTTCCGCCCGCCGAGCCGATGATCACCGGTCAGCGCGTGATCGACGCCCTCTTCCCGATCGCAAAGGGAGGAACGGCTTGCGTTCCCGGTCCCTTCGGCAGCGGCAAGACCGTCGTCCAGCACCAGCTCGCCAAGTTCTCCGACGTGGATATCGTGATCTACATCGGCTGCGGCGAGCGCGGCAACGAGATGACCGACGTGCTTCGGGAGTTCCCGGAGCTGAAGGATCCGCGCTCCGGCGAGTCGCTGATGAAGCGCACGGTCCTGATCGCCAACACCTCCGATATGCCGGTCGCGGCGCGCGAGGCCTCGATCTACACCGGCATCACGATAGCGGAATACTTCCGCGATATGGGCTATTCGGTCGCCGTCATCGCGGACTCCACCTCCCGCTGGGCGGAGGCGCTGCGCGAGATGTCCGGGCGGCTCGAGGAGATGCCGGGCGAGGAGGGGTATCCCGCTTATCTTACCTCCCGCCTCGCACAGTTCTACGAGCGCTCCGGCAAGGTCGTCTGTCTCGGACGGGACCGCCGCGGCGGCACGCTTTCCGCCATCGGCGCCGTTTCGCCGCAGGGCGGCGATATCTCCGAGCCCGTCACCCAGGCGACGCTGCGCATCGTTAAGGTCTTCTGGGGTCTGGAGGCGGGACTCGCCTACCGGCGCCACTTCCCGGCGATCAACTGGCTCAATTCCTATTCGCTTTACAAGGACCGTCTCGCCCCGTGGTTTGCGGAAAACGTCTCCCGCGACTGGATGAAGAACGTCGGCCGCATGATGACGATCCTGCAGACCGAAAGCGAGCTCGACGAGATCGTCAAGCTCGTCGGCGTGGACGCCCTTTCCGCTTCCGACAGGCTGACCCTGGAGGTCGCCCGCTCGGTGCGCGAGGACTTTCTGCAGCAGAACGCCTTTGAGGACGGAGACTCTTACACCTCTCTCCAAAAGCAGTTTGCGCTGATGTCTCTTGTCCTTTCCTTCTATGATAAGGCGAAAGAGGCGATCGATAAGGGCGCGGACGTGGAAAAGGTCGCCGTTCTCCCGGTGCGGGAGAAGATCGGGCGCGCCAAGTCGGTTCCCGAGGAGGCGTACCGCGATGCGTACGCCGCGATCGACGGAGAGATCGACACAGAGCTGGCCGCCCTGACGGAAGGAGACAGATAAATGGTACGGGAATTCAAGACCATCGAAGAAGTTGCCGGGCCGCTGATGCTGGTCAAGCAGGTGGACGGCGTCAAATACGACGAGCTGGGGGAGATCGAACTCCCGGACGGCTCGGTCCGCCGCTGCCGCGTGCTGGAGATCGACGGCTCGAACGTCCTCGTCCAGCTCTTTGAGAACTCCGCCGGGATGAACCTTGCGGAGAGCAAGGTGCGTTTTGTCGGGCACGGGGTGGAGCTGGCCGTCTCCCGCGATATGCTGGGACGCGTCTTTTCCGGCATGGGCGAGCCGATCGACGGCGGACCCCGTCTGATCCCGGAAAAAACGCTGGACATCAACGGCACGCCGATCAATCCGGCGGCGCGCAACTACCCCTCCGAGTTCATCCAGACGGGCATCTCCACGATCGACGGACTCAATACCCTCGTCCGCGGGCAGAAGCTGCCGATCTTTTCCGGTTCCGGACTGCCGCACGCCAATCTCGCGGCGCAGATCGCCCGGCAGGCGAAGGTGCGGGGGACGGACAGTCAGTTCGCCGTTGTTTTCGCCGCGGTCGGCATCACCTTTGAGGAGGCGGATTTCTTTATTTCCGACTTCCGCCGTACCGGCGCGATCGACCGCACCGTGCTGTTCGTCAACCTCGCCTCGGACGCCGCCATCGAGCGCATCTCCGCGCCCCGTATGGCGCTGACCGCGGCGGAGTATCTCGCCTTTGACTGCGGGATGCACGTCCTTGTCATTATGACCGATATCACCAACTACGCGGAGGCGCTCCGCGAGGTCTCCGCCGCCCGTAAGGAAGTCCCCGGGCGCCGCGGATACCCCGGATACCTCTATACCGACCTTGCCACGATGTACGAGCGCGCCGGCCGCAAGGTCGGCTGCGAGGGCTCGATCACGATGATCCCGATCCTCTCGATGCCGGAGGACGACAAGACCCACCCGATCCCGGACCTCACCGGCTATATCACCGAGGGGCAGATCATCCTCTCCCGCGAGATCTACCGCAAGGGCTATCTGCCGCCGGTGGACGTTCTCCCCTCCCTTTCCCGTCTCAAGGACAAGGGGATCGGAGAAGGGAAGACCCGGGAGGATCACGCCGGGACGATGAACCAGCTCTTCTCCTCTTACGCGCGCGGCAAGGAGGCGAAGGAGCTGATGGTCGTTCTCGGCGAGGCGGCGCTCACCCCGATCGACCGCCTGTACGCAAAGTTTGCCGACGAGTTTGAGAAGAGATACGTCAACCAGGGCTTTTCCGAGGATCGCAGCATCGAGGAGACGCTCGATCTCGGCTGGCAGCTGCTCTCCATCCTCCCCAAGAGCGAGATGAAGCGCATCAAGCCGGAGATCCTGGAGCGCTATTGGCCGAAGAAGGAAGATAAGACCGGCGACGGCGCGGTCGGAGCGTGACGCGATGGCGATGGCACACGTCAACCCGACCCGCATGGAGCTGAAAAAGCTCAAGGGCCGGCTCACCACGGCGCGCCGCGGGCACAAGCTGCTCAAGGACAAGCGCGACGAGCTGATGCGCCGCTTCCTCCTCGCGGTGCGGGAGAACAAGGATCTGCGCGAGCACGTCGAAAAGGAGCTTGAGGCGATCAACCGGTCCTTTTCCGCCGCCGCCGCGACCACCGACCCCCGCTTTCTCCGCGAGGCTCTGGCGATCCCGAAAAAGCGCGCGGAGCTGAAGGTCTCCTACGCGAATACGATGTCGGTCACCGTTCCCGTCTTTCAGGCGGATATCCTCTCCACGGGCACGGAGGGGGAGCCCGGATACGGACTCGCCTTCACCTCCGGGGAGCTGGACGAGGCGGTCGCCGCGCTCTCGCGCCTGCTTCCCGAGCTGATCCTGCTCGCCGAGCGGGAGAAGACGGCGCTCCTCCTCGCCGAGGAGATCGAGCGCACCCGCCGCCGGGTCAACGCGCTGGAGTATATCATGATCCCGCAGTACGAGACGGAGATCAAGCGCATCTCGATGAAGCTCGATGAAAACGAGCGGGGCAATACCACGCGGCTGATGAAACTGAAGGATCTGATCCTCGTCGACCGCTGAACGGAAAAGAAAAAGGCGCGGCAGCGAGCGGTACTCTTAAGGACAGTTTATAAAAACCGGCTGAGGTAAGGAGCGAAATCCTTATTTCAGCCGGTTTTTTGTCGCATACCCCTGCAAGCAGGACGTTTGTGTGCCAAACGCCCAAAATGAATGATGTTTGCCCTGTCGGGCAAATGATGTTTTTGCCTTTGGGCAAAAATGATGCTGCTC
>CACYYS010000063.1 GCA_902778725.1 uncultured Ruminococcus sp.
ACATCATGAGGCGAAGCCTCGCATCATACCCGAAGGGTACATCATGTTCCGCTGCGGCGGAACACATCATTCGCCGAGTGTCCTTTAGAACACTCGGCGTTCGGGTCGGCTTTTTTGCGCTTGTGCGCTTTGCGCGCTGCGAAAGGGGTTTCGCCCTTTCAATACCGGATCGCGGGGGTCCAGTAGGAGACGCCGTAGAGGTCGGTCAGGCGGTAGGAGACGCGGAACTCGTCGGCGCCGGTGATCGTGCGCTGTTCGAGCTTCAGCCCGCCCGAGGGGACGGTGAACGCCTCGCCGAGCGTGACGGTGCCGATATAGGAGATCTTGTCGGCGTCGTAGGCGTCGCAGACGAGCTGGATCTCGTCGCCGGGATGGATGACGATCTTGCCCTTTGCGAGCGTGTCGGTCTCGCCGTTTTCGTAGGCGGGATAGGCGCCGGTCACGACGCCGTCCTTGTTCCCACTGACAAAGACGACCCAGAGATCGACGAGCTGCCCGTTGAGCAGCGCCGGGATCCTGCCGGTCGTGGTCCAGCTCCCGTCCGCGTTCTCAACGTCCGAGACGAAATAGTAGGCGCAGATCTCTTCGTTGAGCGCGAGCCAGGTGCCGTCGTAGCCGAGGGAGAGCTCCGTCTTTTTCGCGTCGTTCCACTCAAAGGTATTGTCCAGCCCGAGGTCGAGATATTCCGTGCCGTCCTTTGCGTAGACGTTCAGCTCGACCGACTGGACGAGCGCCCACTCCGCGTCCGTGAGGACGAGGACGTTTTTCCCGTTCTTTTCGGTGACGCGGATGCGGGAGGGGTCAAGCCGCTGCGCCGCGATCTGCGGGGCCTTCTCCGCCGCGAGGTCGGTATCCACCCAGGCGAGGTCCGCCGGCATGCTCCTGCCGCTGAAGGCGGAGAGGAGCGAGGTGATGGAGGAAGCGTCCGAGGAGGAGCCGGAGGAGCCGCCGAGCCCGCCGAGGAGCGAGCCGAGGAGCGAGCCGGAGGAGAGGGAGCCCGTGGACTGGGACGAGGAGGAGGTGAAGGAGCCGAGGAGCGACCCGAGCAGGTCGCCGGAGGACGAGGAGGACGGCGAATAGGAGGACGCCGCCGCGACCTGTCCGCCCTGCTCCAGGCTGGCAAAGGAGCGGATGCACTTGGTGTATTCCGGCTCCATGCCGAGGGAGTTGTAGGAGGAGACCGCGCTGTTCATCGAGGAGAGCGACTCGTAGGGGAAGTAGATGCTCACGCCGTAAGCGCGGGACATCGTGGTCGCGTTATACTTCACGCAGCTGCGCAGCGCGGCGGCGAGAGCGTTCGACTCGCTCGAGCCGATGCGCTCGCAGAGATCGACGAGGTCGATCTGGTTGATGCGGTTCTTCGCGGAGAACTGGCGCACGCCCGCGCGGGCGTTCGAGACCTTCTGATAGTCGCTGCCGGTGATCATCGTGTTGGTGGAGGAAGCGAAGCTCTTGAAGGCCGCCGGCACCGTCCCGTGCAGCTCGGCAAGGTCGATGCAGGAGAGCGTCACCTGCGAGCCGGAGGAAGCCTGGCAGCTCGCGCTGACAAAGTCGTCCGCAAGCTCTTTTGCCAGCGTGACGGTCGGGATCGAGGTGTTCCTTGAGAGCGAGGTGAGCCAGCCGGTGTAGTGCCAGCCGGTGCCGGGCTCCACCTCCTCGGAGGCGATCAGATAGTCGGCGTAGTTGTCGCAGACCAGCGCCGTCTCCAGCGTCGCCATCAGGCAGGCGTCAAAACCGATGAAGTCAAACTTGCACCCCGCCTTGTAGAGTGCGTCGTTGATCTTCGGCAGCGTCATCGAGGAGGAGGAAGCCTTCTTCTCGTCGTAGCCGTAGCCGGTGATCGACCCGCCGCCGTGATCCCAGAAGATCAGCATATTGCGGGAGGCGGGATAGTTCTTTGCGCAGTACTGGATAAAGGAGGTCAGATTCTCGGGGTCGGTCATCGCCTTTGTGCCGAAGTTCTCCTCCAGCTTGGCGAGCCCGCCGTTCTGGACCCGGTAGATCTGGTTGACCGAGGAGGAGACGACCCCGTTGTTCCACTTTTTGCAGCCGCCGGTGAGGAGGATGACGTTGACCTGATCGGAGAGCGTGGCCTTGGTCATCTCGATCATGTCCTTGGTCGCCATGCCGTACTTTGACTCAAGGTCGGTCCCGCAGAGGTAGACCATCACCGTGACGGTGTCGCTGCCGTTGCCCTTGAGGGAGACGTAGCGGCTCCGCGCGCCGGACGCGACCGAGAGGTTGGCGTTCCCGCCCGTGGAGGCGCCGGTGTAGGTCGACGCCATCGAGGAGGAGAGGTTCTGCAGCGAGACGGAGTCGTCCTCCCCGTAGCCGCCCACGTTGTCCGAGTAGGAGCTCTGATCAAGGAAGGAGCCGAGCAGCGAGGAGGGACCGTCCGTCGTCCCGCCGCCCTTGCAGGTCTTGAAGAGGAAGAAGACCGCCGCCGCGACGATCACGAGCGTCAGGATCTTCTTGTTGCCGGAAAAGAGCGAGAGAACGAGCTCGAGCAGCCCCCCGCCGGAGACGCCGCGGTCCCCGCCGCTCCTGCCCCCGCCCGAGGGCGAGGAGGAGCCGTGCTGCCCGCCGACCGGCCCCGAGGAGCCGATCCGCCCGCCGTGGCTGAGTCCGGACGAGCCGGACGACGATTGCTTGTCCCTGCTGTGGGGACGGTTGTTTTGATCCATTGCGTGACCTCCGGTAAGAAAGGTTTTTTGTTCCCTCTTATTTTACCTTCTTTTTTCCGGTTTTGCAACCTCCTTTCCGTATAAAAATCTGCCGCGCGGGGAAAAAATCCGGAAAAAAGGAGTGCTTTGCCATGAACGGAACGGAAAAAGACGCCCCGGCGCAGGCCGCTGCGGAGACCTTCCTCTCCCTCCCCGCCCTCCGGAGCGACCCCGGCGCCCTCCCCTTTGTCAGCGTGCCGGTGATCGGACAGATCGAGGGGCATCTGCGCCTCGACGAAAAGGAAAAAGCCACCCGCTACGAGCTGCTCCTCCCGCTGCTCGTATCCCTCGAGGAGGACCCCGCCGTCGAGGGGATCCTCCTGCTGCTCAACACCCTCGGCGGGGACGTGGAGGCGGGGCTCGCGCTCGCCGAGCTGATCGCCTCCCTCCGCACTCCCACCGCCGCCCTCGTCCTCGGCGGCGGCCACTCGATCGGCATCCCCCTCGCCGTCTGCGCCGACCGCTCCTTCATCGTCCCGAGCGCCACGATGACGATCCACCCCGTCCGCTCCACCGGCACGGTGATCGGCGTGCCGCAGAGCTTCTACTACTTTGACCGGATGCAGGAGCGGATCCTCACCTTCCTTGCCGATCACTCCCGCGCAAAAAAGGACGTCCTCCGCCGCCTGATGATGAACACCGGCGAGATGGCGAACGACGTCGGCTCCATCATCGAGGGGCCGGAAGCGGTCAAGATCGGGCTGATCGACGAGGTGGGCGGCCTCGCCTCCGCCCTCGCCTACCTCGCCTCCCGCCGCGCCGCCCCGGAAGCGGAAAAAGAAAAACGGCGGCGCAAAACGCCGGGAAAGGCGAAGGATGACCGCTGATCTCTCCCCCCGCTATGAAGACAACCTCGCCCGCTTCGACGCTCTCCTCGGCGTGGGCCGCAGCTTCGACGTCGTCAAACGCTCCTTCGCCGCCGCCGGCGCCGCCTTCACCCTCTACGCGATCGACGGGCTCGTCAAAAGCGAGCTGATCGAGCGGACGCTCGAGTCTCTCCTCGCCCGCCCCTCCCTGCCGCGGGACGCGGAGACCTTCCTCTCCGCCGCCGTCCCTCTCGGCGAGGGGGAGGTCGCCGCCGGGGAGAGCGCCGTCCTCTCCGGGATCCTCGCCGGCTCCGCCGCCCTCTTTTCCGACTCCTTCGGCGCCCGCGCGCTCCTCCTCAACGTCCGCGCGGGGACCGGACGGCAGACCGACGAGCCGGAAAACGACAAGGTCCTCCAGGGCGCGCACGACGGCTTTGTCGAAACCCTCCTCGCCAATACCGCCCTCGTCCGCCGCAGGATCCGCTCGGAAAAACTGATCCTCTCCCTCCACCCGGTCGGCCGCTCCGGCAGGACCGACGTCTGCGTCGCCTACTACGCCGGACGGGCGGACGAGGAGTACGTCCGCCGGGTGGAGGCGACCGTCGACGCCATCCGCACGGACGCCCTCCCCCTCGGCCAGCAGAGCCTCGCCGAGTGCCTTTTGCGCCACAACTGGTACAACCCCCTCCCCAAGGTCCGCTATACCGAACGCCCCGATATGGCCGCCGCCCAGCTCCTCGAAGGGAACGTCCTGATCTTCTGCGATACCTCCCCCACCGCGATGATCCTGCCCACCTCCGTCTTTGAGTTCATGCAGGAGACGAACGACTATTCCCTCCCGCCCGTCACCGGCTGTTACCTGCGCCTCATCCGCCACGTCGCCTTCCTCCTCACCCTCTTCTTTACCCCCCTCTGGCTGATCCTCATCTCCTCCCCGCACCTGCTGCCCGACTGGCTCGCCTTCCTCCTCCCGGAAAAGGAAGCCCAGCTCCCCGTCGCCGCCCAGCTCCTGCTCGTCGAATTCATGATCGACGCGCTCAAGCTCGCCAGCCTCAACACCCCGAGCCCCCTCTCCGGCTCCCTCTCCGCCATCGCGGGCCTGATCCTCGGGGACTTCGCCGTCGAGGTCGGGTGGCTCATCCCCGAGGTCGTCCTCTATATGGCGTTCGTCGCCGTCGTCAGCTTCGCCCAGCCCGGCGTCGAGCTCGGCTTCGCCTTCAAGTTCCTGCGCCTCCTTCTCCTCGTCCTCTCCGCCCTCTTCGGCTTTCCCGGCTTCTTCTGCGGCTGCGGCGTCATCGTCTTCCTCCTCTTTACCAATAAGACCGTCGCCGGACGCGGCTTCTACCTCTACCCCCTCATCCCCTTCGACAAAAAAGCCCTCGCCCGCCTCCTCTTCCGCACCAAAAAAGAAGACTGACCGATTGACCGACCGCACCCCTCCCGCGTATCCTGTAAAAGAAACAACGGGAAAGGAGCCGTTACCATGGAAACCGTCTGGTACGCCGTTTGCGGCGGCAGGGCGCTCGCCGCCCTGCGCCGCGCCCTGAAAAACGAGGGTTGGGAGGAAGGCGCCCTGCGCGCGGACCCGGAGCGGGAGCTCTTCTTCCTCGCCCTCCCCAAAAGCGAGCGCGTCGACCGCGTCGCCGGCGAGTTCGGCGAAAAGATCGACTTCCCCGCCTTCGACGCTTTTCTGGAAGAAACCTACTTTTCTGAAGAAAAGTAGGCAAAAGACTTTTTGAAGGGGCAGGGAGCAGAAAAAGCGTGTTCAAAGAAGCTCCTTCCCCAAAAGCCGGGCGGTACGGATGCCCGGCTTTTTTCTTTCGCTCGGGGGAGCGCATTCATATCCTCCCTTGCGTCAAAAAACGCCCGATACGGCCCGGGCGTTTTTCGGATTGTGCGCTTTTTGTGTAGGGCGGGAACCGCCGCGGGTCTTTAGACGCGCGG
This sequence comes from uncultured Ruminococcus sp., assembly GCA_902778725.1. GTDB lineage: Bacteria > Bacillota > Clostridia > Oscillospirales > CAG-272 > RUG12395. The sequence continues at coordinate 5,474 of CACYYS010000063.1, forward strand.
CATAAAAACCTCGCCGCTTGCCTCCGGCGAGCGGCATCAAATACCGCCGCGGAATGGGTCCCCGTCTGCCTCCCTCCCCGAGGGAGGTGGCGCGGCTTGCCGCGACGGAAGGAGTTTTTCTCTCTGTTGTTTCTCTTGCGTTATCCTTTTCTCCCCTGACTCCTTCAGTCGCCTACGGCGACAGCTCCCTCAAGAGGGAGCCTTCTTCCATCCGTTCTTCTTCCGTAGGGCGGGAAACGCCGCGGGGCGTTAGCCGCGCGGCATCGAAAATCTCCCGCCGCCTTGCTCCATTCCCTCTGCGCAGGATGTTCGCGCCTATGCCTCCCTTGTGTAAAGGGAGGGGGACCGCTTGCGGTGGAGGGATTGTGTTTCGACCGCTACCTGATTTGACAAAACGGTGTTTTCCTTCTTTTACAATCCCTCAGTCAGCTCCGCTGACAGCTCCCTTTACACAAGGGAGCCAAACGGGAGAGACGACCTCTGGGAGGGAGCCTTTTCCCGCATTGCAGGCGCGGAGGTGGCCTGTCACCTGGCGCGCCGGATCGCGTTTTTGTTTTGTTTACGCATTGATTTTTGCGTGTAGGGGATTTGATCCGCTGTGTACGCGCTTTTTTCTGCCCAAACAAAAAGCCGGTCCATTCTTACCGGACCGGCTTTTGTATTTGGTTTGCTTTGAGTCCGCTGACTCTCTTTTTATCCCTTTTCAAAAAGTCTTTTCGCTTCCTTTTCTTCAGAAAAGGAAGTCCTTTTCCTTCTTTTTTCAGAAAAGGAAGTGCCTTCTTTTTTCATTCCCCGTCCTTGTGCAGGATCGAGCGGATGAACTCGCGGGAGCGTTCGGTTTTAGGCTCCCGGAAGAAGGCGTCGGTGGGGGCGGACTCGACGGCGGCGCCGTTTTCCATAAAGAGGACGCGGTTGGAGACGCCGCGGGCGAACTCCATCTCGTGGGTGACGACGAGCATGGTCATCCCGTCGCGGGCGAGGGCGCGCATGACGTCGAGGACCTCCCCGATCAATTCGGGGTCGAGGGCGGAGGTCGGCTCGTCGAAATAGATGATCTCCGGTCCGCTTGCGAGGCCCCGGGCGATCGCGACGCGCTGCTGCTGTCCGCCGGAGAGCTCGGAGGGGTAAGCGGAGAGCCGGTCCGCCATCCCCACGCGCTCGAGGGCGGCGAGGGCGGCGTCCTTTGCCTCTGCGCGCGGCATCCTGCCGGAGGCGGTGAGGCCGAGGGTGACGTTCTGGAGGACGGTTTTATTGAGGAAGAGGTTATAGTTCTGGAAGACGAAGGCGGTCTTCCGTCTGACGCGGGCGATCTCTTTTTTCCCGGCCGTACGGAGGTCGAAGACCTCGCCGTCGAAGACGAGGCGGCCGCTGTCCGCGCGCTCAAGGAAGTTGAGGCAGCGCAGGAAGGTCGTTTTCCCCGACCCGCTGGGCCCGAGGATGGCGACGACGTCTCCCTTTTCGACAAAGAGGTCGATCCCGCGGAGGACGGTATTCTCGCCGAAGGTCTTGGTCACGCCGCTGACTTCAAGCATCATTTCACTCCACCTCCGTAATGGTCCAGACGTTTTTCGAGCCGGCGCTGGAGCAGGGTGAGGACGGAGCAGAAGGCGAGGTAGATCAGCGCCACCTCGGTATAGAGGACGAGGGGCTCGTACTCGCGCGCGGCGATGATCTCGGCCTGGCGGAACATCTCGATGATCGTGATGGACTTGATCAGGGAGGTCTCCTTGAGCATGGCGATAAAGGAGTTGGAAAAGGCGGGGAAGACGGTGCGGAACGCCTGGGGGAGCACGACGTGCCACATGATCTTCGGATAGGTCATGCTCACGCAGAGACCGGCCTCGAGCTGTCCGCGCGGGACGGCCTCCAGAGCGCCGCGCAGGCTCTCCGCCATATAGGCGCCCTCGTTGATGCCGAGGACGAGGATGGCGGTGGAGTATTTCTCGGTGATGATGCCGAGCTTGGGGAGGCCGTAATAGACAAGGAAGAGCTGGACGAGGAGCGGGGTCCCGCGGATCACCCAGATATAGACCCGGCAGAGCTGGCGGAGGACCGGCGTCTTCGCGTACTGGGCGAGGGCGACGAAAACCGACAGCAAAAAAGCCACCGCGAAGGACGCGATGGTGATCGGGATGGTAAATTTGATCCCGAACTCCAGAAGGAGGGGGAAGGATTCCGTAATGATGCGCCAGATCCGTTCCATGCCGACTGTCCTTTATCCGGTTTTGCGCCGCGGAGGGCGGCGGACCGGAGGGGAGCCCCTCCGGTCCGCGCGGCCTTGTTACTCCGCGCGCGTAAGATCTTCGCCGAAATACTTTTTGCTGATCTCGCCGAGGCGTCCGTCCTTGCGGGCGTCCTCGAGGATACGGTCGATCTCCTCGACCAGTTTGGCGGTGGAGTCGCCCTTTTTGGCGGGGATGACGAAGGCGTCGTTGCCCTCGGTCGCCACGATCTTGATGCCGGCGTCGGGGTGGACGCTGAGGTAATCGAGGATCGAGACTTTTGCGTTGATGGTGGCGTCGATGCGGCCGGCGAGGACGAGCTCTATCGTCTGCGCGAGGTCGTCCACGGGGGTCACGCTGGCGCCGTAGCGCTCGCCGATGGCGGCGTAGGTGCTGGAGGCGGTGTTTGCGGTGGTCTTGCCCTTGAGATCGGCAAAGGACGCGATCTCCGTGTTATCCTTGCGCACGACGAGGACGTTGGGCGAGTAGACGTAAGGCGAGGTGAAGCGGTAGCTCTGCGCCCGCTCCTCGGTGTAGGTGACGCCGTTGCAGGCAATATCGAAGCGGCCGGCCTCCACGCCGGCGAGGATGGAATCCCAGTCGGTCTCTTCAAAGCGCGCCTTGACGCCGAGCCCGTCGGCGATCAGGCGGCCGATCTCCACGTCGAGACCGACGAGGGCGTTGCTCCCGTCGTGGTAGGTCCAGGGCGCCCAGTTGCCCTCGGTGGCGATGATGAGCTCGCCCCGGGCGCGGATCGCCTCAAGGGCGTCGTCCGGTTCCTTTCCCGCGCCGCAGGAGGCGGCCGAGAGGGTGAAGACAAAGATCAAAAGCAGAGCTGCAAAGCGAAGGACTCTTTTTTTCATTTTGCTCTCCTTTTATGATATGGAATATGAAAAAATGATACCACACTCCGGCCCCTTTGTCAATAAGAGACGGGGGAAAACCGGCGGAACGGGGACGCGCTCCGGTCGGGCGCGATCGGACGGTCCCCCGGATCGTCATTCGCCGCCGCGATCAAATCAAACGCGGATTTATCCCGGCAAACTTGAATCCGGCGATCCGCCTCAGAGTTCCAAAACGGCAACGATCTCGTCTCCGTCCTTCTCGCCGTTTTCCACAAAGCCGAAATCGTGATAGAGTTTCGCCGCAATCTTGTTTTCGGGTTCCCAGGAAGTGCTCCAAAGCGCTTCCTCTCCGTCGGGGAAGCTGCGGACATAAGCCAGCAGGAGCTTAAGAGCGTCCCTTCCGTAGCCGCGCTTTTGATATCGCTGATCGATCATAAAGCGCCAAAGACAATAGCTGTGCCGATAGACCTCGGCCATATCTTCGTACTCTTCGGAATTGTGACCGATCATAGCGAAACCCACGGGAGTTTTACCGTCCCAGATGCCAAAGGCCTGTACAAACTTGCCGTCAGCCAAAGTATCGTAGGCCTGCGCCAAGCTTACCGCATTTGAGGCGACAAAGTTCTCCTGTTCTTTCGCCACTTTAAGGTCCAGCAGCGTCCAGAAGTTCTCTTTATCCGCCTTCACCAAGTGCAGATCCTTGTTTTTGAGCTCATTGTTCGTGTTATCCGTCTTGAAAACTGAACGGTTCATTTATGCCTCCTTCTCTCTCCCGAGTTTCGATTTATCAGCTCCGTTATAGCATAAAAATGTGAATTTTTCAACCTCGGCTGTTTTTTTTCGGCGCGGCGATCGAAGAGATGAGCGTAACGCGAATCGAGGCGCGGGCGGCGCATATGACCGCTTACGGATATATGATAGCATATTTGTGTGAATATGTGTGAATAAATCAAGGGAAACGGGAGAAATGAGAGAACGGGAGTTTAATGAAGACGTTCGCTTTGCTCATTAATGAAGTCACTCGCTCCGCTCGTTAATGAAGACGGCGGCGATGCCGCCTAATGAAGCGAAGTCGCCCCGCTCCTTAATTAGCGAACACAGTGAGCGTCTTCATTCCTTCATTAGCGAAGCGTCTTCATTAGCCCTCGCAGAGGGCGACTTCATTGAAAAAGGACTTGCAATGCAAGTCCTTTTTCCGGCCTGCCCGACAGGATTCGATTCTCCGCGCGCAACGCGCTCCGGTCGGGCGCGATCTGACGATCCCCCGGATCGTCATTCAACACGCGCCCTTCGAATCCTCCCTTTTGATAGCCATACGCGAAAGGGCGCCCGCAAGGGGCGCCCTTTTGCGTATGGCCTGCCCGACAGGATTCGAACCTGCGACCTTGAGAGTCGGAGTCTCACGCGCTATCCAGCTGTGCCACGGGCAGAGAGCCGCCGGAAAGGCGGCGAGATATAGTATAGCATCTGCCGCCGCGTCTGTCAAGGAATTGCGGCGCAGATTTTTTCTTTTTTTCTTTTATTTCTTTTTCTTCTTTTGCAGGAAGAGGAGCAGCAGGACGGCAGCGAGCGCGGCGGCGACGGCGAGGATCGGAAGGATCCGGCCGGAGGTCTCCTCCTCTCCGCCGGGAACGGAGGCGGTCCCGCTCCCCTCCGCGGGCGCGGTGGCGGCGGGCGC
>CACYYS010000064.1 GCA_902778725.1 uncultured Ruminococcus sp.
ATCCGCCGTGATCGTGACGGTGTCTCCCTTTTTTGCTGTCGCGACGTTTGCCTTGCCGCCGATGACCCGGACGGAGTGGGCGGTGACGGGCTTGGCGATGACGGCCTTTTTCGCCGTTGCTTCGCCCTCGACATAGGCGAGCCCGTCGTTTAAGGTGACGCCGTAGGGAGCGTAAATGGCCACATCCCTGCCGCCCTGCGCGGTGACGATGCTGTCGCCCGAGACGGTAATGACGTCCTGAATGGCATTAATGCCGGAGCGGTCGCCCGTGGCGGTGACGGTGCTGTCCGTGATCGTGACGGCCCCGTCGGCGTAAATGCCGTCTGAGTAATACGAGCCGCTCGACGTGGCGGTGACGGTGCTGCCCGTGATGGAGATGCCGTTTTCGGCATAGATGGCTACATCGCTGCCCGCAGCGGTCAGGCAACCGCCCGTGATCGCGAGGGTGCCTTCGTCGGAAGTGATCGCATCATCCGCGCTGCCATCGCCGACGGTATTGTTGCCGGAGAGGGAGACCGTCAGATCAAGGCCGCGCGCGTAGATGACGCTGCTGTAGGTAAAGACGCCGTTGTACTGATAGGAGCTCGTGGCGGTGATGTTGGCGTTCGTCAGCGTCAGGGTATTGCTGTCGGGGTCGAAGCTGGCCGTGCCGTCGCCCAGGATGTTGTCCTTATTGGCATCCGTCACCTGCACGCCGCCGACCCAAAGGGGGTAGGTGATTATCGGCTGCAGGACGGTGAGAGTCGTTTCCGCCGAGCACGCCGTATAGTTATCGTCGCCCGGATACGAAGCGGTAACGCTGTATTGGCCCGGGTTAAGACCGGTAAGGGTCAGACTTGCGAGCCCGTCTTTGATCCCGACTGAGTAAACACTGCCTTCAACATGAAACACCGCCTTTCCGGTGGCGTTTTCGGGCAGTATTGCTTTGATCACCGTGTCTTCGCCAACATGCGCGTCGTTTGCCGTCAGCGTCATAGAAGAAATGATTTTCGGCATCTTCACCACGCCCATGACCGGCTTGAAACCCTCAACGGTAAAGAGCGTGTCGTGCGCTCCCGGAGTCTCGTTCAGAGGATCCGGCTTGAACGTGCTGCTGTCGGAAACCGTCGCGGCGTAAGAATGATTTGAGATGCTGAGCGTGACGGTCTTTCCCCGGATCACCGCCGCGGGGATCGCTTCTCCGTTTTCAAACGCGGCGATCCCGTATTCCCCCTCGGGGTCGTAAGCGATCTCCTTGCCGTCGTTGACTGTGATCGTTCTTTCAAAGCTCATCGTTTTCGAAAGATCGGTCCCGGGATATTCGACGCCGACCCGATACGAGTACGCGTCCTTTTCGGGCTTGACCGCAAAGGAGGCGGAGGAGAAGGAGCCCTTCGTCATGCGGATCGCCGCGCCGTCTTCGAACTCGACGCCCGTGCCGATACAGTCAAGGGTGATATCCGGGAGCATATACTTGTCCGGTGTGATCTCCATATCACTGTCTGAGGTACTGTTGTACAGATAAGGCACGACTTTCAGGATGTACTGACCGTTGGTATCGATCTCCCGGACCGGTTTCAGATAATACCAGGTTGTGAGGTTCATTTCACCCGGAACGACCAGTATGTTTGCGCTGCCGCCTGTAAAATTACCGTACCAGTTGTTATCCAGGAACCTCACTTTCTCCAGGCTGGGACCGGAGTCATAAAGAACGAGGGGGTCTTCGAAACGCGAAGAGTCGTAGTCGGGAAAGTTTCCGGAGAACAAGGACAGCAACGTATCGTTTTCGAGAAACGCGTTGTTGTTGATACGGAAGGAATGCATGTAATCGAGATAGATGACGCCGTCATTTGCCATGTTGTGAAAGAATAGGGCGCCCTGTACGTCAATGTTTCCGTAAGAACATACGGCGCCGCCCTCTTCACCCGCGACGTTGCCGCAGATCGCGCCGCCGGTTATCACTAAACTGCCGCCCTGCTGATAGACCGCGCCCCCGCGATACGTGGCGACGTTGCCGCAGATCGAGCCTCCGGTCATGGTGAAGCTGCCGGCGACGATATAGACTCCTGCCCCCCGTCCCGCATTTTCGCCGGTCGCGGTCGATCCGGAGCGGTTTGCGGCGATGCTGCCGCCCTCCATTATCAGGACGCCGTTTTCAACGGTCACGCCGCCTCCGGGCGCGTCGCTCCAGCCGCCCGTGATGATCCCGCCTTTTACGGTAACCCGCTTGCCGTTTACGGGATCGTCGTAGTACACGGGGGTTTCATGTTCCGCTTCGGGCGCGCTGTCAATCAGCTTCAGCTCTCCTTTGACCTTGATGACGTAACCGTTGGGGACAGGTTCGGCAGCGTTGCGGTCGATGATATGCCCGTTCAGATCGAGCGTGACGGATACGTCGTCGGGAACCGTAAGGAAGGGGTCGTTGATCCCGTCGTGCTTTAGGTCGGAGGTCAGCGCCAGGCTGCCGCCTTTTTTCAGCGCGGCGGTGAGCTCGGTCCAATCGGAGATTTCAGTGACGAAGGCGCGCAGCTTCGGACGGTGCGCTTCCAGATCCATATACCAGACGTTGTCGAAGTCCCAGGATCTGGTGCTGTTGCCGGGAACGCAAAATGTGCTTTTCTGATTGAATTGATCGGCGGAAAGGGAAGTTACCTCTTCTTCTTTGTCGCCGACCGACGGCGCCATGCCGAACCGGTAGTAACACTGACGGATCGTTAGAGAATCATCGCTGGAAAATCCGTATATCCCGCGGGCAACGTTCTTTTTCACAGCCGAGGCTTTTACCTTGCCGCCGAGATGATAGCAGTTTGCGATGACGCTATGGTTATATGCACTTCCGCTGATCCCTCCCGCTCTGGTAACATTTACCGGCACAGAGTAGGTCAACGAGGCGGTAACGGGACCTGCGTGATAGCAGTCGATCACCGTGCAGTTATCAATGTGCCCCACGATGCCGCCTGCCGATGCAAGCGACAGATTCGCCTCTGCCGTGACTTCGCCTTCAAACCAGCATTCGGAGATGATAGAGTCGTGATAAGCATCGCCTGCGATCCCGCCTGCCATTGCCTCTGTACAAGTGATGATGATCACGCCCGTCACTCCAAGCCGCTTCACGGAAGCCGATGACAGTGATCCGAAGAATCCGGCGTTTTGATATCTTTCGCACAGGACGTAAACGCCGGAAACAACGTGCCCGTTCCCGTCGAAGGTACCATTGTAGGATGGGTTATGCCCAACGGGATTCCATTCTCTGCCGGGGATCCCGTTGCCGTCTGCGTCGATGCCGCCGAGGTCGATATCGGCGGTGAGAACGGCGCAGGCGCTTTGGTTTTTCGTTTCGCCGTTTTCGCCGTTTACAATATCGCGGAATTTTTCAAGCTCCGCCTTCGTGCCGATCCGATAGGGGTCCTCCGCCGTACCGCTGCCGGTAAGGACTGCGGGCTCGGTTTCGTTCGTGTCGGTGTGAATAACCGAGAATTCCGCGTCTGCCTCGCATCCGGCAAAGTCATTGTCCCCGGGATACGAGACCGCAACGGTATAGTTGCCCGCCGCAAGACCCGACAGGGCCAGAACGGCGAGCCCGTCCAGAGGGACGGCTTCATAAGACTTGCCGTCAACGGTCAGCGTCACGGTCCCGGTGACGTTCTCGGGAAGTTGAACCATGACGACAGCGTCTTCTCCTTCGGCAACGTCATCCGCCGTCACGGTCATCCACGGGAGATATCTGATCAGCTGAAGGGCGCCGGAGTAGTCTGTCTTCTTGTCGCCGTTGTACTGCTCGTTGAAGAGATACAGTTTGTTGTATCCGACGGAATTACTGTCTTCGATGGAAATCCCGGAAAGATCCACCGTGACCGTGTTCGGCCCCGCTTCGGGGGCGGCGGGATCAGCCTGCGCCTTGCAGAGCCGCCCGTAATACAGGATCCCGTCAGCGCCCTCCACGACGGCGGAGATATATTCGTTCTCTCCGACCGTCGCGCCGCTGTACGCGATCTTCCACTTCTTCAGATCGCCGTCGGTGCCGACGAGCTCCGCCTTGAAATCCTTGTGACCGTCTCCGACGGCGTATTTGCTGCCGTCGTCGAGCAGCGTCAGCTTCCACTCGTTGCTTGTAAAACTGCCTACCGGGGAGAGAGAGCCGTCCTCCGCGCTCTGCTTGCCGCCTTCGGCGGCTGATGTGAAGAGTACGGATTTCAGATCGATATGGAGAGCGGGAAGCACGCCGTTAGCATCGGCTTTAGAACACACAGAAAAATGGGTGTTTGTGTCGTCACTATAACCTTCCAGACAGCAAACATTATCGCCGTATATCGAAGTACGGCTGATCCATTCACCGTTAGACGCGTCATCTCCTCTTTTCTCCGCCGCGTAATCGGTGTCCGTTGTTGAGTTTGCCGGTATATTGAGCCCGTATTCATCGGCCTCATCCTCGGACAGCAGGAACAGCGTGTCGTGTGTGCCGGAACCGCCGTTACTGTTCTGGATCTTTGTTTCCGCGACGGCTGCATACTCCTTTGCCGTGAAGGTCGTGTCCCTGAAGCCCACGCCGATGAAATCGTCCTCGGGGTCGCCCGGGGGATCTGCTTCAGTACCCTGGAGCCAGGCTCTGATACTGCTTTCTTCCCAGCTTTTGCTTTCATCGGACTGATAATAGATCTTTGTATCGTACGGCATCACATCAAGGACCCGGTCGGAGATCACCAGCAGCTTTTCGTCGGCATTGCTGAGCACGCGCCACTTGATCGGATCGACGTTGAAGCCGCCCTGCCCGTCGGAGGATTGCGGATACGCGCCGAACCAGACGCTGTTTCCCTGCGCACCGGCAATATTCGCCGCCGCGCCGCCGGTGACAAGCTGCAGCGCTTTCACGCCCCGCAGCACCAGATGGAGCGTACTCTCCTTCTGGATGTTGTAATCCGCCAGCGTATGGCCGTCTTTCAGCTCCTTACCGGCAAAGATCAGCCGCTGCCGATCGGGAGGGATCCCCTCTTTGTCCTGGATCTTCGCCTTGACGTTGTCGATGGAATCGCCCGGCTCCACTTCCACCGTGATGGTTTTGCCGGTCAGCGTCTTCACAAAGATCTGTATGGCGAAGACGTGTGTCGGCGGAATAAGCGCCGCCACCAGAATGAGCGCCAGCAAAAAACTGAGGATCCTTCTTGTTTTCATACCGTGACCTCCGTGTAACGTTTCTTATGATTTTTAACGTTTGTTTCGAATTCCGCCGTTTTATCCCTCGTCGCGTTAAAGGGACGGAGCGCAGGTCTTGATCTTATCCGGCTCCGCTGTCCGTAATGCGGGAAAGAACAACCGTTCCGTATCCGGCCGTCCTTACCGCTTCGCGAGCCTAAGTATCCGCCGTTTGACGGCGGAAAGCGCAACGTTCGGCTTTTTATACTGATATGATAATACAAATAAAGTGATTTTTCAAGCATTTTTACGATATATGAAGCGAAAGATGCAAGGCGGGAGCGGAGGAGAATCAAAGGGCGATAAAAAACTGCCGCCGGATTATTCCGGCGGCAATTTTGTTTTATTCAGGAAAACAGGGGAGAGGATCAGTCCTCTTCGGGGAAGTACTTTTTGATCAGCATCGCGCCGATGATCAACGCCGCGCACATGGAGCCGTTTGTGAGAGCGGATGCGACGGCGCCGGAGGAGAGGGAGGAAACGGCGGCGATCCCGTTCCCGACGGCGAGCACGATCAGCCAGACGCGGGCTTGCTTGCTCTTTGTGAAGGCGGGCACGCCCGATTCCGCGCTCTGGGAAACGGAGCGGAGGAAGAGCCGGAGCGCGCGCGTGGCAAGAAGGGAGATCAACGCGGCGACAGCGCCGACGATCATGACGGCGAGGATGAACCAGACAATGGTGCGGGAGAAGAGCGCGATCAGCGCCGGAGGGATCTGCCCGTTGACGGCGTCCGCGATCCTGCTCCAGAGATCGTCAAGCGAGAAACCCGCGCTTTTCAGAACGGGGAGTAAAAAGAGGATCAGGAAAAAGGAGAGGATCAGGGCGACGAGGGCGACCCAGGAGAGAACGTAGGCGGCGGTGGCGGTGCCGCTGAGGTACTTGAACTGGGGAACGGCGAGCTGCCCGCGCTTGCCTGCGCTGTAAAGCAGCCAGAGGAAGATCACGGCAAGGACCGTGAGCAGGGGGATGGAGCCGGAGAAGACCGCGAGCCCGCCTGCAACGGTGAGGAGGATGCAGAGCGCGAGGAAGAGACTGTCACAGATCACGGAGAAGAGACGCGCGCCCGCGGGCGTGGGACCTGCCGGGGCGGGGCCGCCCATCGGCTGGGCGGGGCGGGGGAGAGGAGCTCCGCAGTTCGGGCAGAAGGTTTCCTGTCCGCCGACCGGAGCGCCGCAATTACTGCAATTCATAAAAAAGCTCCTTTCAAAAGCTGATTTGTATTTTTATTGTAGCACGGATATCCGGAAAGCGCAAGAGGGTCTTGCGGATCGGATCTCTCCGCTCCGTTATCTTCCGACCGCCTCGGAAAGGACTTTTCCGATCGGCTCGTTGATCTCGAGATCCCGCTTAGGATCGAGAGGGTAGGAGAGATGCTCCTTGTTGAGGATAACGAGATGCTCGCCCGCAAAATACGAGACGTAGGAGGCGGCGGGATAGACGGTGAGAGACGTCCCGCCGATGATCAGCAGATCGGCGCGGCGGATCGCGCGGACCGCGTTTTCCACGGCTTCCTCGGGCAGCGCTTCCTCATAGAGGGTGACGTCGCAGCGGACGATCCCGCCGCAGGAGCAGCGGGGGATCCGCTCCGGAGAGTCGTAGAGATAGTCGGCGGGGTAGGGCTTGCCGCAGCGCATACAGTAGTTTCTCTGCGTGGTGCCGTGGATCTCCCAGACCGTCCGGCTGCCCGCCTTCTGGTGCAGTCCGTCGATGTTCTGGGTGACGATCGCCTTCAGCTTTCCCTCCCGTTCCAGCTTTGCCAGCGCGTAGTGCGCCGCGTTCGGCCGCACGCCGCGCGCGTCCATCTTCTGCCGGTAGAACTCAAAGAACACCTCCGGCTCCCGCACAAGGCAGGTATGGCTGAGCAGGTATTCCGGCCGGTAGGCGTCAAAGCGGACGTCGTGCTGGTTGTAAAGGCCGTCCTTGCTGCGGAAGTCCGGCACGCCGCTCTCGGTGGAAACGCCCGCCCCGCCGAAGAAGACGATGTTTTCCGCTCCGTCGATCAGCTCGCGGAGTCTTTCGATCTTTCCGTCCATATTGCTGTCTCCGTTCCGGCGCCGCCGGTAGGGCGGCGCCTTTTTCTTTTATCCTATCACAAGGGCGCCCCCTTTGCAAGGGGGCGCCGTCCGTTATTCGAGTTTTTTCCGGTAGTTTTTCACATACCCGGAAACGCGCAGATAGTCGTTTGTCAGGATCGTGTCGGCGCCCTGATCGAGATACCATTTTGCTTTTTCGGCGGTGTCGGCGAAGAACGCCGTGACCTTCATCCCGTTCCCGTGAGCACGGGCGATCAGCTCGGGGGTGAATCTGTCGAGGAACAGCTGGATCTTCGTACAGCCGTAGCGCAGTCCGCGCGTCACCTGATCCTCGGCGCGGTTTTTCCCGTATCCGCAGCAGCGGGGCAGATCGGGGGCGGTTTTCTGAAGATACGCGAGGACGGCGTCGTCGCCGCTCATAAAATACATATGCTTTTCGCAGCCGTACCTGCGTACCAGGGAGACGATCCGGTCGAGCCATTCGCCGCGCAGAATGAAAGAAGGCTCCGCCGACGTCTTGATATGGATGTTCATAACGGTGCGGCGGGAAAACGCGCGAAGGATCTCTTCAAAGGTCGGGATACGCAGACCGGTAAAAGCCTCGCTGAATTTGGCTCCGAAATCGAGCGTTTTGAGCTCCCCGACCGTCTTTTCCCAGACCATTCCCTCGCCGTCGCTGACACGCCCGAGGCGGGCGTCGTGCGTGGAGACGACCTCTCCGTCAGCGGACGGCCAGAGATCGAACTCGATCTCGTCCGCACCGAGAGCGACGGCCGCGCCGAAAGCGGGCATGCTGTTTTCGGGCGCGACGGTGTTGAACCCGCGGTGGGCGCAGACGCGGACGTACGGCATTTCTGCTTCGGGCAGGCAGAAGCCGGGCGCGGCGATCCCGCTGCATTCTCCGGGAGTTTCGCGCTTCCGTCCGGGCATCTCGCCCGAAGGAGCGCCGTTCTGTCTGTAAAACGGCCGGACCGGTCGGATCATCATCTTTCTTTTCCTTTCTGTCGGTATAAATCCATTATAATGACGGAACGCAGACTTGTCAATCGCTTTGCCGGACGTTTCTTTTCGCCGCCCGCTTGATATCCGGGGAAAGATGTGATAGAATAAAAAAAACAGGAAAAAGGAGGAGATACGATGCCGGCACGTCCCATTTTGTGGATCGTTATCCCATGCTATAATGAGGAAAAGGTCCTGCCGCTCACGGCCCCGCTGTTCCGGGACAAGCTCCTTTCCCTGATCGCGGCGGAAAAGGTCAGCCCGTCCAGCCGGGTCCTCTTCGTCAACGACGGATCCTCCGACCGGACGTGGGAGATCATCACCGCCCTCGCCCGGGAGGACGAGCATTACCTCGGGATCTCTCAGAGCCGCAACCGCGGCCATCAGAACGCCGTTCTCGCGGGTTTGATGGAGGCTAAGGACCGCTCGGACATCACGATCTCGATCGACTGCGACGGGCAGGACGACGTGGACGCGATGGACGCGATGGTGGACGCGTATCTCGACGGCAGCGAGGTCGTCTACGGCGTCCGATCGAGCCGTGAGACCGACTCCTTCTTTAAGCGGACGACCGCGCACGCCTTTTACCGGATGATGCGGGGGCTGGACGCGGAGGTCGTGTACGATCACGCCGATTACCGCCTTGTCAGTAGTCTCGTTCTGCGGCACTTCGCCGATTTTGAGGAAGTGAACATTTTTCTGCGCGGGATGTTCCCGCTCGTCGGCTTCAAGAGCAGCTGCGTCTATTACAAGCGCGCCCGCCGCGTGGCGGGGAAGAGCCACTATCCTCTGCGGAAGATGGCGGCGCTGGCGCTCAACGGCGTCACCGATCTCTCGGTCAAGCCGATCAACCTGATCGCCGGGCTCGGGCTCGTTCTCAGCATCCTCGGACTCGCCGGCGCGATCTGGGCGGTGGTCGAGGCTATCCTCGGCAACACCGTCGCCGGCTGGGCGTCCACCGTCTGCATCCTTTGCGTGCTCGGCGGGATCCAGCTCGTCAGTCTCGGGGTGATCGGTCAGTACGTCGGAAAAACGTATCTGGAAACGAAGCGCCGTCCCCGCTATATCATCAGCGAGCGGACCTGGGAGCCGGCCGGCCGCCGCTGGATCGAGGAAGAGAACGCCTCGCGGGAGTCCGGGAGCGCCGATAAAGAATAAAGCGCGGTTCTGCCGCGCGGAGGGATCATGCCGTTTCTGATCGCGTTTCTTATCCTTTCCGTTCTGGTTTTCGCGGGCGCCTACGGCGCGTACCGCTATTCCTTTTATTCCCCGCGGGGAGACCAGAACAACGACCTCAATTACCCGACGGAGGAACAGTACCTTCCCTACCGTGAGGAGGGGCTCGCCATGATCCGTCATCTCGCCTCGGCGCATCCCTGGCAGCGGACGGAGATCCGCTCCCGGGACGGGCTGCGGCTTTCCGCCCGCCTGCTCGAGGGAGCGGAGGACGCGCCGGTGGCGCTTTGTATGCACGGCTACCGCGGCACCGCTTTCCGCGACTTTTCCGGCGGAGCGGAGATGGCGGTCGCCCGCGGTTTTACCGTTCTGCTGCCGGACGAACGCGCCCACGGCGAGAGCGGAGGGCACACCCTCACCCTCGGCGTGCGGGAGCGGCTCGACTGCGTCGACTGGGCGCGCTGGCTTGAGAGGCGTTACCCCGGCCGGCCGATCTTCCTCTACGGGATCTCGATGGGAGCGGCGACCGTCCTGATGGCGACCTCCCTCGGACTGCCCGGGAGCGTTTGCGGCGTGATCGCGGACAGCCCGTATTCCTCGCCCGCCAAGATCGTGAGAAAGTGCTGCCGCGATACCGGCGTCTCCGATAAGCTCCTCTATCCCTTTACCGCGCTCGGCGCGCGGATCTTCGGCGGTTTTTCTCTCTCCGGGGCGGACGCCGCCGCGGCGGTCGCGGAGACGGAACTCCCGATCCTGATCCTCCACGGGGAGGACGACCGGTTCGTCCCCGTCG
>CACYYS010000065.1 GCA_902778725.1 uncultured Ruminococcus sp.
TTCCCATGGAACGCAGCCGGAGAAAACGTCTCCCCGGTCCGCGCGAGTGGGAAAGGATCCCCTTTGCCGGAAGGCGGCGGAGGGTACTTCTGATCCTTTCCTGTCGCGCGTGACCGAACGGCAAGGTCGCGCGCTTTTTTGTTGCGCCGGAAAACCGGAAACGAAGAAAGGGAAGATCTTATGAAAACGAAACCCGTTTCATTCGTGTTGGCGCTTGTCTTTACGCTTTCTTTTGCGTTCTCCGCCTGCGCGGAGCGCGAGCCCGGCGATACCACGGCGGGAGACGCGCCGACGGACGCCTCCTCGCTTGCTTTGACAGCAGAACCCTCACCCGGAACAGATCCGGTCGGGACGACGTTCACGCTGTCCGGTGAGAAGAAAGAAGAACTGGAGGAGATCCTGAAGCAACTGAAAAACCAGTTCAAAAACGCGTGGGCTTTTTGGTATTGGAGCGAAGCGCTGGAAGGGAAGGTTGATTTGAATGCGCCGAAGCTTGATCTGGAAACCGCTTTGACTGTCATCGAAGAAAATGATGATTTTAAATCAATCGAGGAAGCGTTTCGAAAAATCCAGTTGCCGGATTACACTTACGATTTAGGATTAGAATATGAGGAGTTTTGGCCGAAGATCGTTTGGGAGGAGGGGAACATCTATATTCCGGAAGTAATCAAAGTAAATATATCTTCCGGTTATATTGAATATCGAACCTATCAACCGGGAGACGATCATAGAACGCCGTCCTCCTCTCGTGTTCTTTACCAGGTGTCACGGCAATAAAAGAAAAATCATCTTTGCGCGGAGGCGCGCCCGAGCGGGCGCGCCTCCGGCGCGAAAAGTGCGCAAAACCCCTTGACAAACCACCCGCTTGTGTGGCATAATAACATAGTCGATCCATATACAGTGCGGGAAAACCGCTTCCGATCTCGTCGAAGGAGGTGCAAACAATGCTCAGGACCTATCAGCCGAAGAAGCTCCAGCGCAAAAAAGAGCACGGCTTCCGTAAGAGAATGAAAACTGCCGACGGAAGAAAAGTTCTCAAGAGAAGACGCGCAAAAGGCAGAGCGAGACTCACCTATTAAAGGCGGACGGGGCGGCAGCACGGAGAAGACCGGCGCCGCCTTTCTCATTCTTTTTCGCAAAAATCCCACCGACGGAAGCAAACCGAAATGAAACTGTATCCGATCACCGAAAACCATCTGTACGTCAAAACTTTTTCCAAAGGAAGGAAGGCCGGCACGGGGCGTCTGACCGTTTTTGTCCTCCGGGACTTCAAAGCGGAGAAGCTGCGCCGTGCAAACCCCGAAAAGACCTATCTCAACCGTGTGGGGTTGTCGGTCGGAAAAAGGAACGGCAACGCCGTGACCCGGAACCGCGCCAAGCGGCTCCTGCGGGAGGCGTACCGCTCGCTTGACAAAGACCCCGGGATCCGCCCGGGACATCTCGTTGTGATCTCGGCAAGAGAGCCTCTCGCCGGATCCACCCTCGCCGAGGTGACGCGGGATCTCGCCCGCTCGCTCGGCAAGCTCGGCATGCTGAAAACCGACGCGGAGCCGCCCGCTCCGCCACAGGATTGATATGAAGTATCTTTGCATCGCGCTGATCCGCCTCTATCAGAAGACCCTCTCCCCCCTCCTGCCGCGTTCCTGCCGCTTTACCCCATCCTGCTCGGAATACGCGCTGGAGGCCTTTTCCACATGGGGATTTTTCCGCGGTCTTTTCCTCTCCGTGCGGAGAGTGCTGCGCTGCAACCCCTTCTGCCGCGCGGGCTATGACCCCGTCCCGCAGAAGAAGGAAAAACAGCCTGCCGGGCGATAACACAAACACGAAAGGACCCCCGACCGGGGACAAGCTATGGGCAAATTATTTGAGATCATCGCCTACCCCTTCGCCTATCCGATGCGCTGGTTCTACGAATGGACCGGCAACTACGCGCTGGCGCTGCTCCTCTTCGCCGTTCTCGTGAAGATCGTGCTGCTGCCGCTGGCGATCAAGCAGCAGCGCGGCCAGCAGAAGCAGGCGCGCCTGCGCCCGCTGGAGATGGCGATCCGCAAAAAGTACGCCGGGCGCACCGACCGCCCGACCGTGCAGAAGATGCAGAACGAGATCATGGAGCTCTACCAGCAGCAGGGCTACTCCCCCTTCTCCGGCTGCCTGCCGCTGCTCGTCCAGTTCCCGATCATCATCGCCCTCTACCAGATCGTCCGCTCCCCGCTGACCTATATCCTCCGCTTCTCCGCCGACGCGGTCTCAAAGATCGTGGAAACGCTCGGCGGTACGGCGGCGGGCTTTTCCGCCGCCGACGAGATCAAGCTGGTCAGCGCCGTCCGCGCGTCCGGCAATACGGCGATCGAAAACTACGACAAGATCGTCTCCCTCGACTTCAAGGTCTTCGGCCTTGACCTCGCCGAGACGCCGAGCTTCAGCACTCCGAGCTGGCTCTGGCTGATCCCGCTGCTCGTCTTTGTCACCTCCTTCTTCGGGATGAAGCTGTCGCGGAAGTTCATGCCCCAGCAGGGCGCCGCGGCGGTCGCCTCCCAGGACGCGAAGACCTCCGGCAAGTTCATGGATTTCACGATGCCGCTGATGTCCACCTTCTTCTCCTTTATGTTCTCCGGGGCGATCGGCGTTTACTGGATCTACCAGAACGTCCTCAACGCCGCGCAGACGGTCATCCTTGCAAAGCTGATGCCGCTGCCGGAGTTCACCGAGGAGGATTACAAGGCGGCGGAACGGCAGCTCGCCGGCAAGGCGCCGAAAAGGAAGAAGACCTCCGACTATGATCCCGACCGTCCGCGTCCCCGCTCCCTGCACCACATCGACGACGACGAGGACGACCTCCCGCCCCGTGTGCCGGAGCCGGAGGAGGAAGACGGGGAGGGCGAGCCCGCCGCGCCGCGTCCCGCCGATCCGGACGCGCCCCGCCTGAAGGAAGACAAGGGCGGCAAATACAAACTGAAATAAAAAAGAGGAAATAAGATGGAAGATCTGAAGGATTTCATCGCCACCGGCGATACGGTGCAGGAAGCGCTGGAAAACGCAAAGAAAAAACTCGGGGTCGAGGACCTCGCGGAAAGCGGCTACGACTTTACGGTCGTTGCGGACGCGCGCAAGGGAGGCTTCCTCGGGCTGAAGAAGCTGCCCGCCGAGGTGCGCGTCTACCGCGTGGAGGAAAAGGAGGAGGAAAAGCCGGAAAAGCCCACCCGCGAAGGCGGAAAATTCCAGCGCGAATTCTTCTCCCCGCAGAAGAAGCAGGAGGGCGAGCCCGCCGCGCGCCCGCAGCAGGAAAGGAACAGAGGCCCCCGTCCGCAGCAGCCCCAGAAGCAGCGCGCCCCTCTGCCGGAGGCGAAGCCGATGCCGACGGTCGCCGAGACGGCGCCGGAGCTGCAGAACGAGCCCGCGCTCCTCTTTGTCCGCCGCGTCCTCTCCGACCTTGAGCTCTCCGCCCGCGCCGAGATGATCCTCGACGGGGACGGGATGCGCCGCATCGTCGTTTACGGCGAGGACGCCACGCTCCTGATCGGCCACCACGGGGAGACGCTCGACGGCTTCCAGTATCTCGCCAACCTCGCGCAGATCCGCGCAAAGAAGGAGGCCGGCGAGAACCGCGTGACCATCGATATCGAGAACTACCGCGCCAAGCGCGAGGAGGCGCTCCGCGCGCTCGCCCGCCGCATGGCGTCCAAAGCGAAAAAGTACCGCCGCAGCGTGACCCTGGAGCCGATGACCCCCTACGAGCGCCGCATCATCCACTCGGAGGTGCAGGGCATCGAGGGCGTCACCACCCGCTCGGTCGGCGCGGAGAACAACCGCAAGGTCGTGATCTCCCTCTCCGACGGCAGAAAGCCGGAGGACGGGGAGGAAACGGCGACGGAAGAATAAGTATGCTGCGCCGCGACACGATCGCAGCCGTCTCGACCCCGCCCGGCAAGGGCGGGGTCGCTCTCCTGCGGGTCTCCGGTCCGGAGGCCTTTTCCGTCGCTTCCGCCGTCTTCTTCCCCAAAAACAAAAAGAGCCTCGCCGATCAGCCGGCGCGGCGCGCGGTGTACGGGGAGATCCTGTGCGCCGGCGGGATGCGGGACAGCGGGATCGCCGTCCTCTATCCCGCGCCCGCCTCCTTCACGGGGGAGGACGTGGCGGAGATCTGCTGCCACGGGGGAGTCCTCGTGCAGCGGACGGTCCTGCGCGCGCTCTTTGCCGCCGGCGCGAGACCGGCGGAGCCGGGGGAGTTCTCCCGCCGGGCGCTGCTCAACGGCAAGATGGATCTGTGCGAGGCGGAAGCGTTTGCCGATCTGCTGGAGGCAAAGACCGAGGGACAGCTCAAGCTCGCCCTCTCCGGCACGGCGGGGAAGCTGAAACGGGAGCTTGACGGGATCGCCGGCCGGCTCGCCGACGCCGCCGCCGCCCTGTGCGCCAAGATCGACTACCCGGACGAGGATCTCGCCGGGCTCTCCCCGGCGGAGCTTGCCGGGGTACTGGAGGACGCGCGCGGCAGGGTCGCGCGCCTGATCGACGGATACGAGCAAAGCGCCCCCGTCCGCGAGGGCGTGCCCGCCGTGATCTGCGGGCTCCCCAACGCGGGGAAAAGCTCGCTCTACAACGCCCTCGCGGGGGAGGAGCTCGCCATCGTGACCGATACGGCGGGCACCACCCGGGACGTACTGACGACCGACCTTGCCGTCGGGGACGTGCTGCTGCGGATCAGCGACACCGCCGGGCTGCGGGAGAGCGCCGACGAGATCGAGCGGATCGGCGTCGGGCGCGCGCTCGCCGCCGTGGAGAGCGCCGCGCTGGTGCTCTTTGTCATCGACCGGTCCCGCCCGCTCGGGGAGGACTGCCTCGCCCTCGCCGACCGGCTTTCGCGCGCCGGGGGGACCGTCCTGCCGGTCTTTACCAAGTGCGATCTGCCCGCCGCGGCGGATCCCGCGCCGATCGAGGCGCTCTTTTCCCGCTCTCTCTCCCTCTCCGCCCGGACGGGCGAGGGGCTCGGCGAGCTGAAAAAAACGGTGGAGGAGCTCTTCCTCTCCGGCGCCGCGCCGGGGGAGGAGGCCTCCCTCGCGGGCGAGCGGCAGTACGCCGCCGCGCTCGCCGCAAAAACGGCGCTGGAGAACGCCCGCGCCGCCCACGCCGCGGGGATGCCGGAGGACTGCGTCCTCGCGGACGTCGAGGAGGCGATCGCCGCCCTCGGGGAGCTGGACGGGCGCGGCGTCAGCGAGGAGATCGTCTCCCGCGTCTTCTCCCGCTTCTGCGTCGGCAAGTGACTCCCTCTTCCTCCCTCTTCACTCTTCACTCTTCACTCTTACTTCTTACCTCTCCTTCCCCGGTATCATCAGCAGGATCAGGATCACCGCCGCGACCGCGATGATCGCGGCGATCACCAGGGTAAAGGAGCCGCCGCCGGGCGCGCTCGCGCCCTCGGAGGGCGCGTTCCCCTCGGCGGGCAGGTCGGGGTCTCCCCCGTTCTCCGCCGCGGGGCGCTGCTCCCCCTCTCCGTAGAGAACGCCCGCGTCCGCCGCCGCGTCCCGCGCCTCTGCGTGCGCGGGAACGGGGAACATCCCGAAAAACACCGCCAGCGCAAAGGCGATCAGCAAAAGCGGCAGAAGGCCGCTCGGATCCCGTTTCATCTTTTTTTCCGTCCTTTCCGGCTTTTTTAACCAGTATCGCCCGGAAAGCGGAAAACTATACGGAAAGAAAATCCCGGAAAAGGAGCCTTTTTATGGAAGGACCGCAGGAAAAACGCTTCCGCAAAAACGACAGCGGCTTTCGCTGCGCCGCCTGCGGCGCGGAGGTGCCGCCGCTCGGCTACTCCTCGCGCGACCACTGTCCCCGCTGCCTCGCCTCCCTCCATCTCGACGTACTGCCCGGCGACCGGCAGGCGGACTGCGGCGGCGTGATGGAGGCGGTGCGGACCGAGCCGGATCCCCGCCGCGGCTTTGTCATCACCTACGTCTGCCGGACCTGCGGCGCCGTCCGCCGCTGCAAAGCGGCAAAGGACGACGACAAGGACCTGCTGATCCGCCTCACCGCGGGGCGCTGATCCCCTTTTTTTGCCCGTTTCCGCCCTCTTTTTTCGAAAAAAGCGTTGATTTTGCCGGACGGGCGTGCTATAATAAAGCATCGCCGATGACGAGGATCGGCAAACGGCATCCCCCGCCTCCAGAGAGGTCCGCCCCGGCTGCAAGCGGACCGGCGGGCGCCGCGCGCCTTTCGCCCTCCGAGGCCCGCACGGACACGGTCTGTCCGTACCTTGAGTGCCGGAGCTTTCCGGAAGACGGGTGGTACCGCGGACGGTCTCTCTTCCGTTCGTCCTGTTGGGACGGGCGGGATTTTTGTTTTTTTCCGATTTTACGGAACGCTGAAAGGAGTTCTTCCGATATGAAAGAAAAACTGGAACAAATGCGCGCGGAGGCGCTCGCCGCGCTCGCCGACAAGGGCCTCGACCCCGAGTCCCTGCGGATCCGCTTCCTCGGGAAGAAGGGGGAGCTTACGGCGCTGCTGCGCTCGATGGGCGAGCTCTCCCCGGAGGAGCGCCCCGCCGCCGGGCAGGCGGTCAACGACCTGCGCGTGATGATCGAAGAAGGGATCGAAAAGGCGAAGCGCGAGCGCGCCGCCGCCGCGCTGGAAAAGCGCCTCGCGGCGGAAAAGCTCGACGTCACCCTCCCCGCGCCCGCCGCCGCCGCGACCCTCCACCCGCTGACCGCGGTGCAGCGGGAGCTTGAGGACATCTTCTGCGGGATGGGCTTTGAAGTGGCGGAGGGACCGGAGGTCGAATACGACTACTACAACTTCGTCGCCCTCAATATCCCCGAGGATCACCCCGCCCGCGACACGCAGGACACCTTCTATATCACCGACAAGATCCTGCTCCGCTCGCAGACCTCCCCCGTGCAGGTCCGCACGATGGAGAAAAAGAAACCCCCGATCCGCATGATCTCCCCCGGCCGCGTTTACCGCTCCGACGCGGTGGACGCCACCCACTCCCCGCTCTTCCATCAGCTCGAGGGGCTGGTCGTCGACCGGGGCGTGACGATGGGAGATCTCAAGGGCACGCTCGAGATCTTCGCAAAGCAGCTCTTCGGCGAGGATACCCGCATCCGCTTCCGGCCGCACCACTTCCCCTTCACCGAGCCGTCGGCGGAGGTGGACGCCTCCTGCTTTGCCTGCGGCGGCAAGGGCTGCCGCGTCTGCAAGGGCGAGGGCTGGATCGAGATCCTCGGCGCCGGGATGGTACATCCCTTCGTCCTCTCCAACTGCGGCATCGACACCGACGTTTACTCCGGATTTGCCTTCGGGCTCGGGGTCGAGCGGATCGCGATGCTCCGCTACAAGATCGACGATATGCGCCTGCTCTATGAAAACGACGTCCGTTTTCTGTCTCAATTTTAAGGAGGAGCAAAACAGATGAAACTATCGCTTGAATGGCTCTCCGATTTCGTCTCCTGCGACGGCGTCGGACCGAAGGAATACTGCGACCGCATGACCGCGACCGGCTCCAAGGTCGAGGGCTTTGAAGTGCTCGGCGAGGAGATCACGAACGTCGTAACGGCGAAGGTCCTCTCCCTCGCCCGGCACGAGAACAGCGACCACCTCTGGGTCTGCCGGGTCGATATCGGGAACGGAGAAACCAGACAGATCGTCACCGGCGCCCAGAACCTTTTTGAGGGCGCTGTCGTTCCCTGCTGCGTCGCCCCGGCGACCCTGCCCGGCGGGGTCACGATCAAAACCGGCAAGCTGCGCGGCGTGGAGTCCGAGGGGATGTTCTGCTCCATCGCGGAGCTCGGCCTCACGACCCACGATATGCCCGGCGCCGCCGAGGACGGGATCCTGATCCTCGACCCCGCGACCCCCGTCGGCGAGGATATCCGGAAGGCGCTCCGCCTCTCCGACGTCGTCGTCGACTTCGAGATCACCTCCAACCGCCCCGACTGCCTCTCGGTGATCGGCCTCGCCCGTGAGACCGCCGCCTCCTTCGGCAAAACGCTGACGGTGAAAAAGCCCGTCTTCCACGCAGGGAAGGAAAAGACCGAGAGCTTCCTCTCGGTGAAGATCGACGACCCCGAGCTCTGCCCCCGCTATGCCGCTCGCGTAGTCCGCAACGTGAAGATCGCGCCCTCCCCCCTCTGGATGCGGATGCGCCTGCGCGCCTCCGGCGTCCGCCCGATCAACAACATCGTCGACATCACAAACTATGTGATGCTCGAGTACGGCCAGCCGATGCACGCCTTTGACTACCGCTGCCTCGAGGGCTCCGCCATCACCGTCCGCCGCGCCGCGGAGGGCGAGACCTTCCGCTCCCTCGACGGCAAGGACCATACCCTCGCCGCTTCAATGCTCGTCATCGCCGACGCGAAAAAGCCCGTCGCGCTCGCCGGCGTGATGGGAGGGGAGAACAGCGAGATCACCGACGCCACCTCCACCGTCGTCTTCGAGAGCGCCAACTTCCGCGGCGGCTCCGTCCGCCGGGCGGCAAAAGCCCTCGGGATGCGCACCGAGTCCTCCTCCCGCTTTGAAAAGGGCCTCTGCGCCGAGAACTGCCTCCCCGCCCTCGACCGCGCCTGCGAGCTCGTCGAGCTGCTCGGCGCCGGCGAGATCACCGACGGGACGGTAGACCTCTTCCCGGGCAAAAAAGCCCCGACCGTCCTCCCCCTCGAGCCCGATAAGATCAACCGCTTCCTCGGCACCGACATCCCCGGCGCCGAGATGGAACGCATCCTCCGCTCCCTCGACTTCACCGTGAAAAACGGGAAGATCACCGTTCCCTCCTTCCGCGGGGACGTCGGCTGCATGAACGACGTGGCGGAGGAGGTCGTCCGCATCTGGGGCTACGAGGCGATCCGCTCCACCCCCCTGCGCGGGGAAACGACCCGCGGCGGCCTCACCGACCGGCAGAAGTTCCGCCGCGCCGTCGCCGACCGCTTCACCGCCCTCGGCTACTACGAGGCGGTGACCTTCTCCTTCATCTCCCCCAAGTTCTACGACCGGATCCGCCTGCCGGAGGACAGCCCCCTGCGCCGCAGCGTGAAGATCCGCAACCCCCTCGGCGAGGATACCGGCATCATGCGCACCACCGCCCTGCCCTCGCTCCTCGACGTGCTGCTCCGCAACCGCTCCCGCGGCGCGGACGCCGCCGCCCTCTTCGAGCTCGCCTCGGTCTACCTGCCGAAGGAGGACGAAAACGAGCTGCCCGACGAGCGCACCTCCCTCGTCTTCGGCTTCTACGGCGACGGGGACTTCTACCGCCTCAAGACCGCCGTCTGCGAGCTCTTCTCGCTCGCCCGCGCGGGCGAGGCGGACTTCGCCCCCCTCACCGATTCGCCTACCTTCCACCCCGGCCGCGCCGCGACCGTCTCCGTCGGGGAGACCCGCCTCGGCGCGATCGGCGAGCTCCACCCCGCCGTCGCCGAAAACTTCGGCTTCCCCCGCGAAACGCGCGTTTACGCCGCCGAGATCGACCTCGACGCCCTCTTCGCCCTGCGCGGCGGCATCCCCCAGTTCTCCCCGCTGCCGAAGTTCCCCTCCTCCACCCGCGACTTCTCCTTCGTCTGCGGCGAGGATACCCCCGTCGGCTCCGTCGAACGCGCCCTCCGCGCCGCCGGAGAAAAGCTCCTCTGCGGCGTCCGCCTCTTCGACGTCTACCGCGGCGCCCAGCTCGGAGAGAACAAAAAGTCCGTCTCCTTCCGCGTCTGGCTCCGCTCCCAGGACCATACCATCACCGACGAGGAAGCCGACAAGGCCGTCTCCCGCCTCCTCTCCTACCTCGAGAAGACCCTCGGCATCACGCTGCGGTAACTTTCTTTTCTGAAGAAAAGAAGGCAAAAGACTTCCTTTTCTGAAGAAAAGGAAGCGAAAAGACTTCCGAAAAGGGAAGATTTTGGGAAAGCGTATTCAAAGCAGAACAAGGCAAAAAGCCGCCCGGTAC
>CACYYS010000066.1 GCA_902778725.1 uncultured Ruminococcus sp.
GCCGCAGATGACGATCCGTCCGCCTGCATTCCCGAGCGCGGCGTAGGCGTTCGTCAAAGTGGAAAGGGCGTTGTCAGGCGAGGAACCGTTCTTGTCCCCCGCTCCGCCTTTTTTCAGATAAACGACCTTCTCCGCCGCGGAAACGGCGGGCGCCGCCGGAACGGCAAGAAGAGGAAAGGTCAAAAGCACCGCGAGAAAAAGTCCGAAAAAGCGAAAAACACCGTGTTTCATTCATTGTCCTCCCGATTGATTTTCTGTCACGTCCAGTATACTATTTTTTTCTTTGCTTTTCAATAGGAAGACGCACTTTTGTCTCAGGCTCTTCTCTCTTTTGACACAAAAAAACGGAAGGCCGGAGCCTTCCGTTCTTTGTTTTTCAGCAAATTCCCTGCGCCAGCATCGCGTTGGCAACCTTTTCAAATCCCGCGATATTCGCGCCGGCAACGTAATTCCCGTCCATCCCGTAGCGCTTCGCCGCCGCGTCGATGTTGCGGAAGATGCCGACCATGATGGTCTTGAGCTTGGCGTCGACTTCCTCAAAGCTCCAGGAGAGACGCTCGCTGTTCTGGGACATCTCAAGAGCGGAGGTGGCAACGCCGCCGGCGTTCGCCGCCTTGCCGGGCACGAAGAGGACGCCGTTTTCCTGCAGGTACTTGGTCGCCTCGATGGAGGTCGGCATATTCGCCCCTTCGCAGACGGCGGTCACACCGTTTGCGACCAGCGCCTTCGCGTCGTCGAGGAGCAGCTCGTTCTGCGTGGCGCAGGGGAGCGCCACGTCGCACTTGACGGTCCACACGCCCTTGCCTTCCGTATAAACGGCGCTCGGACGGTAGGAAAGATACTCTTTGATGCGCGCGCGCTTGACCTCTTTGATCTCCTTCAGCGCGGCGAGATCGATCCCGTCGGGATCATAGACCCAGCCGTTC
Source organism: uncultured Ruminococcus sp. (assembly GCA_902778725.1). GTDB lineage: Bacteria > Bacillota > Clostridia > Oscillospirales > CAG-272 > RUG12395. The sequence goes on from CACYYS010000066.1 coordinate 927, forward strand.
GAATCGCTGACGGTAACGACCTTGGCGCCGAGCTGCTGCGCCTTTTCGACCGCGTAGATCGCCACGTTCCCGGCGCCGGACACAACGACCGTCTTGCCGGCGAGATCCTGTCCGTGGGTCTTCAGCAGTTCCTCGGTGAGATAGAGGAGCCCGTAACCGGTCGCCTCTTTCCTGGCGAGCGAGCCGCCGTAGGTGAGACCCTTGCCGGTCAGAACGCCCTCGAAATTGCCGTTGAGTTTTTTATACATCCCGAACAGATACCCGATCTCCCGGGCGCCCGTCCCGATATCGCCGGCGGGAACGTCGCGGTCCGCGCCCACGTATTTATAGAGCTCCGCCATAAAGCTCTGGCAGAACGCCATCACTTCCCTGTCGGATTTTCCCTTGGGATCAAAATCGGAACCGCCCTTGCCGCCGCCAATCGGAAGCCCCGTCAGAGAGTTCTTGAAGATCTGCTCAAAACCGAGGAATTTGATCACGCTGAGATTGACGGAGGGATGCAGCCGGAGCCCGCCCTTGTACGGACCGATCGCGTTGTTGAACTGAACACGGTAGCCGGTGTTGACGCGTGCGTTTCCCTGATCGTCGACCCAGGGGACACGGAACATCACAATGCGGTCCGGAACGATCAGACGCTCCAGAAGCGCTTCCTTTTTGTACTGCTCTTCGTTTTTCGCGATCACGGGTTCAAGCGACTCCAGCACCTCCCGCATCGCCTGCAAAAACTCCGGTTGATCGGCATACTGCCGCTCCGCTGACTCCAGAATTTCCTTTGTGTAAGACATAATTCCCTCCGAATTATAAAAGTTTCCGGAAAATATAATTCATTATATTCCCGCTCCACCCGCTTGTCAAGAGAATTTCCGCTGATTTATGAATTTTTGTTGGAAAAACTTGCAGCAACGGCTTAAAAGAGAACGGACGGGAAACGCCGCCAGGGCATTTCCCGTCCAATCCGGTAAACCGTCAGAGTTTTTTCAGATAACAGCGGCGGCGTTTGTGCTGTTCTTTGTCAAAACCGTTCCACTGTGCGAGGATCTTGGTGTTTTCCTCCAGCTGGGGTCCGCTTTCCGCCTGCACGATCCCCACCTTCCGGCATCCCTCCCAGACGTGGGAGATCAGGACGGCGTTTACCCCGCGTCCCTGGTAGTCGGGATGGACCGCCACAAGAAAAAGATCGATCGTGTCGTTCACCCGGAAGGCGTGCAGGACGCGCAAAAAGCCGAAGGGGAAAAGCCGGCCGTTCGAACGTTTGAGCGCGTCGGCGACCGAAGGCGCCGTGATGCCGAAAGCGATCACCTCGCCCTCTTCGTTCTCGACGATGCTCATCAGTTTCGGGTTCACAAGAGGGGCGAATTTTTTTGCATAGCGTTTGATCTGCCGTTCGGTCAGTTCGACCGTCCCGTAAAGTCCGGCGTACGCAACGTTGACAAGGCGGAAGATCTTTTCGATATACCGGGGATACTGTTTTTTAGAGGTGAGAGTAGCCTCCGTCAGATGATACCGCCGTTTGACCAGCTCCGCGAGCCGCCGGATCTGCGCGATCCCCGACTCGTCCGGAACGCGCAGGAGGTACTCGATCCAGTCAACGTCCTTCCGATAGCCGAGCTGCTCAAGGCGGCGCGGATAATAGGGATGGTTATAGTAGGTGATGAACATCCCCTTCCGGTCGAATCCCTCGACGAGCATCCCCTCCCGGTCGAGATCGGAGAAGCCGAGCGGTCCGTGGACTTCGTCGCATCCCATTTCCCTCGCATAATTCTCCACCGCGGCAAAAAGCGCGGAAACGACCTCCTCATCGTCGATAAAATCGACGTTGGAAAAGCGCATCCGGTTCGTCTGCCACTTTTCATTCGCCCTATGGCTGTAGATCCCCGCGATCCTGCCGACGATCCGGCCGTCCCGATAGGCGAGAAAACACTTCCAATCACAGTATTCGGACGCCGGATTCTTCTTCCGGTCCCAATCCTGCAGATCGTCGGAATAAAACCCCGGGATATACTGCGGAACATCGCGGTACATCCGATTCGGAAAATCAACGAATTTGCGGAGCTCCGCTTTTGTCTTCGCCTCTTTCACAATGACCATATCCGACCTCTTTTCAAAAGCTCTCTATGTTGTTACACCCGTTGAAAAACAGAACCAAGAAACGGCAAACGGCGCCGCCGGGCGCCGTTTTTGCCTATATCAGCGTTCTTCCCGGAAATAATTCTGACCGAGATGGGCAGGGGGCTGATTCTCCCTGCGGTTGCGCATACTGACAACAACAAGGACCAGGATCGTCACAAGGTAGGGCAGCATCTGCAAAATGGATTTGTCGACGCCGCGGATGAAGTTGGAATTGCCGAGGATGCGCAGCGCGCCGAAAACGACGGAGCCGAGGATGCCCAGATTGGGACGCCAGAGGGTGAAGATAACGAGCGCGATGGAAAGCCAGCCGATCTCGGAGATACTGTACTCCCAGTTGCCGTTGAGATTGTCCATGATGTAGCAGAGACCGCCCAGCGCCGCGATCCCGCTCCCGATGCAGGTGAACACGTATTTATAACGGCTGACGTTGACGCCGGCAGCGTCCGCCGTGGCGGGGTTCTCCCCGACCGCGCGCAGGTTGAGCCCGATGCGGGTCTTTTTGAGCACGTAGGCGGCGATAACGGCGATGATGATCGCAAGATAGATCATAAACCCGTAGGAGAGGAAGAGCTCGCCGAACCAGCTGTCGGTAAACGCGTTATGCCCGACGGCGTTGCGGACGGAATACGTGAAAAACTTGTTGGCGGGAACAAAGTCGGCGTTCTCGACCTTGGAGATCATATAGGTGGAGACCCCGGTGCCGAAGGTAGTCAGGGCGAGACCGGTCACGTTCTGGTTTGCGCGGAGGGTCACGGTCAGAAAGCAGTAGATCAATCCCATCAGGACTCCGCCGGAAACGGAAGCGAGAACGGAAAGCAAAAGGCAGAGGAAGGGATTCCCGTTTTCAAGTCCTCCCACGGATCCGGCGTAAGCGGCGATGGCAACACAGCCGGAGGAAGCGCCCACGCACATGATGCCGGGGATCCCGAGGTTGAGGTGACCGCTCTTTTCGGTCAGCGTCTCGCCCGTGGAGCCGTAAAGGAACGGCATGCCGCTGGCGATCGCGCGCGACAGGATTGCAATGAGTTCAGAGAAAAAGGCAGGCATTTACTTCTCCTCCTTTCCGTGTTTGCGGAAGGCGATCCGATACTGGATAAAGAACTCACAGCCGATCACGAAAAACAGGATCACGGCGGTGATGATATCCGAGATGGACCCGTTCATCTTATAGTCGTTTGAGACCTGGTTGGCGCCCGCCTTGAGGAAGGCGAGCAGAAAAGAGGTCAGGACCATGAAAAGCGGATTGAAGCGCCCGAGCCAGGAAACCATGATGGCGGTAAAACCGCGCCCCCCGACCGTGGAGGTGCTGATGGTGTGGTCGGTCCCGCCGACGAGGAGCAGCCCGGTAACGCCGCAGAGAGCGCCCGAAAGGAGCATCGTGCGGATGATGACCTTTTTCACGTTGATCCCCACGTAAAGCGCGGTGTTCTCGCTCTCTCCGACAACGGAGAGCTCATATCCGTGCTTGCTGAAGCGCAGATAGATATAGACCGCAACGGTGAGGAGCGCGACCACGAGGATGTTGAGGATCCAGGCGTTGCCGACCGTGGGCAGCGCGTAAGCGGACATGGGGGGAAGCGTGCCGGAGCCGCTCGTCACCCAGAAGTTGATCATAAAGGTCACAAGCTGGATCGCCACGTAGTTCATCATGAGGGTAAAGAGCGTTTCATTGGTGTTCCAGAACGCCTTGAAGACCGCGGGGATCACCGCCCAGATCATCCCGGCGAGGATGCTCGCCGCGATCATAACGACAAACAGGAGCGGCGTGGGGATCCTGCCGCCGAAATAATACATACAGGCCGCGGTGGCGAGTCCCCCGATCAGCGCCTGTCCCTCCGCGCCGATATTCCAGAAGCGCATTTTGAACGCCGGCGTCACGGCGAGAGAGATGCTGAGCAGGATCGCGAGCTCGTAAAAAAGATTCCAGCAGCGCCGCGCCGTACCGAAGGCTCCGTTGAGCATCGAGCCGAAGAAGGAGAACGGATTGATATCTCCGAGAAGAAGGGAGATCACCGCGCAGACGATCAGCGAAGCGGCGATCGCGGCGAGACGGATCAGCCACGCTTTCCACCATACGATCTCCGCGCGCTTTGTGATATGGAACAGGGGCTCGCCCTTTTCACGCTTCTGCAAAGCCGCCGCGTCTTTCATTCCTTTTCACCTTCCTTTTCGGGAGCCGCCCCGTCGGAGGAGACGGAGCGCGTCATCAAAAGTCCGATCTCTTCCTTTGTGACACGGCGGGCGTCCACAAGTCCCGTGATCTGCCCGGAACCGATCACAAGGATGCGGTCGCAGAGTTCGATCAGAACGTCAAGATCCTCCCCGACAAAGATGACGGCGACGCCGTTCTCTTTTTGCTTGTTGAGAAGGTTGTAGATCATATAAGAGGAATTGATGTCCAGGCCGCGGACCGGATACGCCGCCATAAAAACGGTGGGGGCGGCAGCGATCTCTCGCCCGACGAGAACCTTCTGCACGTTGCCGCCGGAGAGTTTTCTCACCTGCGTATGCACGCCCGGCGTCGCGACCTCCAGTTCTTCGATGATCTCGTCCGCCAGATCCTTCGGCTTTTTGCGGTCGAGGAAAGCGCTCTTCCCTCCCCGATAGCTGCGGAGCATCATATTATCGACGATATCCATGTTCCCGACCAGGCCCATCCCGAGCCGGTCCTCCGGGACAAAGGAGAGACGCACGCCGAGCTCGCGGATCTGCATCGGCGTCTTATCCTTCAGACTTTCGGTCTCGCCCGTTGCGGGATCGAAATAGAGGATCTCGCCCGTTTGATATTTCTGAAGGCCGGCGATCGCCTCGAGCAGCTCCCGCTGCCCGGATCCCGCGATCCCCGCGATCCCGAGGATCTCTCCGCCGTTCGCGGAAAAAGAGATATTGCTCAGGACCTGCGTTCCCTCGCGGTCAATGCAGGTGAGGTCCTTGACCTCCAGACGTTTTTCCAGACTCTTCGGGTCGTTCCTCTCGATATTCAGCGAAACCTTTTTGCCGACCATCATCTCGGTCAAAGCGGTCTCGTCTGTCTCGGCGGTCTTTACGGTGCCGATGTACTCCCCTTTGCGGAGAACGGAGACCCGGTCGGAAAGCGAGAGGACCTCGTGCAGCTTGTGGGTGATGATGACGATCGCCTTCCCCGCGTCGCGCATCCGGCGCAGGACGGCAAAGAGCTTCTCCGTTTCCTGCGGGGTGAGGACGGCGGTCGGCTCGTCAAGGATCAGGATGTCGGCGCCGCGGTAAAGGACCTTGATGATCTCCACCGTCTGTTTTTCCGAAACGCTCATCTCGTAGATCTTTTTCTCGGGATCCACGTCAAAACCGTAGAGTTCGCAGATCTCCCGGACCTCCGCGGCGATCGCTTTTTTGTTGAAGCGTTTTTCCTCGTGTCCGAGCACGATGTTCTCCGCGGCGGAAAAAACGTCCACCAGCTTGAAATGCTGATGGATCATCCCGATCCCGTGCGCGAACGCGTCCTTCGGCGAGCGGATGACCACCTCATGACCGTTGATCAGGATCTGTCCCGCGTCCGGGAAATAGATCCCGGAGATCATATTCATCAGCGTGGTCTTGCCGCTGCCGTTTTCTCCCAGGATCGAAAGGATCTCGCCGTAACGCACGTCGAGATCGATGTTTTTATTGGCTACGATACTGCCGAAGGTCTTGGTGATCCCCCGCAGCTCGATCGCAGGTCGGGTCATGAAGGAGTCCTCCTGTGTTTTTTTCTCAAATCCGCTCTGACGGTTCCGTCAGAGCGCGTTTCAAAAGAAAACGGAAAGTTGAGGCGGAGCGAAATGCTCCGCCTCAACCGGACAGAACTGCTTTATTTCTTGCTCAGGTCGGTGATCCCGTCGATGCGGAGATCGAAGTAAGGCGCGGAACGGTACTCGGACTCGTGGAAGTAACCGTCCTTGATCGCCTCGGTCTCGCCCTTGAAGTCGCCGAAATCGTCAACGTCGGCAAGATAGGAGGTAACTTCCTTGCCGTCAACGGTGAAGGTCTTGGTGTCGAAAACGTGGAGCTTGCCGGCCTTGAGATCGGCGGTAGCCTTTTCGAGCGCTTCCTTGGTTCCCTGAGCGGCGACCTTGTCGTTGAGGACTTCAACCACAACGGAGCCGGTCGCGATCGTGCCGGTCCAGTCGATGTCGATCTTCTTGCCGTCCTTGACGCAGTTGATCATGTACTCAAAGTAAGGAGCCCAGTTGATGCGGGAAGCGATCAGATAGGTGTTCGGGCAGGTAGCCATGGTATCGCCGTTGTAGAAGACGTTCGGAACGCCGTTCTTCTCGCAGACGGAAGGAGCGCCCATCGAGTCGGCGTGCTGGCTGATCAGCTTCGCGCCTTTGGAGATGAGGGTCTCGGCAACGTCGCGCTCCGCGTCAACGCTGTACCAGGAGTTGGTGAAGTCGACCATCATTGTGGCGGTCGGGCAAACGGAACGGGCGCCAAGGAAGAAGGAGGTGTAACCGGAAACGACTTCCGCGTACGGGAAAGCGCCGACGTAACCGATCACGGCTTCTTCCGCTTTGAACTTGCCGGCGGCGATCATCTCGTTGAGCTTCATGCCTGCGGCGATGCCGGCGAGGTATCTGCCCTCATAGATGGAAGCGAACGCGTTGTGATAGTTGTCAAGCTTTTCGGTGTGGGCCTTCACGCCGGTGGCGTGGCAGAACTGGACGTCCTTGAATTCCTTTGCGGCCTTGATCATCCATTCCTCGTGACCGAAAGAGTCGGCGAAGACGATGTTGCAGCCCTGATCGACAAGGTCGGCGGCGGCGTCGTAGCAAGCCTTGCCCTCTTCGATCGGATACTTGAAGATGACCTGCTCGTCCTTCAGGCCGAGAGCCTTCTTCGCTTCATTTGCGCCGTTCATGAAGTTTTTGTCATAGGTGGAAGTGTCGTCGTGCAGGAAGATGAAACCGACCTTGAGGTTTTCATTTCCCTTCTTTTCGCAGGACGAAAACGCGACGCAAAGGGTAAGCAGCGTCGCCAGCGCAAGGACAACGGAAAGTACCTTTTTCAGCATTTTTCTCTCCTCAAAAAATAAATTTTTATTCACAGAGGGACGCGCCCTCATGCAAACCGTCAGCGGCAGAAAACGATGCCGGTCTCGGGGTCCATCGAGCGGATACGAGCCAGAGCCTCCACGCGGTATCCCATACCGCGGATCCTCTCGCCGCCGCGCTGATAGGCCTTCTCGACCACGACGCCGCAGCCGACCACCTCCGCGCCCGCCTGCCTGGAAAGATCGAGCAGAGCGGCGAGAGCGTTGCCTTCCGCGAGAAAATCGTCGATCAGAAGGATCCGGTCCTCCGGCGACAGATAGCGTTTGGAAACGGAGATGTCGTAGGTCCGCATCTTGGTATAAGAAACACAGGGGGTCGTGTAGCACTCGTCATCGGAGTTCCTACCGACCGTCTTTTTGGCAAAGACCACGGGACAATGAAAAAAGCGTGCGGTAAGACAGGCGATCCCGATGCCGGAAGCCTCGATCGTCAGGATCTTGTTCACCCCACACTCGCGGTAAGCGTTATAGAACTCCTCTCCCGCGGCGGAAAGCAGCGGGACGTCGATCTGATGGTTGAGAAAACTGTCGACTTTGAGAATATCGCCCGGAAGCACGCGCCCCTGTTCGGCTATGCGCTTTTCCATCAGTTCCATAACGGCACCTCGCGACAGAAAAATATCACGTCTTTATCTTAACACGGAAAGGCGGTTTTTGGCAAGTGACAAAATAGGTGGATAATTCCCGTTTTTTTTTGTTTTTTTGAGCAGTTTCGCCAAAGATGAATTTTCTTGCAGACCGGGATGACCGCAAAATGCGCTATCGTCCCCGCGCGGCGGGCGGATCCGGCATTCAAAGGCGGATCGCCGTATTGAGCGCGATCTCCATCATCTGCGTAAAGGAAGTCTGACGCTCCTCCGCCGTCGTGGCGCGGCCGCTGTACAGCTCGTCCGATACCGTCAGGATGGCGAGAGCATTTTTCCTCGCCTTCGCCGCGTTGAGATAGAGCGCAGCGCTTTCCATTTCCACGCAGAGGACGCCGAGAGCGGCAAAACGGGAGGAGGCGTCCGGATCGTCGGAATAAAAGACGTCGCTTGAGAGGACGTTTCCGACGTGGACGGCGGCGCCGAGCTTGTCCGCCTCTTCCTTTGCCGTGCAGAGCGTATGGAAGTCCGCGACGGGTGCGAAAGTCCCGGGAAGACGGAACTGGGCCGCGTAAGCGGAATTGGTGGAGGCGCCGGAAGCGAGCACGATGTCGCGGATCTTCACGTCCGGCTGCATCGAGCCGGCGGAGCCGACGCGCAGGATGTTCTGCACGCCGAAAACGTTGTAAAGCTCCCAACTGTAGATCCCGATCGAGGGCATCCCCATGCCGCTCGCCATCACGGACACGCGCTTTCCCTTCCACTCGCCCGTATAGCCGCGCACGCCCCGCACGTCGTTGACGAGGCGGGCGCCGGACAGGAAATTCTTTGCAATGAACTCGGAGCGGAGCGGATCGCCGGGCATCAGGACCGTCTCGGCAAAATCCTCAGGCGCGGCGTTGATATGCGGCGTGGGATAGGTGACCATGGTTCTTTCTCCTTGACTTTTTCTGCCTTTATTGTATCCGATTCCCCTCTTTTTTTCAAGGCTTTTATAAAAAATCCCCTCCGGAAGCGGAGCCGCCGGAGGAGATGCGTATGACCGTTCAGTCAAACGAAGGATTAATCGCGTAAAAATTCTTGCTGTCGACGCGGTCCTG
>CACYYS010000067.1 GCA_902778725.1 uncultured Ruminococcus sp.
TAAGGAAGTTTTTTCACCTCACGTTCGAGTGGTGAGTAAGTGCGCACTTAACAAAAGCAGACTGAGAACAAAATCAGTCTGCTTTTTCGTGTTCAACCGATATCATGAAGACGTTCGCTTCGCTCACGAATGAAGACGGGCTATGCCCTGATGAAGACGGCAACTGCGTTGCCTAACAAAGCGAAGCCGCCCGCTTGAAGAAAACCGTTGAATTCGAATTTCTTCATGAGCGAAGCGTCTTCATTTCTTCATTAGCCCGCTTGCGGGCGTCTTTATTTTCGGCGCGGCAAAGTTTATACATCATACTTCCTTATCACGCCGCGCCGAAAGAGCGGATCCTTTCTTTTTTCTCTTTTGCAGTCCGTTTTATCGGACTCTCATCCTGTTATGATAAAGCCAGAAGGTAAGCGGCGCACAGCCGCGGACGAGGAAAGGAGAAAAAGATGATACTCGGATTTCTGTTTTTTGCGGGGCTGCTCGATTTTGCGGGAGCGCCGCTCTGGACTTCGCTCTCTCTGGGGCTGCTGCTCGATCTCGCCGTTTGCGGGATCCGCTTCCGGCGCGAGATACGGATCTTTCTGCTGCGCGCGGCGCGGCGGCGCCGCGCCGCGCGCGTCTGGCGGATCCCGGAGAGGAGCGCCCGCGGGATGCGCCTCTACGGGCGGTGAGCGGACAAAGAGGCGGTCCGCCGGGTTTTCCGGCGGACCGCCTCTTTCTTTTTTTCAGTCTTCCGGCCAGTTGACGTCCGGCAGAGGAATGCCGCCGCCTCCCTCACTTGTCGCGACGACCGCGCTCTCGGGGAGCGCGATCACGCAAAGCGCGGGCGCCTGATAAGAGGAGTTTTTCTTCTGTTCCATTTTCAGTTTCCTCCTTCTTTATAGGCGCGGGCGGACGCGCCGTAGTTCATCATCGCGTCGATCAGGGCTTTCAGCGCGGGATCCGCCGTTCCCCTCTGATCATACGCGTAGGACTCGATGCTGTAAGCGACCGTGTTGCTGATCGCTTCTCCGTTCTTTTCGACCGTGAAGGTCACCGTCTCCTTCATCTCTCCCGCGTGGAAGCCGGTGAAGAGGGCGTACCAGACACCCTGACCCGCAGGCAGGAAATCCGCGCCGGGGACCGTGTACTCGACGCCCGCTTTGCGCGCCTTCAGCGTAAGCGAGGCGGGATCCTCATCGGTCCGGATCTTCAGACGGATGGCGACCGTGTTCATCAGGTTCAGTCCCGCGCCCTTGAAGGTTGCGGCGGGAGAAGCGACCGTCTCCACCGCGAGATCGCGGACGGTCGTATAGGTCTGCGCTCCCTCGGTCGCCGCCGCCGCGAGCTCGGGATAAACGGCGAGCCGGTCGGTGACGAGCGCGTCCGTATGGTAGGACATATACTCCTGGGAGCGCGCGCCGTACAGAAGGAGATCCGCGAGAAGCCGGCAGAGCGCCGCGTCCTGCGGGTAGAGCTGATAGGCGTCGTAGCAGTACTCCCCGACGCTGTACTCCCGGACGGCGGTCTTATCCGCGCCGGCGAGGGCGGCGTGCAGGGTCGCCGTCAGCGTATCGTTCATCTGGTGCGGGGAGATACCGGTGAAGGAGAAGACGTACTTGCCGTTTTCGACCCTGTAGTCCGTGACCGTCCGTTCCGTCCCGCCAAAGGAGAAGACGACGTACGGATCGGCGTAGCCGTACTCGGTGAAGAGCGCGGCGTTCGCCTTGAAGTTGAAGGTCAGATCGTTCTCGAGCGTCAGAGACGCGCCGGAAAAGGTAAGCTCGGGGGTGGTCGCGGGCGTCTCCGTCTCGTTGCGGTAGAGCGCGTCTCCCGCGGAGAGATACCCCATCTTGAAGAGGCTGGAATAATAGAGAGCGGACGCTGTGTTGGAATCCGGCTCGAAGAGGTACGCGATCATGTAAACGTCCGAGGTGTTCATCGAGATCTCGTACGCGCCGTTCTCAAACGTTACCGCCGCGTTCTCGCCGATCGTGACGTTCAGATTGATCAGATTGCCGGACGCATCGACCGTGGTGTACTTTTTCAGCGTGCGCGTCGTACCGCTCGGCAGTTTTACGTAAGAGACGCCGTGCATTTCGAGCAGACGGAGGATCTCGTCGATGTGATCCAGATCCGCCGGGATCACGTAGGAAAGCGGAAGCGTCCGGGTGCTCGTGATCTCCGTCGGGAACCTCCAGGCCTTGGTCGCGGAAGCGTCCTTATAGGTGCCGTCCACATAGATCGAAGGAGCGGGATCCGAGCCGCCGACCGTAGTCGCCGTGGTCAGCGCAAAGAGCCGATCCTCGCTGAAGGCGGTGATCTTTGCGTTCTCTCTGCTCTCGTAAACGATCTGCGCGATCGTCTTCGGATCGTTCTCGTCCATCGAGACGACCTCGCTCAGCAGATTCTTGATCGCCGTGACCATCTCCTTGACGGAAAACTCATAGTTGTTCTTGCCGGTCCACATCCTCTGGATCTCGATCAGGAAAGAGTAGGACCCGCGGATGCCGGCGTAGTTCTTTTCCGCCACCGGATAGAGGGAGGGGTCGTAATAGTGCATCGCGCGGAAGCCCTGGTTCTGCGCGGTCCGGATCAGGCGATTCATCATCTTTGCCTGTTCGCTTTCCAGCACCTTCACCGTGCCGTCCGCCACGCCCTTGATATCGGTGAGAGGATTGTTCGGGTTGGTGGTGCATTCAACGGACATACTGCGCATATCCGCGATGGAGTTGTCCGCGGGGTCGACGGTATTGTTTTCGTTATCCTCGTGCGCCGAAATGAAGACCGTCGGCATAAAGAGCTTGTAGATATACGCGATGTTCCGCGAGCCCTCCTTTGAGAGATAGAGCAGATCCCGGTTGGAGTTGAGCCCGTCGGGATACTCTCTCGCAAAACGCTGGTTGTTGTCAACGGAGACGCAGGGGATCATGACGATGGCTCCGAAGTGATCGAGCATCTCCTCACCGTACGCGCCGCACAGATCGTAGGCGACCTGCAGCGAGCCGTCGGTCCCGCTCGGCTCGTTGCCGTGCTGACCGCCGACAAGCATCAGGATCTCCCGCACGCCGCCGGAGACGATCTGCGCTGCAAGATCAGGCAGGGCGATCCCCGCCGCGGTCTGATCCTTGGTGAAGACCAGGACCGGGCAGCGGTTTCCGAGCGGCGAGAGCTCAAACGGATAATAGACGTGCAGATAAGGGCTTTGCAGGCTGTCCACGAAGGCACAGAGGTCTTCGTTGTTCATGAAACGCTTGATGTCCTGCGTGTATTTCTGCATCGTGAAGACCGGCGTGACCAGTTCGAAATCCGGTACGTTGGTCTTGGCGAAATTCCAGAAATTCTCGGTCACCTGATCCGTCGGTCGGGAGAACCGGGATTCCTCGTGATTGTTCGGCGTATACGGGTAGAGCGGCAGGTCGTACACGACGTCCTCCGTCTCTTTCCCCGTGATCAGGAAATATTTTCTCGCATAGTTGGCGGAGTTGCCGATATAGAGGATGCAGTCATAGAGACCGGGGGTAAGATCCGCCTCCAGGTAGGGCTTCCAGCCGTCGGTGCCCTTGGTGTAGTCGGTCAGGACCGTCGACGCGGAGGAATAGCCCTTTTCCAGTCTGACGGTGGGCTGCGGCTTCCCCTCTCCCTCGGGGTTGTAGTAATTGATCCGGACGCGGACCGTGGGAACGTTCACCGAATAGCAGACCTTGCCCTCCGACGCGGTCCGGATCAGGGTATCGTTCCCGATCGCGGGAACGTAGGTCACCGTTCCGTCCGTGTTCTCATCGTTTACGGTCAGATAGTCAAATTGATTGGAGGGATTTTTGATCTCAAGCTCGATCGCGCCCGTAAAGGAGGGAGTGGTGACGGAAGCGTTGCTGCCGAGGATCAGCCTGCCGCCGCCGACCAATCCCGTCGCGGTGACGGCAGTCTTGTTCAGCGTGAGAGCGCCGCCCGCGCTGAGGTCGATCGCCGGCGTCAGACCCACGACGCCGCCGAGCTCGCCGCCCGTGACCGTCACGACAGATTCCCCGGTGAAGACGCCCGCCGCGGTATCCTTCTGGATGTTGCCCTCGATCGTACCGCCCGTGAAGGTGATGCTGCCGGTGCCGGTCACTTTGCCCGCCGCGCCGGAGCCCGCGAGGCTGATGTTCTGGATCAGACGGCCGCCCTCAAAGACGACTGAGATGTTGCCCTGATAGGAGACGCCCAGACCGCCGCCGAAGATCGCGCGGAAGGTACCGGACTTGACCGTGATCGTCGCGTCCGCGCCGGTGATGGCGCCGACCGCGCCCGCAACGCCGTTGCGGGAACCGCCGAGGATGCAGAGATAGGTGGAGCCGTTCGGCAGAGAGGTGACGTTCTCCCCTACCGTGACGTTATGCCCCTGCGCAAAGAGGAAGGGGTGCGAGTCGGACGCGCCGTTGGCCCAGGTGATGTTGTCGATCACAAACTCTTCGTTCACGTAGACGTCCCGAAGCTGGGTGAGCTTTTCCGCGCCGGTCTCACCGATGATGCGGATCTTTTTGGCCGGGAAGTGGAACGGCGTCCCGGTATTCTCGTTGATTTGCGCGTCGCTGCAGACGACGATCGTCCCGCCGTTTGCGGAAAGGGCTGCCGCCGCGTCCGCGAGAGTGGTAAATACGTTTTCCGTATGCGGGCCGGTCCCGGCGGGATCCAGATAGACCGTAGCGGGAGCCGGCGCGGCCGGTATAATGGTGTAGTTCACTTTTCCGTCTTCCTCCGTCCTGACGAGAGTTTCCTCCCCGACAGGTGTATACGATACCGTTCCGGCGGCGGATGCATCATTCACCGTCAGATAGGTCTTGTCCGCTTCCGGAACGGGGATGACCAACTCCGCGTTCCCGGTAAAGGCGTCCGCCGTGAGGGAGGATCCCGCCTGCATCGTCAGCGTTCCGCCGCCGATCAGAGAGTCGACGCTCACGCTGCCGCTGACCGTCACCGTTTTGCCGCCGGTGAGGTCGATCAGCGAGGAGGCGCCCTCCAGCGGACCGATCTTGCCGCCCGTTACCGTAATGCTCGCCGTACCGTCAAAGGTGGAGCTTACCGATCCGACGACCTTGGAAACTTCCCCTCCGCTGATGTTGATATCGACCGTGCCGGTCACGGCGGCGGAGGAGCCGGTCAGCGCGATCTTCTCGGTGATCTTGCCGCCTTCGACATTGACCGTGACGGCGCCTTCATAGGAGCTTGCGGAATTCAGTCCGCCGGCAAAGACCGACCAGAAGGTGCCGGACTTGACGGTGATCACGGCGTTGCCGCCCGAGATCGGACCGACCCCGTCCGCAAGCGCTCTCGAGCCGCCGAAGAGAGCGGGATAGCGGCTCCCGACGGGAAGGAGGCAGGTCACGTTCTCACCGAAGGTCAGGGCGTGTCCCTGCGCATAGATATGCGACGAGCCGTCCCCCGCGAGCTCGACAAAGGTGATATTGTCGATCGTCGTGTCCGCGCTGAAGAGGATCGAACCCCTCTGTATCAGCTTGACTGAAGGGGTCTCGCCCGTGATATGCAGGACTTTCGGCGACAGGATACTGTAGGTGTTGACGCTTCCGTCGCTGAGATCCGCGTCGCTGCAGACGACGACCGTGCCGCCGGAGGCGGGCAGCGCGTCGACGGCGCTGCGGAAGGAAGCGTATACGTTCTCGCTATGAGAGCCGGTCCCCGCGGGATCGAGGTAAACGACGCTGCCCGTCGCGGGCTGCACGCTCTCCGTGTAGGTTTTGCCGTCAAAGGAAGAAGAGGATCCTTCGTCGACAAGGACGGAGGTCGGTGTGTCCTTCCACGTACCGGCGGAAACGGTCGCGCCGCCGCGCAGATCGACGGTAAGACTCTTTGTCGCGTTGCAGGTGCCCTGGTAGTTCCCCGCGGAGATCGTGCCGGTGGAGACGGCGTTTGAGACCGTCAGGCTTGAGGTGCCGTTCAGGGTGCCGCCGTAGCTGCCGGCGTAGATCGCGCGATACCGGCCGCTGAGGATCGTAATGTCCGTGTTGTAGGTCACGGTGCCGCTCGCAGCGCCGCCGAACACGGCGAACCCGGCAACCTTGCTCGAAGCGTTGGAGACCGTCAGACCGGGACCCAGGGTAAACTTGTTGCCCTTGGCGATCAGGTTGCCGTTTACATTCCCCGCCATGCAGTGCAGACGCAGATCGCGGATCTGCAGCTCGCCGCCAAGGGTGAGAGACTTGGCGATATTCAGCGTAACGTCCCCTTCTCCGCGGATCGTGACTTTCCCGGATTTCGCCGGCAACGTCACGCCGTCCGAGGTCGTGCCGACCGTCGTATCGCCGGTGACGACGACCGTGCCGCCCGTGGCGGGAAGCGCGGTAACGGCAGCCTTGAGATCCGTGTAAGCTCCCGCGGTGGCGCCGGTCCCGTCCAGGTAGACCGTGGGATCATCCGCGAAAGCCGGCACGGCCGCCGCCAGAGCGACGAGCGCCGCTGATAAGAAAAATGCCAGTACTTTTGAAACGCGCATATGAATCCTCCTGTCAAAAAATCGGTATCCACTTTTATTTTACACAAAACCAGAAAAAAATCAAGACAAAAAGATAGCGAAAATACCCAAAACGATTGTCCGAAAAGCAAGATCCTGCCTTTTCTGTGTTATTTTTTGTAACGCTCCTTGACAGAAAACGGCAATCATGCTACAATCAATCCAAATCGTGAAGATAAGGAGAAAACCATGAACAAGATCACAGAAATACTCAAAGCAGCCGGCGTCTTCTTTGTTGCGACGGCGGAGGGCGATCAGCCCCGGGTCCGTCCCTTCGGCGCCGCGGCGGAATTTGAGGGCAGGACCTACCTCTGCACAAGCAACAAAAAGGACTGCTACGCGCAGATGATGAAGGATCCGAAGGTCGAGATCTCCGCCATGGTCGGGGAGGGAGAGTGGATCCGCGTGACGGGAGAACTGATCCGCGACGACCGGGACGAGGCGCGCGCGGCGATGCTCCGGGACTGTCCCGAGCTTGGCGCGATGTACCACATCGGAGACGGCATCTTTGAAGTCCTTTGGCTCAAGGATCCCTCCTGCGTGAAGTATTCCTTCACCTCCGCGCCGGTCTCGCTGGACTGACAAAAAACGCTTCGGCTCTGGAGAGCCGAAGCGTTTTTTTGTTTCTCACGCGCCCGGAACGGGCGTGCGGGTCAGGACGATGTCGCCGTAGGGAACGGTTTGGTTCGTTCCGAAATAGAGGTAAAGATACCCGTCGTCAAGGAACATACCCGCCCAGTTCTGCTTGACGCCCGCCGTGTAGGCAAGTACCGTGACGGGCTCGGTAAAGTTATCGGAGACGAAGCGCTCCTGCTCCTCGAGGGTGGAGGCGGCGGGATCGGGGATCGCCATCTTCAGGAGTTCCGCGACGCTCTTTTTGCTGAAGACGACGCGGATCGCCTTGTCGTTGTTGGAGTTTTCCGCTTTTGTCGGATCGGAGGCGCTCATCACCGCGCTGCCGTCCGCCAGCGCGTCCTCGTTTGACTGGAAGGCGATCGCCAGCCTGCCGTCCGGCAGCTCGACGCAGTAGGGCGCGCCGCAGATCCCCTGCCCGGTCTCCGGGAAATGCGCGCAGGTCAGGTCGCGCCAGAGCACCCCATCGGCGGAATAGAGCAGATACGGCAGCAGGATATTGCCGCGGGTCGTTTTATAGCGGTTGGTCTCGACCGCGCAGAGATAGCCGCCGCCGGCAAGCGGCTGCCAGATCGGCATCCCGTTTTTCCCGGAGCAGAAGGTCCCCTCCGCCGCCTGATAGGTCTCGTTTTTCACCCACGCCTGCCCGTTCCACTCGGAAATATCGGTGCTGGCGATCTTGCCGGTGGAAAGAGACATCCCGACGGCGTAGATGCAGGTCAGCTTGCCGTTCAGGTAGCCAAAGCACGGCTCCCAGAGCCCAACCGAGCCGTAAACGTTCTCCTCAAACTCCTCCCGCACGACCGAGTGCGCGTGGAAGGTCTCGCCGTTGTCCGTGCTGGAGATCACGCGGATCGAGGAAGCGTAATCGCACGCCTCCGCGGCGGTCCGCGGAACGAAGGTGTCGTTTGCGCGGTAGGCGATCAGGATCTCGCCGTACGCGGCGCCGCCGGTCGGCTCCAGCTGGATGATGTCCGCGTTGGCAAGGGTCTTGTCGGGGTCGCCGTCCCGGTAGAGCTCGCGCGGAGCGGTCCAGGTCTCTCCCTTATCGGAGCTGAACGCCCCCATCATGCGGGGGATCTCGGTCGTCCGCTCCCGCTCGGTCCAGACGCAGAGGAAGCGCCCGTCCTGCAGCACGTAGATCCGGGAATACGGAACGCCGCGCACCTGATCCGTTACGGTGGAAAAGCTGCTCTCAAAGCAAAGACTCGACGGGGCGGGCTGCGGGGTGCTCGTCGGACCGACGATCCGGAGAATGTCCGGTCCGCCGTTTTCGTCCCGCTCGAAGACGACGCGGTCGATGCAGATGCTGCGGACCGTTCCCGCGTTGCCGATGACGGTATGGCGGTGATACATCACGAAGAGCTCGCTGCCGTCGGGCGAGCGGACAAAGACGCAATCGCCGACGCCTTCCGCCTCGTCGGTATAGGAGAGGACCTCGTTATAGCCGACCTTCGTATACGGGCCGTAGATATTCTCGCTGACGGCGCACGCCTCCCCGTAATGCCCTTTGTAGTGGCCGGAGGCGTAGAGCATATAGTAGAGTCCGTTATGCTTGGTGATCACGCCGCCCTCGCAGATCTTTGCGTAGGAGGCGCTGCCCTCGTAGGGGTCGCACTCGTAATACTCGCTCGGGCTGATGACGGGCGTCCCCGGCGTGACCGGCGTGATCACGCCGTTTTCCGCCCGGATCTCCTGGATATAAACGTGGTTGCCGCCGCCGAAGCGGACGGTGGTCAGGTAGATCTTTCCGTCCTCGTCGGTAAAGGGCGCGCCGCCGATCTCCTGCACGTCGTTGACAAAGGAATCCTCGCCCGCCATCGTAAACGGCCCGAGGGGAGAGGAGGCGGTCGCGTAGCGGACGCGGTGTTCGGTCAGCGCGCGCGTCTTGGAGGCGATCAGAAGATAATAGGTATCGCCGCTCTTGAAGACGTTGGGGCTCATATAGGCGGTGATGTCGGTCACGCTGCGGTCGACGGTATAGACGGGCTGCATCGCCGACCAGGTATAAAGGTCGGCGGAGGTCTGTACCTGGACGGCGCCGTTCTGGTGCGTATAGAGATAGTAAACGCCGTCTTCAAAGTAAACGTCGGGGTCTGGACCGGACGCGACGGGGTTGAGATAGGTCTCAGCCGGGGAGAGCGGCGCCGGCGTCAGCGCCCCGGAAAAGGCAAAGGAGGAAGAAAAGGTCAGCGAAGCGGCCGGGGAGGCGGTCTCATAGATTGGGTAGTCGGTATATCCGAAGAAGATCCGGCAGATCCCCTCCGAGAGTGAGACGCTGAAGGGGTATTCCCCGCCCGCGGAGAGGGGGATCCCCGTTTCCGCCGCCCGGGTAAGAGAGCCGTTTTCCCGCCGGAAGATCAGGATCCGGTCGGTTTCCGGGTCAAAGCAAAGGAAGAGTCCGTTCCCGTCCGGATCGAGGAGGGTGACCGTTTCCTGCGACGAGAGGGTCACGGAAGCAGTAAAGGCGTTCCCCCGCGGCAGACGGAACGCCGCGGCGGCGCTCTTCAGCGGGCGGACGCTGACGTTGTCGAGGCCTACGCCGCCGTCGTTGAGCAGGCGGATCCCGACAAGGCCGGAGAGCGCGGAGATCGTGTCGTTCGGATGGTCGCCGATGCGGTAACCGCTGCGGAAGACTTCCTCCCCCGTCGTCTTGTCCGTGACGGTGTAGAGAAGGACGTTGCCGACGGCGAGGACGCGCAGATGCAGATCGGCGCCGGGCGCGGTCACGTCGGAGGGGGAAACGAAGAGGTTGCCGCTCCACGTCCCCTCGCTGCCCGCGCAGCCGAGCGCGCCGAGCCCTCCGGCGTTGCCGATGAAGGCAAGGTAGCCGTAAAAGGAGGTGTCGCTTGCCGAGGAGGCGAGCTCCCCGTCGGAGCGGATGATGAGACCGCCGCCGCGGATATGACCGAGGAAATCGCATTCGGCGATAAAATCACCGAGTGTGTCAGTCGGAAAGAGGAGGGTGGAGTAGCCGGAGGAGAGCGCAGAGGAGGCGTAAAGGGCCCCGTCTCTTATCTCAAAGCCGCCGTAAAGGACGCGCAGCGAGGAAAGTTCGCCCGGATCGGAAAAGTCGTTTTGATAGACCGGCGGGGCGGCGGCGCCGCCCGGCGCGATCACGGAGAGATCCCATCCGTCCAGTTCGTCCGCGTCCACCTCCGTCCCGTCGCCGGGTTCCCCGGGGCAAAAGGAGGAGAACGACCCGCCGGTCAAATCGAGCTGCTCAAAGAGGATATCGGCAAGCTTGGCGTAGCCGAGATTGTTCGGATGGAGTTTGTCCTTGTAATAGGTCGTGCTGCCGTAGGGACGGAAGAGCGTGTTGAGATCGACGAGACGGGTAAACCCGAAGAAGCGGTTGGCGATCTCCTTTTGAGCGGGGATGATATAACGGTCTACCGCCTCGGTACGGTCCGCGTTGTCAAAGCGGTAAAGCGCGGTGGTCATAAAGACCTTTACCTCCGGATAGGTCTCGCGGAGGGCGTTCATCATCGTGGTATAGCTGCTCTTGAAATCGGAGAGGCCGCCCGGCATCAGAGAAGCGTTGTTGGTCCCGAGCGCAAAGAGGACAAAGTCGGGGTCATAATCCTCAAGGAGATTCCAGCAGAGGGACTGATAATACTTTGCGTAGGACGAGGGGGTAACGTTGGAGCCGGGATAACCGAAGTTGCCGACGACGGCGCTGTCCCCGAAGCGGCGCTGGAGCTGCGCCGGGTAGGAGAAGTTGACGTCGAGATAGCCGTCCTGCGCGGTGTAGCAGGTGCCGAAGGTGATGCTGTCCCCGCAGCAGGCGAGGCGTGGGACGTGTTTTTCCGCGGCCGTCTCCCCGTTGACGGAGAGAAAGTCGACGGTCTTCCTGCCCGCCGGGACGCCGACGGCGGTCGTATTCCCGAGAACGCCGAGAGCGGAGAAGGCGATCCCGTCGGAGAAGGAGCCGCCGCTGATCTCAAAGGTGGCGTCCGCGTGAAGCGGCGTCTCCCCGGGGACCTGGAGCGCCTTTATCTCCGTCGCCTTCGGCGAGGTGAAGGCGCCTCCAGAGACGCGGACGGTGACTGCTGCGTCATAGAGCGTATCGTAAGACGCCTGCAGTCCGTCGGTCCCCGTCTTGCCGTTGGCGGCGGTGAAGTTGAAATACTTGCCCATATGCCCGATCGCGTAGACCGGGGTCTTGTAGGTCCCGCCGGTGATCTCCAGCGTAACGGAGCCTTTGGCGATGTTCGCGCCGGAGGCGGCGACGTAGTCGACGCCGATATCGTCTGTGATCGCGCCGGACTCCACTTCGACCGAACCGCCGAGGGCGAGGGTGAGCGCGCCGTCAAAGGTCCCGACCGGGGCGTTCTGCCCCAGACGGACGTTCCCGCCGACGACGCTGCGCCATCTGCCGCCGGAGATCGAGAAGGTGACGTCTCCCGTGCGGCTGACCTGCGCGGCGGTCATATGCCCCTCGGCGTTGAGCGCAAGATCGGAGACAAGATAGCCGCCGACAAAGGCGGGGAGAGCGTCCCCGGAGGTGACCGTATCGGTCACGGTGACGTTATGGAAGCGGGCGCAGATGCGCGCGCCGTCGCTCTCCGCGAGAAGCCGGATCCCGTCAAGGATCACGTCGGAGGAAAAGCTGCAGGAGGAGCGGACCGCCAGACCCGCGTTGTTGTTTTTCGCGTAGTCGAAAATCCCGTGCTTGGCGGTAAGCGTCACGGTCCCGTTATACGCGGGGAAGACGTAATCGGCTGCCGCCGGGACGGTATTGACGACGACGACGGTCGAGCGCGCGGGAGTAAGGAGCCCGAACGCCCGCTCGTAGGTGGCGACCGCCGAGGAGGGAGTCCTGCCGTCGCCGGCGTCGGAGCCGTTTTTGCCGTCAAGGAAGACGACGTCCTCTGCCGGCGTTTCGGGCTCCGGGTCTCCGAAATACGTCTTGAACCACGTCGGAGAGTTCGCCTCGCTCAAAGCGGCGCCGACCGGTGTTTCGGTAACGGCGGCGCCGCTTTCGTTTACGGCGGTAAAGGTGCAGGTGAAGCAGAGCGTGTCGCCGAGGTCGTTGAGAAGGGCGCGGGGGAAGGAGACCTCCCAGAGGACGCCGACGTCGGCGTCGGAGGAGTCGTCCGGGGTCCCGTCCGTGAAGACAGCGCACGCGCCGGTAAAGGAGACGGCAGTCCCATCCTTCTCAAGGGCGGCCGTACCCGCGGGATCGAGGGTAAGCGTGTAAAGCCCGCCGCCCGCCGCCGGCAGATAAAGCGTGACGCGATCCGACGCGCGGAGGGCGCTGTCGCTGCGTTCGACAAGGAAGTAGGCGTTCTCCGCGTCATAGGCGGTACGGACGGTGATCTGCGCCTGGGTCTTCGCCCCGAGGAAGACGGCGTCGGTATTCACAAGCCAGTCGGCGGTGTAACCGTCGATCACCGGCGACGCCTCCTTTGCATAGAGCGCGTGATTGAGGCGGAGGGTGACCGTGCGGACGGTGGAGCCGGAATCCGTGATGCTCGGGAAGGCGGCGACTGCGCTGTGCGTCCCGTCGACGAGCAGAGACCCCCAGAAGCCCTTTGTCCCGAAGACCGTGGGCTCGGCGCCGAAGGTCCTCGCGCCGGCGTCTCCCGTGCGGACGATCATGGTATTGCTGCGGTTGTAGGAAAGGAGCGTCTCCCCTGAGGGGAAGGCGACAAGGTAGGGACCCGCGCCGAGGACGAAATTGTCCAGCCGCTCGGCGGGACCGGTCTCGTCGATGCCGAGCCCTTTCTCCCAGTTGTCGTCCGAATATCCAATCGAGAGCATGAAGGTCGAGTTGTTCGCCTGCTTGCTCTCCGCCGCGACGGCGAGCGTGCCGTCCGCGAGGAGGCAGGCGACCGGCATCTGATCGGTGAAGTGGCGGACCCCGTAAAGCGTGGTGACATACTGCTGCATCACGCGCTCGGCGGCGTAGGGCGGCTCGGTGACGTAAGGCGTCCAGCTCTCTCCCCCGTCATAGGACCGGATCAGGCCGACGCCGCTGGAGCGGCGCTCGCTGCGATAGGTGTCGTAATACCACTTCGGGGCAATGTGGGTGAAGTAGACCTGCACTTCCCCGCTCGGCAGCTCGAGCAGATGCGGCTCCCAGCAGTTGCCGGTATAGATCCGGCGCGCGGGGCTCCAGGTCCTGCCGTTGTCCGTGGAGCGGCTGAGGACCAGCCCGCCGCCGGCAACGTTTTTGGTATAATCCAAATTGATCCGGAGAGCGGTGACGGCAAGGACGTCCCCGTTTGAGAGGACGAGAGCGTCCCCGCTTGAGAAGCGGACGGAGTCGGCGGCGCCGCCCGGGAGGGTCGTGCCGTAGGAGCGGAAGACGATCGTCTTGCCGGAGAAGGACTGCGGCGTATCGCCCGTTGCGCAGTACATATTGGTGCTGACCTGTCCGTTCTGGTAGAAGAGGATATAGCGGCCGTCCGCCAGCTGCTTGACGCGCGGATAGTAGCAGGCGGTCACGCCGAGGCCGGCGGCGCCGGTATCCTGCGCGGCGTAGGTGCGGTAGTCATACTCCACGGTCGCCTGTCCCGCCGCCTCGCCCGCGTGGCTTGCGGGCTCGGAGCGGAGATTGAGCTCTCCGACCGGCGTGACGGTCTGGAGCTTGTTGAGTACCGTCTCCGCCATCGCGTGAGAGTTCTCGCTGACGTTTTCCTTTTGATAAAGGGAGCGGGCGAGCGCGAGGAGAGAGGCGGAGGCGGGGTCGCCCGTCAGGGTGAGGAGCTCGCCGTTCTCTCCGCAGAGGACGGCGTAGGGGCAGAAGGTATAGGTAAGAGCGCCGTGGGAGCGGAGCGTCTCCTCATCCGGGAAGGTGACGGCGGAGGTGAAGACGACCTCGTCTCCCTCCCCGACGCCGCCGTACTGATAAAAGCGCAAAAGCCCGGCGCCGGTCGCGGCGCTGCGCAGATAGCGCACCGCCTTGAAGATCTTTGTCGCGGAGTCGAGATTGGCGTCCCGCCCGGGATCCGGCGCCTCGCCGCCGTAGGCGGCGCCGCCGGCGAAATAACGGAACGGAA
>CACYYS010000068.1 GCA_902778725.1 uncultured Ruminococcus sp.
AAGAAATGAAGACGCTTCGCTCATGAAGAAATTCGAATTCAACGGTTTTCTTCAAGCGGGCGGCTTCGCTTCATCAGGCAACGCAGTTGCCGTCTTCATCAGGGCATAACCCGTCTTCACTTGTGAGCGAAGCGAACGTCTTCATGATACCGGATGAACACGAAAAAGCAGACTGATTTTGTTCTCAGTCTGCTTTTCTTCGTGCGCACTTACTCACCACTCGAACGTGAGGTGAAAAAACTTCCTTATCACGGTCGGGTATTCCCCCGGCAGATCTTTTTTGCCATTTTCCTTCGTTTTTTTTGCAGAAAATGTTGAAAGGGAGGTTTTTCTGTGCTAAACTGGAGTCAGAATTCAGGCCTTGCGGCCGGAAAGAGGTTTTTTTATGCCTGTCAACAAAAAATCCCGCATCATTCGCATCATCGTCTGCGCCGCCCTTGTCGCCGTTCTCCTCCCCACGGGCTTTCTCACAGGCGTCCTCAAGTGGGACGGGATCGGCGCCGATTTCAAGCTCGGCGCCGGCACGATCCTCAAGCTGATCGTCATGGTCGCCGGCGTGATCGGCGCGGAGGCGCTGATCACCTTCCTGATCTCGCTCTTCCGGCCGGAGAACCATCGCGTCCGCTCCGTCCTCTCCATCCTCTCCAGCGTCCTCAAATACGTCGCCGCCATCGTCATCCTCTGCTGGGGGCTCTCCATCGTCGGCGTCAACGTCTCCACGATCGTCGCCAGCGTCGGGATCGTCGCGCTGGTCGTCGGCTTTTCCGCCGAAAGTCTGATCTCCGATATGGTGACCGGCGCCTTTATGATCTTTGAGAACCAGTATAACGTCGGCGACATCGTCGAAGTCGGCGGCTTCCGCGGCACCGTGACCGACATCGGCCTGCGGACGACCTGCATCACCGACCCCGGCGGAAACGTCAAGATCGTCAACAACTCCGCGATGAAGAATATCCTCAACCGCTCCGACAAGCCCTCCCGCAGCGCGAGCGAGATCGCCGTGCCCTACGGAACGGACTTTGAAAAGCTGGAGAGCGAGATCCCCGGCCTGATGCAGGAGATCTTTGAGAAGCATCCGGATATGATGAAGGCGCCTCCGGTCTACCTCGGCATCAACCAGCTCGCGGACAGCGGCGTTGTGATGAAGTTTGTCGTCGAGGTGGAGGAAAAGAACATCTTTTCCGGCGCGCGCACGCTCAACCACGACCTGCTCCTCGGCTTCAAGAAGCTCGGCGTGGAGTGCCCGTTCCCGCAGGTGGACGTCCACAACATCCCGGTCAACTGATCCCCCTTTGTTTTCTGAGAGGAGGTGAAGAACATCCGGACCCGATTTTTTGAAAGGGAGTTCCACACCCCGACCGTCGACACGGAAAACCCCGTCCCGGTCGAGCTGGAGGACCCCCGGGAAGAAGAATTCCCGCGGGAGGAGCCTCCCGTTTACGAGGAGTCCGTCCCCCGGGACGAATTCCACGAGGAGCCGCCGTCAGAGATCCCCGACGGGCGGGAAGAGGCGGAGGGCGACCGCCGCCACAGCCGCGTAAAGGATCTGTTCCTTAAACCGGTGATCGCCGCCACCGCCGCCGTCTCCGTCATCTTCGCGTCCTACGGCGCGGACCTGCTCGGCTACGACTTCCTCGCGAGCGACTTTTCCTCATGGTGGCACGACAGTGAATACGGCATAGGGGACGACTCCGGACCCGGCGGTCCGTACGGCTCGCTCTCGCGCTCCGTGATCACCGACTACGTCTCCGTCACCTATCTCCCGACCGGGGAGACCTACCGCCCCGAGAGCGCAAACGAGCAGGCGCTCGCCGACGCGAAGGACTGGATCCTCAAAAAAGGCGGCGACCCGGAGGCGATGCGTTTTCTCCGTTACGAGGAGCGGGGGGAGCTCGTATACAGCGACGACGCGATCGTCGTCGGCGACCCCGATCACCCCGCAAGCCTCTACGTCGCGCAGGGCGAGCTGTACCTGAAGACCTCGCGCACCGCCTTCTACGAGGCGGCGGACTCCCTCTCCGTTCTCTTCGATCCCGCGCGGGAGGAGGGAGACGACGAATTCCCGCCCTCCTTCTCCAACCCCTTCCCGGATTTTGACGGAGACTACGCCTGGGGCGAGGACGGCTCCGAGGAGTACGTCCGCTTCTATGGCGCGGGGCAGAGCGACGCTTCCTATCTTGTGATCGGGGAAGCGTGGAAAAAGATGGGCGGCTCGCTCACGACGGTGCCGGGCGCCCGCTACGATGAGGACCGCAACACCCTGACGCTCGAGAACTTCACCGGTCCGGTCCTCGACGTCAACCTGATGGGCAACGCCTTTACGATCGAGCTGATCGGAGAAAACCGGCTGGATCAGCTCCAGGTCTGGGGCGCCGGGCACAGCGGCTCCGTGTGGATCCGCGGCTCCGGCAGCCTGACGGTGAACGGGGAGAACGCCGCGCCCGACGGCGTCGGCATCCGGCTCAACGCCGAGGGCGGCGCCGCGCGGCTCCTCGTCGACCGGGGCGCCACGCTTGAAGCTTACGGCGCTTCCGCCGCGATCCTGATCACCGACACTCTCTCCCCGGACGCGATCCTCTATCTCAAGCCGACCTCTCTCACAGGCGGCGTGCGCGCCGTCGGCGACTTTGTGCAGCGGTCCCTCCCCGTCCGGGACGAAAACGGCTCGATCACCGGGCAGCGCCCCGTCTCGCTCACCGAGTTCTCCCGGATGCAGGGCGTCACGCTCTACGACTTCTCGGTCGCAGACGAAACCGGCGCTCCCTCCCGGCACGTCCTCTTTGAGCCGCGGTGAGCGGAAACGGTTGATTTCCCCCGGCAAATGTGCTATCCTCTCCTTTGTTTACAACATTGATCAGGAGACAATACTATGAAATGCAAGGTATGCGGCGCGGAAAGCGGAAGATACCCTCTCTGCAAAAGCTGCAACGCAAAAAAAGAAAAAGGACTTGTCGTCAAGTGCGAGAGATGCGGACAGTGGCACGGCACGGACGCGCCCTGTCCGGAACCGGAGACCGAAAGCGGCGAAAAATATCTTTACGAGCCGCGCAAAACGCTGATCTCGCGCTCCGAACAGGAGTTTTTCCAGGCTTTGAAGGCGGGCGTGCCGGAAAACTACCACGTCTTCCCGCAGATCAACCTCGCCTCCTTCATCGACCGGACAGACGACGCCCGCTATCACAACGAGCTTTTCCGGAATATCGACTTCCTGATCACCGACGACCTCTACGCTCCGAAGATCGCGGTCGAGATCAACGACCAGACCCACTTGGAAAAGCAGCGGCGCGCGCGCGATGAAAAGGTGCTGAATATCCTCGAGGAAGCGGGACTCCCGCTCCTGCGCCTTTGGACCTCCTACGGCGTCAATCCGGAATATATCCGAAAAAAGATCACCGAGACGCTCGCCGCTCCGACGGTGCGCAAACGCCACTCCGCCGAGCAGCCCTCCGAGCCGCAGCAGCCGGATCTCCCCTCTCCCGCCACATCCGGCGCTCCGCAAAAAAAGAAGAGCGGCTGCTATGTGGCGACCTGCGTCTACGGCTCCTATGACTGCCCGGAGGTTTGGGTGCTCCGCCGCTATCGGGACCTCTCCCTCGCCGCGACACGGCGCGGCAGGCTGTTCATCCGTCTCTATTACGCCGTGAGCCCGTCTCTCGTCAGACTTTTCGGGGAAAAGCGGTTTTTCCGTTCCTTCTTCAAAAAGCTCCTTGACAGAAAAGTCGCTTCTCTGCGGGAACAGGGGGTAGACGGCACCCCCTACCGCGACCCGGTAAACTGAAGACCGGAAAAAGAAAACGAGCCCGCGGAAAAATCCGCGGGCTCTGTCTTTTTCTGTTTTTCAGACTCTCTCTTTGCGTTTGATCGCAAGGAACGCGGCGGCCGCGAGGCTGAGACCTGCGAGCGCCAGGAAAAGGGCGCTGCCGTCCCCGGTCGGGGGCGCGGGCTGCGTATCCGTCGGCGCGGGCTCCTGACTCTCGGCCGCTCCGAAGAAGAAGGTGGTCCATGCGTTCACGTCGTCGCTGCGTGGCTCCTCCGGATCCATGACCAGAAGGATCTTTTTGCCCGGCTCGATCCCGTCCTCACGGGAGAGCTTGATCTCAACGGTCACCTTCCCGTTCTCATCCGTGACTGCCTCCTCCTGCCGGTACAGCCAGGCGGAGGTCTCCTCCGTTGTGAGCGGATAGGCCAGCGCGATCTTCTTCCCTGCCACCGGAGTCCCGTCCGGATTGGTGAGGGTGTAGACCGCCGTCAGCGTTTCCCCGTCGTCAATGCTCGTCTTGTCCGCCGTCAGCGTTGCGTTATACGCCGGCGCTTTCCCGCAGCGGGTGCAGACGCCGTCCTTGAGATCGTGACCGAGCGGCTCCGAAAACGCCATGGTCATATCGACCTCGACGAGCTCTCCGCACTCGGTGCATTCGGTGATCGTCGCGTGCGACTTGACCCCGATCAAATTGCAGGTAGGCTCCTCCGCCACGCTCTCTCTCGTCCGGGTCGTGAGCGAGGTGTGCGTCGCCTCCCCGATCTCGATCTGCTGGCCGCAGTCGTCGCAGTAGGTCACCATCCGGGTGCAGGCGGTCTCAACAAAGTCCCCGGTCTCTTCATCCAACTTCCCGATGGGTTCCTTTACCTCGGTGGTCTTCCCGTTCGGATGGACGTCCTCGCCCTTCTCCAGCACCTCGCCGCACTCGGCGCAGCAGATATCCGTGAAGGTGCAGGCGGAATCGACCCACTCCCCGGCCGCTTCGTCCCACTTCTGGAAGTGTTGCGTTTTCTCAACGGTCTTCCCGTTCGGATGGACGTTCTCGCCCTTCTCCAGCACCTCTCCGCAATCCTCGCAGACGGTCATGGGCATGTAGCAGGACGTATCGACGTAATCTTCCTTCTCCTCGTCCCAGACGGAGATATATTCTTTCTGTTCTTTGACCCGCTCGTTCGGGTGATGGGGGATATCCTCGATGGTCCGGCCGCAGACCGTACACACGGTCCGCTCGTGCCAGCAGGGCGTTTTGACGGGCTCGTCCCCGGACCAGTCGTAGATCTCGTCGATGACCGGCTTATCCGCCGGCGTGCATTCCTCGGCGACAAACTCTTTGTATCCGCAGATCTCGCAGATCCTCTCGTGGCCTTCCTCCCAGTCGTCGCCGAAACCGAACTGCCACTCGCCCATGGTATGCTCGCCCTCGCAGGGGACGAACTCGCCGGTGTAGGCGATCGCGGCGGTCCCGTACAGGCACGTATCCGTATTGTTAAACAGCGGCATCTCAACGACGAGCTCGCCCTCGCAGGCCGGAAGATCGCTGTTGGAAAAGAGATCCGTCAGCGTGACCGTCATGCCGTAATCGGAAACGCTGTCGACCGTATAGGCTCCGGACACAGAGCTCTTGCCGTCCTCGCCGTCAAACTCAAAGCGGAAAGAGTCGCCCCCAAGCCAGCCGTCGGGTTCGTGCCAGCCGGGCAGGCTCGCCGGCCACCAGTCGGAGATTCCGTCCGGGTTTGTGATCGTGATCGTGAGCGTTAGCTTGTTGTAATAGTCGTAGCTCTTTTTGTCCGTCGTTACCGTGATAATCGGTCTGGAAAGCTCCGCGGTCCAATGCTCATCCGCAACGGGCACGGTGCCGAAAAGCACGTTGCCGTCCTCGTCCGCGACGATGCCCTCGAACTCCGCAAAGGTGTTTTCGTCGATCTGGTCGACCAGGGCGTTGTTCAGGATGATGGTGCCCTTGCCGGCGTAGGTGAGGAAGCCGAGGGTATCGAGGTAAGCGTAGCCGCCTTCGTCCACGATCAGGCCGGGCGCCGCATAGCAGTTCGCCGCGCCGCGGAAGAGGACGGTGTCCTCAACGACCAGCTTGCCGCCTTCCATAACGCGCCAGTTGGAAGCGTGTTCCTTTGTTGTGGGGGTCCGGTCAAGAAGTCCGATCTCGCGCAGGATCACGTTGCCGGGAACCTGGAAGTTGAAGGTCGGTTCGATCATGAAGTGACCGTACTGACCCTTTCCGCTGTCAGCGTTGTTGCCAATGTAGGAGGTGCCGTCCGTGTCCTTTGCGGTGAAGAGAACGGTGTTGCCGTTAAACGCCGGGAAGGTGTAGCTCGTGTCAACGCCGCCGACTTGAATCTTGCCAATGTAGCACTTGGTGACGGCGATGACCTTGCCGCCCTCGGTGAGCAGCGAGGAGATGCCGCTGCCGTTTTCATAACCGAAGGTCTTCTTCGCCGTGTTCTTGGTGAGACCGTCGTTGGCGTCATTGCCGTTGTTGAAGCCCTGATAGATCACCTTTTCGGAGGTGAGAGTCGGACGCTCGGGAACTTCGATCTTCGCGCCCTCTTCCGCGACAGCGGAAAGCGCGGCGGCGGGAAGAAGCGAAAGCATCAGTACCGCGCAAAGGAAAAGCGCCAGTGTCTTTTTCATACTTTTTTTCCTTTCTTCAGGGAAGACCCCTGTTGTTCTGTTTTCATTATAACGCCAACGGCCTGTCAATACAAGACTTTTTTTTGAAAAAACAAAGAAAAAACGGAGCCGCGCGGGCTCCGCTTTTGCCTCTTTTATTCCCGGAACTGAAGGGCGTAAAGGCTCGCGTAGATGCCGCCGCGGGCCAGAAGCTCCTCGTGCGTGCCGCGCTCCGCGACCTCTCCCCCGTCGATCACCGCGATCTCGTCCGCGCGGCGGATCGTGGAGAGACGGTGCGCCACGACCACGGTCGTCCGCCCCACGCAGAGCCGGTCGAGCGCCCGCTGGATCTGGATCTCGGTGGTGTTGTCCAGCGCGGAGGTCGCCTCGTCGAGGATCAGGATCGCCGGATCCTTGAGGAAGACCCGCGCAATGCTGATGCGCTGCTTCTGCCCGCCCGAGAGCTTCACTCCCCGCTCGCCGATCTCGGTGTCGTACCCGTCCTTCAGCGTCATCACCCAGTCGTGGATGTTCGCGTTCTTCGCCGCTTCGATCATCCTCTCCTCCCCGGCGTCCGGGCAGCCGTAGAGGATATTGTCCCGGATCGTCCCGCCGAACAGGAACACGTCCTGCTGGACGATGCCGATGTTTTGGCGCAGGCTCTCCTTGGTCAGCGTGCGGATGCTGCGCCCGTCGATCCGGATGTCTCCGCTCTCAAGCGGATAAAAGGCAGGGATCAGATGGCAGATCGTCGTCTTCCCGCCGCCGGAGGAGCCGACCAGCGCCAGCGTTTTCCCCCGCTCCACGGTGAGGGAGACGTGCCGCAGCACCTCGCCCGAGCTCTCGTACCGGAAGCTGACGTCGCAGAGCTCGATCCGCCCTTCCGCCCGTCCGAGCGGCTCGGCGCCCGGCTCGTCCTCCTCCTCCGGCTGCTCCATGATCTCCACGTACCGCTCAAATCCGGACGCTCCGTTCTGGAAGTTCTCGGTGAAGTTGATCAGCGTGTTGATCGGACTGATGAAAAGATTGACCGAGACGATGAACGCCGAATACTCCGCAAAGTCGATCCGGTCCGCGTAAAGGAACAGACCCCCGGCGATCAGGATGATCACGTTGAAAAGATCGGTGATAAACGACGTCCCCGCGTGGAACCGCGCCATCGCCCGGTACGCCTTGCGGCACGCCTCCACAAACGCGAGATTCCCGCGCTCGAATTTTTCCTCCTCTTTTTTTGCGTTGGTGAAGGCCTTGGTCACCCGCACCCCCGTCACGCTGCTCTCGATCGCCGCGTTGATCTGCGCCGTCGTCACCCGCCGCTCCGCAAACGCGTCGTGCATCTCGCGCCGCGCCCGGATCGCCACCGCGAGCAGAACGGGCAGAGAACAGAAGACGATCAGCGTAAGGGCAAAGTCGATCGTCGCAAGATAGAGGAAGGATCCGATCAGCATCACCGAGCCGATCAGCACGTTCTCCGGCCCGTGATGGGCAAGCTCGCTGATATCAAACAGATCCGAGGTCAGGCGCGACATGATCCGCCCCGTCTCGTGACTGTCAAAAAAGGAAAACGGCATCCGCTCCAGATGGGAAAAGAGCTCCCGCCGCATCTGCGCCTGCATCTGCACGCCGATCATGTGCCCGTAATACTGGACAAAATACTGCAAAAAATACCGGCAAAGATAGAGCGCGAGCACGATCCCGCCCGCGATGAGGATCCCCCGGTAGTCCCGCTCCGGGATCAGCGTCCCCAGCATCCGCCGCGTCACGATCGGGTAGATCAGCCCGATAAGCGAGATCAGCATCGACGCCGCCATGTCCAGCGTGATCATCTTTTTGTGCGGTTTGTAATAGGCAAGAAATTTTTTCAGCATAAACGCCTCCGTATGGGACGATTATAGCCTTTTCCCCACAGGAAGTCAACCTTCTTTTCTGCAGAAAAGAAGGCAAAAGACTTTTTGAAGGGGCAGGGATCAAAAAAAGCGCGATCAAAGCGACTCCTTCCTCAAAAGCCGGGCGGTACGGATGCCCGGCTTTTTCCTTTCGCTCGGGAGAGCGCGTTCATTTCCTCCCTCGGGTCGAAAAACGCCCGATACGAACAGGGCGTTTTTCGGATTGTGCGCTTTTTGTGTAGGGCGGGAACCGCCGCGGGGCGAAGACGCGCGGCATAAAAACCTCGCCGCGGAATGAGTCCCCGTTAGCCTCCCTCTTGAGGGAGGTGGCTCGCGGAGCGAGACGGAAGGAGTTTCGTCTCCCTGTCTTTTCTCCCGCGTTTTTCTCTCCTCCCCTGACTCCTTCAGTCGCCCTGCGGGCGCCAGCTCCCTCAAGAGGGAGCCTTCTTCCATCCGTTCTTCTTCCGTAGGGCGGGGGTTTACCTCCCGCCGCTTTGCTCCCTTCCCTCTGCGCAGGATGTTCGCGCCTATGCCTCCCTTGTGTAAAGGGAGGGGGATCGCTTGCGGTGGAGGGATTGTCGGATGGGCACGCCCAATCGGAAAGAGGCATTTTTTCTCTTTTACAATCCCTCAGTCAGCTCCGCTGACAGTTCCCTTTACACAAGGGAGCCAAACGGGAGAGACGGCCTCGGGGAGGGAGCCTTTCGGGCCGGTGGCTCGCGGAGCGAGACGGAAGGAGTTTCGTCTCCCTGTCTTTTCTCCCGCGCTTTTCTCCCCTTCCCTGACTCCTTCAGTCGCCTACGGCGACAGCGGGCCCGGTGGGGTCCCCGGAAAAATCCGTAAGGATTTTTGGGGGATCGGGCCCTCGAGATGGAGCCATTCGGGACAGGGGATCGGGCCCTCGAGAGGGAGCCTTTCGGGACGGGGGATCGGGCCCTCGGGAGGGAGCCTTTTCCCGCTTGGCAGGCGCGGAGGCGGCCTGTCGCCTGGCGCGCCGGATCGCGTTCTGATTTGAGTCCGCGCCGGTTTTTGCGTGCAGGGGATTTGATCCGCCGTGTACGCGCTTTCCCGCGCACAACAAAAAGCCGGTCCATTCCGTAACGGACCGGCTTTTGTATTTGGTTTGCTTTGAGTCCGCTGACTCTGATTTTTTCCCCTTTTCAAAAAGTCTTTTC
>CACYYS010000069.1 GCA_902778725.1 uncultured Ruminococcus sp.
TGCGCGAAGCGCACATCATGAGGCGAAGCCTCGCATCATGCCCGCAGGGCGCATCATGTTCCGCGGCGGCGGAACACATCATTCGCCGAGTGTCCTTACAAACACTCGGCGAATGGGCGGCTTTTTTCTTTCGCTCGATAGAGCGAGTTCATATCCTCTCTCGGATCAAAAAACGCCCGATACGGCCCGGGCGTTTTTCGGTTTGAGCGTCCCTCAGCGGAAGGATCTTTCGTTAGCCTCCCTCCCCGAGGGCCCGAATCCCCATAAGGTCCTCCGGACCTTTCCGGGGACCCCGCCGGGCCGGTGTCGCGGCTTGCCGCGACGGAAGGAGTTTCGTTTTTTTGTCGTTTCTTTTGCCCAAACAAAAAGCCGGTCCATTCCGTAACGGACCGGCTTTTGGGGGAAGGAGCTTCTTTGAATACGCTTTCTCTTTTCCCTGTCCCTTCAAAAAGTCTTTTGCCTTCTTTTCTTCAGAAAAGAAGGTTTTCTTCAGAAAAGAAGCTTAAAACAGTTTATTGCGCAGGCGGAGGTTGTCGGCGATAAGGGCGATGAACTCGGAGTTGGTCGGTTTTCCGCGGCCGATCTGGACGGTATAGCCGAAAAAAGAGTTGAGGGTATCCACGTCGCCGCGGTCCCAGGCGACCTCGATGGCGTGGCGGATGGCGCGTTCGACGCGGGAGGTGGTCGTGGCGTACTTTTTGGCGACGCGGGGGTAGAGGACTTTGGTAACGGAGTCGATGATGGCGCTGTCGCGGACGGTCATCAGGATGGCGGTGCGCAGGTACTGGTAGCCCTTGATATGGGCGGGGACGCCGATCTGGTGGATGATCTTGGTGACCTGGGCTTCAAGGTCGTCCGGCTCGTTTGGCAGGGAGGAGGGACGGTCGGGCGCGGGGCGGGAGCGGCGGTCGATGACGGAGGCGAGGTGGGCTGCGAGACTTTCGGCGCTGTAGGGCTTCGGGAGGCACATTTCGGCGCCCGCGGCGGAGGCTTCCTCCAGCATCCGCGCGCCGGCGGAGCGGACGGTACAGAGGAAGTAAGGAGTCTTGTCTCCCGGTTTTGCGTCGGCTTTTATCTTGCGCAGGAGCCCTACGCCGTCGAGCCCCGGCAGCCAAGCGTCGACGACGGCGGCGGCGAAAGGGGTGTTCCGGAGACGGGCGAGCGCGTCCAGCCCGTCCGCCGCCTCCTCCACGCAGAAGATCCCCGCCGCTGCGAGCGCATCCTTCAGGATCCGTCTTTGTTCGCTGTCCGCATCCGCGATCAGAACTTTTGATGTGTAGTCCATAGCTTTTTCTCCGTAAAATCATTTCTTTGTTATCCAAATTTTACCATATTTTACAGAGATTTGCAATCCCTCTGCCGAAAAATGTTTCACAAATCGAATTTACTAATTTTAGGTAATTTAGATAATTATTATCATATTTTCCAAATAATGACAAAAAGCGCGCGACAGGGAGCATTGTTCCGCGTGCGGGTGAAGGGTTGAAAAAAGAAAACGCGCCGGAGAAAAGACAGGGAGACGAAAACTCCTTCCACCGCAAGCGGTCCCCCGTCCCGAAAGGCTCCCTCCCCGTGGCCCGATCCCCCAAAAATCCTTACGGATTTTTCCGGGGACCCCACCGGGCCCGCTGGCGCCGTAGGCGACTGAAGGAGTCAGGGGAGGAGGGAGAAATACAGGAGAAACGACAGAGAGGAGAAACTCCTTCCGTCGCGGCAAGCCGCGCCACCTCCCTCAGGAGGGAGGCTATCAAGACTCTTTCCACCGCAAGCGGTTCCCCTCCCGGAGAGAGGCAAATTTAACTCCTTCCGCCTTGCTCCGTTCTCTCTGCGCAGGGTGTTCGCGCCTATGCCTCCCTTGTGTAAAGGGAGGGGGACCGCTTTGCGGTGGAGGGATTGTGTTTCGACCGCTGCCCGATTTGACAAAACGGTGTTTTTCTTCTTTTACAATCCCTCAGTCAGCTCCGCTGACAGCTCCCTTTACACAAGGGAGCCAAACGGGAGAGGCGACCTCGGGGAGGGGGAGGCTAATTAAACTCCTTCCGTCGCGGCAAGCCGCGACACCTCCCTCAGGAGGGAGGCTAACGGGGACTCTTTCCGCGGCGGTATTTGATGCCGCTCGCCAGAGGCAAGCGGCGGAATTTGATGCCGCGCGGCTAACGCCCCGCGGCGGTTCCCTCCCTACAAAACAACGCACAATCCGAAAAACGCCCGGGGCGTATCGGGCGTTTTTTGATCCGAGGGAGGAAATGAACGCGCTATATTGCGCAAAAGGAAAAAGCCGGGCATCCGTACCGCCCGGCTTTTGGAGAAGGAGCGTCTTTGAATACGCTTTCCCTGATCCCTGCGTCATTTAAAAAGTCTTTTGCCTACTTTTCTTCAGAAAAGTACGGTACTACCACGGCGGGGGCGGACATAGAATAAAAGGAGAAAAAGAAAGGAGCGGATCGGAGCGATGAAAAGAGGGAGCGGATGGTCTTTCGGCTGGAGCGCGGAGAGCGGCGGACGTCATGGCGGATCGGCGGAAAAAGGGAAAACCGAAGAAAAAACGCGCGGCGCGGCGGCCGCCGGCGGAACGGACGCGAGCGGCGCGGGGGCGGGCGCGGCGGAGGAGAGCGCGGTGCGAAGACTGCTGTTTGCGTGCCGCCGGGGGGACGTGTTTCTCGCGGCGGTCTTTTTCTCTCTTGTGATCTTTCTCGCGGCGCTGGCGGCGCGCGGGGGGATATACGCGGCGGGGGAGGGGGAGATGGCGCGCGCGGTCTCGTCGGCGCGGGAAGCGCTCTCGGAGTCCCGGGCGGTCTCAGCGCTCCTCTGGCCGGAGGAGGCGCGCGCAGTCTCGGCGGAGCCGAAGGGGGAGGCGCCGGAGGGAGAAGACGGCGGAGAAGGGGCTTTCGCGGTGTTCGGCGCGGCGGACGCGGAGGAGTATCTCGCCTCGCTTGCGGCGCGGGAGGAGCCGCTTGCCTGTATGCTGCCGGTGGAGGCGAAGGTGATCTCGGGCTTTTCCTACCGGCAGGATCCGCTCTGGGACGGGATATCGGAAAATCGGTACGAGTTCCACGGCGGGTACGATCTGCCTGTGGTGACGGGGACGGAGGCGCGCGCCTTTGCGGACGGGCGGGTGCGGACCGCCGGGGTGAGCGACGCGTACGGGACCTATCTCCTGATCGACCACGAGCGGGGGCTGACCTCGCTTTACGCGCATCTTTCCGCCGTGCTGGTGGGGGCGGGAGAGGAGGTAAAGATGGGGGATCCGGTCGCCCTGACGGGGGCGAGCGGACGGGTGACGGGAGCGCATCTGCACTTTGAGCTGCGGCGGGACGGCGAGCCGGTCGACCCGGCGCTCTGGCTCGGGCGATGACGGCGGTCCCCGCGGCGGAGGGGAGGAGGAGCGCGCGGCGGCGGTTTTTCTCGGTGCTGGGGACCTCCGCCGTATCGGTGCTGGCGTTTTTCCTCTTCACCGGGGAGCCGCCTTACTGCTCACTCTCGCTCCTTTTCGGGGTGCTGCTGCACGAGGGGGGACATCTGCTCGCGCTCGCGCTCTGCGGGCAGCGGGTGCGGGCGCGCGGGAATCTTTTTCCCTTCGGTCTGCTGCTTACGCCCTCCGGGCGACTCTGCTCCTACCGGGAGGAGCTTTTCATCGCGCTCGCCGGGGCGGGGGCCAACCTGTTTTGCGTTCCGGCGGCGTTCCTTTTGCTGCGGGCGCGGCCGCAGAGCGACTTTCTCTTCTGTTTTCTCCTGTTTTCGCTCGGGCTCGCGCTCTTCAACCTCCTGCCGCTGCCGGCGCTGGACGGCTCGGCGGCGCTCGCCGCCTGCCTCGGCCTCTGCGGGGTGCTGCCGGACACGGCGTGGCGGGCGGTAACGGCGGCGCAGACGGTCGCGTCCGTCCTTTTCACCGCTTTTTCGGCGTTTTTGTTCGCCTCGGGACGGGCGGGGTTCTATCCGCTCTTCCTCTCTCTTTTTTTCCTCTCGCGCTCGCTTTCCGCGGCGGCCGGGGACGGCAGAGGATAACGGAGGATTTCGGAGAATTCCGGAGATTTTCGGCGGATTTGCCGTTTTTTTCCGCCGCCTGGCTGAAATTTTCCGAATTTCTCCGAATTTTCAAAGAAATTTCAAAAATATATTGCAATTTGTCGAAGAGTTTGATAGAATAGGCGACAGAACGTTTTTTGCGTTTCGCCGGCTGGCCGGCCGGTATCTTTTTCGGGAGGTTGGCCCCCCCTTCGGGCCTGTCTTTGAATCAGATGGAACGCTTTATCGAACTGCGCGGGATCTCCAAGATCTACGACGGGGAAAAGGTCCTCGACAACATCGATCTGGATATCCACGACAAGGAATTCATCACTCTGCTCGGACCCTCCGGCTGCGGGAAGACCACGACCCTGCGGATCATCGCGGGTTTTGTCACGCCCGACGAGGGGAACGTTTATTTCAACGGGCAGGAGGTGAGCGAGGTCCCGCCCTACAAACGCCCGGTCAATACCGTTTTTCAGCGCTACGCTCTCTTTCCGCATCTGAACGTGTTTGAGAACGTGGCGTTTGCTCTGCGCCTCCGCAAGACGCCGAAGGCGGAGGTGGAGAAGCGGGTCCGCGAGATGCTCGAGCTCGTCCGGCTCGAGAGCTTTGCCAAACGCGGGATCGACAAGCTCTCCGGCGGGCAGCAGCAGCGGGTGGCGATCGCGCGCGCGCTGATCTCCCGGCCGAAGTGCCTGCTCCTCGACGAGCCGCTCGCCGCGCTCGACGCCAAGCTCCGCAAGGATATGCAGGTGGAGCTGCGGCGCATCCAGCGGGAGACGGGGATCACCTTCATCTTTGTCACGCACGACCAGGAGGAGGCGCTCTCGATGTCGGACACCGTCGTCGTGATGGCGAACGGCCGCATCCAGCAGATCGGCTCCCCCATCGATATCTACAACGAGCCGCAGAACGCCTTTGTCGCCGATTTTATCGGCGAGTCGAACATCCTCGACGGCGTGATGCTCGCGGACCGGCGCTGCCGCTTCGCCCGTACGAATTTTGACTGTCTCGACGCCGGCTTCGCTCCAAACGAGCCGGTCGATATCGTGATCCGCCCGGAGGACGTGGACGTCGTCCCGCCCGAGCGGGGGATGCTCCGCGGCACCGTCACCGCCGTGACCTTCAAGGGCGTGCATTACGAGATCATCGTCGATATCGACGGCTTCAAATGGATGATCCAGTCCACCGACTTTGTGGCGGCGGGCGAGAACATCGGGCTCTATATCGAGCCGGACGCCATCCACGTGATGAAAAAATCGGAGTTTTCCGGTATGTTCGGGGATTACAGCACCTTCAGCGACGAGATGGACGAGGAAAACGCCGCAAACGAGCTGCCCTCCGACGGGGAGGCGGAGAATTGACCGGCGCCGCGCAGGGCGGGAAAGCGCCCTCCCTCGCCGCGCGCAGGGAAAGGACCTCCCTCGGCGTCAAGCTCCTCAACGCCCCTTATCTGCTCTGGTCGGTCATTTTTATCGTCGTTCCGATCCTGATGGTCGTTTTTTACGCCTTCTCCGAGACGGCGAGCTATTACGCGATCTCCTTTTCCGCGGGCGGACAGGAGTATTCCTGCGAGCTGCCCGCCGGCGAGGGGGAAGAGGCCCTCACGCTGGAGGAGGCGAAGGAAAAGGCCGCCGAACGGTACGGCGTCGCCCTCTCCGAGGCGGAGTTCACCCGCGCCACCCTCGAGATCCGCTCCGGCGGCTTCACGCTGGAGAACCTGCGCCAGGTCTGGAGTCCCAGCTCCCGGCACGCGATGCTCCTCTCCTTCCTCTATTCCTTTGCCGCCACGGCGATCTCCCTTGTCATCGCCTACCCCTTCGCTTACGTGCTCAGCCGTTCGGGCGCCAAGTCCCAGCGGATCCAGATGCTGCTCATTATGCTGCCGATGTGGATGAATATGCTCGTCCGCACCTATTCCTGGCAGCAGATCCTCGAGAACAACGGCATCATCAACAAGGTCTTCGCCTTTTTCGGTCTCGGGCAGGCGACGATGCTCGGCACCCCCGGCGCCGTGATCCTCGGCATGGTCTACAACTACCTGCCGTATATGATCCTGCCGATCTACACCGTGATGAGCAAGATCGACGTCTCGCTGCTCGAGGCGGCGGACGACCTCGGCTGCAACGGCTTCCAGAAGCTCTGCCGGCTGATCCTGCCGCTCTCGGTCCCCGGCGTCATCTCCGGGCTGATCATGGTCTTCGTCCCCTCGATCTCCACCTTCTATATCTCCCAGAAGATGAGCAACGGCATGATCAAGCTGGTCGGCGACCTGATCGAGTCGAAGATCAAGGATCAGTGGGGCAGCGGCGGACTGAACGTCGGCGCCGCGATGTCGCTGGTGCTGATGGTCATCATCCTCGTCTGCACCTTTGTGATGAACCGCTTCTCGGATGAAGACGGAGGAGGGATGGTCGTATGAAAGCGTTTGGCAGGATCGTTACCTTCCTCGTGTACTTTTTCCTCTACGCCCCGCTGCTCGTGATGATCTTTTTCTCCTTCAACGCGGGCAAGAGCACCTCGGTCTTCTCCGGTTTTTCCCTGCGCTGGTACCGGGAGCTGTTTTCCGGCGGCGGCGTGCTGATGGAGGCGATGCGCAACTCGCTGCTGCTCGCCGTCCTCTCTGCGGTGATCGCCACCCTGATCGGCACGGTCGCGGCGATCGGCCTCTACCGGCTGAAAAAGGGGTTTCTCTCCGGCGCGATCCTCACGGTCAACAACATCCCGCTGATGAACCCCGATATCGTCACCGGCGTCTCGATGATGCTCCTCTTCGTCTTTGCGGCGGGGGTCTTCGGCGCCGTCAACGCGACAAACTTCTACACCCTCCTGATCTCGCACGTCACCTTCAATATCCCCTACGTGATCTTAAACGTCCTCCCCAAGCTCCGCCAGTCCGACCCCGCCCTCTACGAGGCGGCGCTCGATCTCGGCTGCACCCCGCAAAAGGCGTTTTTCAAGGTCACGATGCCGCAGATCACCTCCGGGATCCTCGCGGGCATGCTGATGGCGTTCACCCTCTCGTTTGACGATTTTGTCATCAGCTACTACACCTCGGGCAACGATTTCGTCACCCTCCCCGTCTATATCTACTCGCTTGTGAAAAAGACGGTCAAGCCGAACATCTACGCCCTGTACAGCATCATTCTTGTTGCGATCCTTGCGCTCCTGATCGTCTATAACGCGATCCTCAGCCGCAGCGATACAAAAAAGGAAGGAAAATAAAAATGAAAAAAACTCTCTCTCTGCTCCTTGTCGCTCTTCTCGTCCTCTCCCTCGCACCCGCGCTCCTCTCCTGCAGCAAGGCGGTCGTCGACGTGGAGGATCTCAAGGGCACCTACACCCGCGATCTTGCCGGCACCACCCTCAACGTCTACAACTGGGCGGAGTATATCTCCGAGGGAGCGGAAGGCTCCCTCTACGTGGAAAAAGCCTTTGAAAAGCTCACCGGCATCAAGGTCAACTACACCACCTACGAGAGCAACGAGGTCATGTACTCCAAGCTCAAGAGCGGCTCCGTCACCTACGACGTGATCATCCCCTCCGACTATATGATCGAACGGCTGATCTCCGAGGGGATGCTCCTCTCCTTCGACCCCGCAAAGGAGCTCTCCAACTATTCCTATATCGACAGCCAGTACAAAGACCTCTATTTCGACCCGGAAAACAAGTATTCCGTCCCCTACAACGTCGGCATGGTCGGCCTGATCTATAACACCAAAGAGGTCAAGGAAGCGCCCACCAGCTGGGCCGCCCTCTGGGACGAGACCTATAAGGGCGAGATCCTGATGTTCAATAACTCCCGCGACTCCTTCGGCATCGCGCAGGCGCTGGTCGGCGTGGACTTCAACAGCACCGACAAGGCGGACTGGGACAAGGCCGCCGAAAAACTGACGGAGCAGAAGCCCCTGCTGCAGGGCTACGTGATGGACGAGGTCTTCAACAAGATGGAGGACGGAAACGCCATCCTCGCGCCCTATTACGCCGGAGACTTCCTCACGATGCAGGAGATCAACCCCGATCTCGGCTTCGTCTATCCCAAAGAGGGCGTGAATATCTTTGTCGACTCGATGTGCATCCCCGCCAACACCCGCAACGCGGAAGCCGCCAAGATGTTCATCAACTTTATGCTCGAGCCGGAGGTCGCCCTCGCAAACGCCGAGACGATCTGCTACGCTTCCCCCAATACCGGCGTCACGGAAAACCCCGATTACTCCCTCGCCGGCAACGAGTACCTCTATCCGGAGGACCTCTCCTCGATCAAAGCCGACTACTTCAAGGATCTCGATCCCACGATCCGCAAGTACTACGAGGATCTCTGGGTCAAGATCACGACCGGAGACTGAAACCTTCTTTTCTGTAGAAAAGAAGGCAAAAGACTTTTTGAAGGGGCAGGGAACAAAGAAAGCGTAATCACAGCAACTCCTTCTCCAAAAGCCGGGCGGTACGGATCGCCCGGCTTTTTCCTTTCGCTCGGGTAAGCGCGTTCATATCCTCCCTTGCGTCAAAAAACGCCCGATAAGGTTAGGGCGTTTTTCGGTTTGAGAGCCCTTTTGCTGCGGAAGGAGTCTTTATAGCCTCCCTCTCGAGGGAGGTGTCGCGGCTTGCCGCGACGGAAGGAGTTTTTTCTCTGTCGTTTCTCTCGCACTTTCCCTTTCTCCGGCGG
This sequence comes from uncultured Ruminococcus sp., assembly GCA_902778725.1. GTDB lineage: Bacteria > Bacillota > Clostridia > Oscillospirales > CAG-272 > RUG12395. The sequence goes on from CACYYS010000069.1 coordinate 8,675, forward strand.
GTCGGAGAGGGCTTTTTCCGGGCTTCAAAAAAATTTTTGAAAAATTTTGAAAAATTTTTCCAAAACAGGTTGAAAAATCGACCCCTCGTTCGTTATATAGAGTGAAGGGAAAAATAAAAAAGGAGATCGTACCGTAAAACAGATTTTCTGCGTCCTTCTTACCGCGCCCGCCCTGTTTGCCCTGCTCGCCTCCGGCGAACAGCCTCCCTCCGGAGCTTTTTTCGCCGCTTTGTGAACTTTTTGTAAACATTCGGGAAAAGTTGACGAATTTTTGCGTTTTGAAACGTTTATATAAGTGAAGGGATAAATCCCCCCCTTTGTCTTCTCTCCGGCGGTTTCAGCAATGCCGCCGGGAAAGGATAAACAAAAAAAGAAAAGAGGCGATTCTATGCGTGTGCTTGTCCGCCCCGGCGTGTAACCGTTTTCTGTGTTCTCTGTCAAAGATTGACAAAAGACAAAAAATACGATACCATAGGAACCGGTAAATATGGATGGTTGGAGTTGTATTTATGTTTCGCCCAATAACGCCTGAAAAAAGAAGAAAAATAAAAGGAGCAAGTGCGTTTTTCTCTTTTTTACTTGCATTCTGCTTGCTTGTAGGTTTGCCTGCCTCATCTTACGCGCTAAGCGAAGCCGGATCGCAGCCTTGGCTCGAAATATCGATACAAACCGCGGATTTCATGGCCGGATCTTGGCTTTCCTCTTAC
>CACYYS010000070.1 GCA_902778725.1 uncultured Ruminococcus sp.
CCAGATCCACCGGCTCCGGCAGGATCCTAGTGTCTTCGATGTCCTTCAGAAACGAATGCTTTGCCACCCAGCCGCGGGTGAAGGCAGGGAACACTTCCCGCTCCAGCTCACGGTCGGTCAGCGGATGCTCGCAGCGGCCGGCGTTGATCATCTTAATCATTGCCCTGGTCTCTTCCTGGTTCAGCCCCATATCCAGGCATTTGCCCAGCGCCGAGATCAGGGAAGTTGTCCGCCTGCCGTCCGGGATCTTGTCTGTGATCTGGAACACTTCGTCCGGGCTTTTCTCTTTCCTTTTCCCTAAGAAGTGCCGGACAACATCGTTTGCAGGTGCCATACCGCGTTCGAGGAGTGATGGGCCTTCCCATTCGTATGCTGCGCCGGTATCCGGATGCACCGATGGCGGGGCGACAATGTAACCGCCCTCGCCCCTTATATCGACATCGTTGATTATGTCGTTGGCATTCGGATGCTCCTCTTTATCGAAGTAATAGTAATGCCGGCCTCCTCGGCCTGTTCTGACCGTGCAGGTCTGCGGCAGCTGGCCGTTCCGTCTCTCCCATTGTTTTATGGAAGTGAGCCCGTATTTGCCCTTCTGCGCGTCCTCATCGGCATCTATTACATACAGCTGATTAATCTTGCCGGTGGCGATCCCGATGTTCGCATTCGGCCACTGCGTCCACCAGCTGCGGACCTGTTCCAGATCTGCGCTGGCATCGTGTGAGCCGTGCTGCGTCAGCGGGATTTTGCCCTGGAGCGGGATGACGGCCAGGCCTCGCTTTGCATATTTCAATGCTTCGGACATAAAGTCCGGCATGGTATCACCCCTCTTTCATGTCATGATAAGTAACCGCCACGGCGAAGGCCTGCCAGATGTCCTTCCGGAATCCGTGCTGAAGGCGGAGACGAAGTTCGAGATTCCGGAGCCGCCGCTGAACAGGGTGACGCTTCCCAAGGGCGGGGGCCTGTGGTGGGACGCGAAGGCGAACGTCTTCAAGCTGTGGTACGAGGTGGGCTGGTGCGGTCAGAACATCATGAACGCCCGGATGCTGGTGCTTGAATACCTGCGCACCGGCAACAAGAACCTGCTTGACGCCGCGCTCGACGTGTGCGACGCGTGGCTGGAAAAGCAGTCCGACAACGGCCTCCTGCTCGCGCACTACGAGTGGTACACCGAGGGCCGCAACTGGAACTACAAGCCCCGCGACTACTCCAAGTCCTGGGCGAGCAACGTCGACTACAAAAACGGCTGGCTCCCCGAGACCTGCAACAACGGCTGGGCGGCGTGCGAGATGCTCAAGCTCTGGGATCTGCTGCGAAAGAACGGGATCGAGCGCCCCGATTACCTCGCCTTTGCCCGCCGCACGCTCGACTTTTTCTGCGATCATTACAGCGAGCAGTACGCCTTCGGCAAAGCCTGGGACTTCGACGGGACCTGCGCGGAGGCGGAGGGGACCGTCGGCGCCTTTATCACGATGGCGCTGTGCGACGGCTACCGGATCACGGGCGACGAGCGGTATCTCACCTACGCCGTCAAATCCCTCGACTTCTACATGAAGCGCGACCTTGACGAGTTCACCTGCACCGCGGGCGCCATCGACTGCACCTGCGTCGACAAGGAGACCGCCGGTCCCGTCATCATCGCCGCACTCGACCTCTATGAGATCACCGGGCAGAAGCGCTTCCTCGAATACGCGGAAAAGGCGTCCTACTACTTCGCCTCCTGGATGTTCGTCTACGACATTCCCTTCCGCCCTGAATCCGACATCGCGCACTACGGCTATTACAGCGCCGGGAGCACGAGCGTCTCGGTCCAGCATCCCGCGCTCGACCAGTGGGGCGAGCTGATGTGCTGCGAGTGGCTCCGCCTCGCCGACTACACCGGCGACAAGCGCTGGGCCGACCGCGCCCGCATGAGCTGGTACAACTGCACCCAGTGCATCGCCGACGAGGAGAACAACGTCTACCACGGGATGAAGCGCCCGGTCGGCTCCCAGAACGAGGCGTTCTATCACGCGCGCTGGGGCCACAGAGCGGACTGCGTGACCAACCCCGGCTATCTCAACGACTGGCTCGTCTCCTGGGTCAACGTCTTCCGCCTCACCGTCCTCGACCGCCTCACCTCCGTCAACCATTATCCCGACTGGTCGAAGCTCGACTGATCCCGGCATAAAAGGAGCCGGTCCGCTGACAGCGGACCGGCTCCTTTTCTTATTCTTTTGTCAGATCCTGCCCATCTGCTTCAGCCGCTCGACGATCAGATCCGCCGCCTGCTCATAGGTCATCGTGGAGGTGTTGAGGCAGAGATCGTAGTGGAGCGGGTCGTTCCAGACCTGGCCGGTGTAGTAGCGGTAATACTCGGAGCGGTACTTGTTCATTTTGGCGATGCGCTGCTCCGCCGCCTTGCGGGTGATGGAGAGGCGCTTTTCCTCGCAGGCGACGCAGTCCTCGTGCTCCGCGCAGACAAAGACCCGGACCAGCCCCGGGCAGTCGCGGAGGACAAAGTCCGCGCAGCGCCCGATCACGACGAAGGACTCGCGCTCCGCCAGCTCCTTGAGGACCTTTGCCTGATAGTTGAAGAGGTTGCGGTTGGAGACGAAGTTGTCGCTCTCCGGGGGGATCAGCTCGCCCTTGTAGACCTGGCGGGAGATCTTGAAGAGGAGACTGCTTTTCAGCTTTTCGTCGGCGTTTGCGAACAGCTCCTCGGAAATGCCGCTGTCCTCCGCCGCGAGACGGAGCAGGTTTTTGTCATAGAGTTCGATGCCCAGCTTTTTCTGCAGGGCCTGACCGACAAAGGTGCCGCCGCTGCCGCAGAGCCTGCCGATCGTGATCACGAAATTCTCCATAAATGCCTCCATGCGTTTTTCTTGTTTCCATTGTACCCCTTCCCCGCGGAAAATGCAAGAGGGTGGCGCGGTTTTTGCCCGTTTTGTTCAGAAAAGGAGGGAGAACGCGCTGACGTCGACGAGAAACGCCATATCGGAATCCGGCAGACGGAGGTAGGTCTTCGTCTCCTCCCCGTCGGCGACCCTGCCGAAGGCGAGGGTATAGGTCTTTGTCTCGGAGACGGTCCCGCCGGAGGATCCCTCCGCCGTCACGGCGCGCTCCTCGGTATAGGAAACGGTGATCCGGACCGGCGCGTCGAGCCCGTAGGCGGCGAGCTCGCTCTCTTCCAGGAAGTAATCGGCGCGGGAGAGGACGGTGGGCGAGAGGAGACCCGCGAGGATCGCGGAGCCGGTCTCCCCGTCGAGCTCCTCCTCGGCGCCCGCTTCGTTTTTGAGGCGGTAGACGGTCACGGTCTCCTCCGTCTCCTTCCCCTCTCCGTCGACGGAGGTCTCCGTCCGGGTCACGGGGGTGAGGGTGACCGTGCCGAGGGGCGTTTCGCTTTTCACCTCCGTGACCTTATCCTGCGGGATCTGCGCGATCTTATCCTCGCGGATCAGATCCTCGCAGGAGGGGGTGCAGGCGTCCCGGAGGGAGGCGGCGACGGTGTAGACCGCGCCCTCTCCTTTGAGATTGAAGTAGTACTCGGAGGTATGGACGTTTTTGTCTCCGAGGAAGTAGGTGAGAGCGGAGCCGTTTTCATACCCGAGGGTAACGGTGACGGACGGCTCGTCCAGACCGTACTCCGCGGAGCCCGCCCCGTCCGCGACGACGAAGCGCGCCGCCGTGACCGAGGAGAGCGCGGAGACGGTCTCCTGCACGAGGGTCTGGTCGAGGGGCATTTTTTCATCCTCCGCGGCGTACCAGGTCCCGTCCCGGGCGAGGAGCGAGCAGGTCTCCCCCTCCCGTGTGTAGGCGAGGGAGACGAGCGGAGAGGCGCCCTCCTGCAGGAGGCGGGTCGGCGCCGTCGTCTCCGCCTCCGGGGCGGGATCGCTCTGATTTTTGTTTACAAGGATCCACGCGACCGCAAGCGCGGCGAGCGCAAGCGCCGCGACGATCAGTTTTACGCCTTTTTTCATTATCTGCGGCGCCTCCTTGCCCAAACGAAGAGCCCGGCTCCGAGAGCCGCGACGGGAACGAGGATCGCGAGGAGGACCATCCAGAGATTGGCCTCTCCCTCCGCGACGACAAGGGGCTCGACGGTCATCGCGATGGTGCGGACGGTGACGCTGCTCGGCTTTTCACAGGTCCAGCCGAGGGCGTTCAGAAATGCGCCGGAGTTGCCGCCGCTGGTCATCTGATCGGCGCCGGAATCGGTGAGGTACGGGGAGGAAAACCATACCGCCTTCCCCTCTCCGACCGTGACCGCCGCCGCCGTGACGAACTGTCCGCGGAGATCTCCCTCCTCGTAGGAAGCGAGCTGGAAGGAGGTCTCTTTTTTTGCCACGGCGTCGCTGCTCGTGAGGAAGAGCGGCGTCACCGTCACGCCCTCCGGCGCACTCTCCGCCGCCCGCATCGCGTGGGCGTTGGCAAAGAGGACGTACTTCTGCGCCGAAAGGAGGGGATCGGTGATCCCGTGGGACTGCGCGCGCGGGAGCAGCCAGTAGGTGCGCTGGGTGTAATAGCCCTGCGCCGTCTCGATGACGAGGCTGCCGGGGATCTCCAGCCCGAGAGCGTTTGCGAGCCGCACGACGTTCGGCAGGTCGGGGGTCTTGTAATCCGCGGTGACGACGAGCGTGCCGCCGGCTTTCAGATAGTCGAGCAGGGCGGTCAGCTCCGCGTCCGAGAGGTCGGAGGTCGGGGTGTTGAGGAGGATGCAGGAAGCGTCCTCCGGCACCTTGACGGAGACGCCGGAGAGGCCCTCGTCAAAGGTATCGGGGCCGTTTGCGGCGCCGGTGAGCAGGCTCACCGTCTCGTACTCGATGTTCTCGTCCCGGATATACGACGTCATCGCGGTGGAAAGCGCCGCCTCCCCGTGGCCGTTCAGGATATAGAGCTTCGGCACCGACGGGACGGTGACAAAGTCGATGGCGGAGGTCAGGGCGTTCTCGCCCGCGAAGACCTGCGTCCCCTTCGGCTGGACGCCGTAATAATAATAGTTGTAATAATCCTCCTGCGTCATGCCGGAGTAGTCGGTATATACCATATCGGTATAAGGCACGACCTTGAAGCGTTTGCCGCTCTCGACGATGACGCTGTTGTCGGCGAGCGCCTCGTCGGTGTACTTCGCCACAAAGGAGGGGGAAACGACGGGGTCGACCGTTCTGACCGTGATCTTCCCGTTTGCGGCGGTATAGCGGCCGAGCAGCTCGGTGATCATACTGTTTTCCTTGCCGCTCTGGCAGATATGGTAGAGGGTGATCTCCTCCGAGACGCCGCCGAGGATCTGCTCCGACTGCTTGTCGAGAGTAAAGAGCCCGGACGACGTGGCGTCGAGCCTAGTAACGGAGGCGGGCAGCGCCGCGACGAGCAGGTTGAGGAAGATCAGCGCCGCCAGCACGATCGCCGTGATCAGGACGCTGTATCCGCCGGCGCGGAGGGCGCGGGCGTTCTGTATTTTCTTTTCGTTTTTCATCTCTCGCACCTCCTTAACTCCATCTCTTCTTTTCGACCGACTGCACGCAGAGGAAGAGGCAGAAGGCGACGATCGAGAGGTAATAGACGACCGCGGTCAGATCGAAGATCCCGTTCACAAAGCCGGAGAACCGCTCGAAGACCGAGAGTTTTTCCAGGACTTTGGCAAACAGACCGGCGAAGCTCTCCTTGAAGCTGAAATAAAGGAAAACCAGGACGGTCTCCGCGAGCAGGGCGGAGGCGAGACCGGCGAAGCGGTCCTTCGTCATCCCCCAGACGATCAGCCCGAAAAGGACGGCGACAGCCGAAAAGGCGATAAGCGACGCGCCGGAGGTGTTCGGGATCAGGGAGGTCAGGGCGTTCATCAGATAGAGCAGCAGGAGCGTGCCGAAGCTGATGACGGCGGCGATGACCTGGCTCTCGGTGAGCGTGGAGATGAACATCCCGATCGCGAGCAGGGCGCAGCCGAGCAGGATAAAGCCGAAGACCGCGCCGTAGGAGGCGGCGAAGTTGACCTTGCCGTAGAGCGAGAGGATCAGGGGGTAGAGCGCCATCACGCCGACGGGGACGAGGAAGACCGTCACGGCGGCGAGATACTTGCCGAAGACGACGTCCGTCACCTTCAGCGGCAGCGAATAGAGGAGCTGATCGGTCTTAGCCCTCTTCTCCTCCGAGAAGATGCGCATCGTCACGATCGGGACGATCAGGAGGAAGATGAAGCCGGTGTCGGAAAGGGCGTACTCAAAGTTAGGGTACAGACCTTTGAAATTGTAGAGGACGGTCATGATGCCCGCGATCAGGAGAAGGAAGGCGGCAAAGATCGCGCCCTGCATATTACAGAAGTAGGAACGCAGTTCCTTTTTATAGACAGAACCCATCGTTTTTCCTCCTCTCAGCCGAACAGGGGCTTGTAGTCGTCCCCGCCGTCCTTGTCTTTCTCCGGCTCTCCGGTCGTCTCCTCCGTCCGCTCAGGCGCGGCGGGGGCGGCGGTCCCGTCCTCTTCCCCGTTCTCCCCGCCCGTGAGATCGAGGAAGATATCCTCGAGGGTCTTGACGTGCGGGATCATCGCAAGGAGCGGGAGACCGCTCTTCTTCACCTCCGCGTAAACGGCGGAGCGGATGTCGCGCTTGCCGTTGTAGGAGAGGAACAGCTTGGTGAGCTTTGCGTCCTCGGTCGTCTCCGTCAGGGAGTCGGCAAGGCGGGAGAGGACGGCGGCAAGCTCCTTCGTCTCCTCCTCCGGGCAGGCGAACTGCAGCTCAAGGGTACACTCGGAGGTATAGCGCTCGCGCAGCGCGTCGAGCGAGTCGCTGGCGACGACCCTGCCGTGCGCGATGATGATGACGCGGTCGCAGACCTCGCTCACCTCGGAGAGAATGTGGCTCGAGAGGATGACGGTATGCGTTTTTCCGAGAGATTTGATCAGGTCGCGGATCTCGATGATCTGGAGGGGGTCGAGGCCGACGGTCGGCTCGTCGAGGATGATGATCTCCGGGTCGCCGAGCATCGCCTGCGCGATGCCGACGCGCTGTTTGTAGCCCTTTGACAGGTTTTTGATCAGGCGGCGGCGGACCGCGCCCGTCCCCGTGCGCTCCAGCGCCGTCTCGATCTGCCCGGCGAGCGCGGCGCCTGAAAGACCCTTCGCCCGCCCGACAAAGGTAAGATACTCCTCGGGCGTCATATCCGGATAGAGCGGCGGGATCTCCGGCAGATAGCCGATGCAGCGCTTGGCGGCAAGCGGCTCCGCGTAAACGTCGTGCCCGTTGACGGTGACGGTGCCGGAGGTAGCCGCGAGAGTGCCGGTGATGATATTCATCGTCGTGGATTTGCCCGCGCCGTTCGGCCCGAGGAATCCGTAGATCTTCCCCGGCTCCACGGTGAAGCTGATCCCGCGGACGGCCTTGTGGGGTCCGTAGTTCTTTACCAGATTACGTACCTCGATCAAGAAAAAACACCTCGTTTCCTGTTTGGATTTTCCTATTCAGCGTACGCCTTCTCTGTGAAAAGCGCGTGACGGTACGGTATAGTTTAACGCATAAATATGAAATTTTTGTGAACACGGAGGATTTATTGACAAAAGCGAAAGAGAATGATAAAATATCGGTATCTATTTCGGAATCGGGAAGGCGGTCATATCATGATCCAGAAAATGCGAGGCACACTCGACATCCTGCCGGAGCAAATGCCGGCGTTCACCTATATCGAAAAAACGGCGCGGGAGATCTGCGAGCGGTACGGCTACCGCGAGATCCGCACGCCGACCTTTGAAGCGACGGAGCTGTTCTCCCGCGGGGTGGGCAGCACCTCCGACGTGGTGCAGAAGGAGATGTACACCTTCCCCGACAAGGAGGGGCGGTCGCTGACGCTGCGCCCGGAGGGGACCGCCTCGGTCGTGCGGGCGATGATCGAGCACGGACGCTGCGGGGGCGTGATGCCGGAAAAGCTCTTCTACCTGATCAACTGCTTCCGCTACGAGGCGCCGCAGGCCGGGCGGAGCCGCGAATTCTTCCAGTTCGGGACCGAGACCTTCGGCTCCCCCTCCCCCTATACCGACGCCACGATCATCGCGCTGGCAAACGACGTGATCCGGGCGCTGGGGATCCGGGACGTCGCCCTGCACCTCAACTCCATCGGCTGTCCCGCCTGCCGTCCCCGCTACCGCCAGGCGCTCTACGAATACTTCTCCCAATACAAGGGCGAGCTCTGCGAGACCTGCCGCGGGCGGCTGGAGACCAATCCCCTGCGCATCCTCGACTGCAAAAGCCCGGTCTGCGGCAGGATCGCCGCCGGCGCGCCGAAGACCCTTGACTATCTCTGCGACGACTGCCGCGAGCATTTTGAAACGCTGAAGGGATCCCTCTCCGATCTCGGCATCCCCTTTGAGATCGACACGCACCTCGTGCGCGGACTCGACTACTATACCAAGACGGTCTTTGAGTTCATCTGCGGGGGGATCGGCGCACAGTCCACCGTCTGCGGCGGCGGACGCTACGACGGTCTCGTCCGGGAGCTGGGCGGTCCCGACCTGCCCGCCGCCGGATTCGGCATGGGGATCACCCGGCTGATCCTTGCGATGGAGCAGGCGGGCGCGGAGATCCCGCAGCCGAAGAGCCCGCTCCTCTACATCGCTCCGCTCGGCGCGGAAGCGGCGAAAAAAGCCGTCACCCTCACCCACGGGCTGCGCGCGGCGGGGATCGCCGCGGAGTGCGACCTGATGGGCAGGAGCCTCAAGAGCCAGATGAAGTACGCCGACAAGATCGGCGCCGCCCACACCCTGATCCTCGGCTCGAGCGAGCTGGAGAACGGCCGGGGCGTCCTCCGGCGGATGGCGGACGGCGAACAGCGGGAGGTCGGATTCTCCGACGCGAAGACGCTCGCAAAGGAGCTCCTCGGCTGAAAAACGCAAAAACGGACAGGCGCGCGCCTGTCCGTTTTTTTCCGCCGGTCCGTCTTTTCAGTACCGGTTGGCTTGTACGGTGTACGGTCAACCGGAACGCTGACGTTTTGCCGTTTTTTCCGAAGGCTGTCCCATAAAAGAAATACCACGGCTGGACCACCGTATCCCCTTCCGGCGTTTCCTTTGCGAGATAAGCGGGAGTAAACCCTTCGATCTCGATCTTTTCGGCGCTGTCGAAACCGCTATCGTCGTACCAGATCGTCGCTTCTCCCCGCCGAATCCGCCCGATCGCCTCTTCGATCGAAACCAGTTCCGTCCTTCGCTCAGTCCGGAAGCGAAGATCATACGACGACATCTCGCTCACGGTCCCGTCTCCGCGAAGCCAGACCTCGGCTCCGCCGTCCAGCCGGCTCCAGAATCCGTCGTCCCGGTAAAACGCCACGCTTTTTTCCGTCACCTCCGTTTTCCCCTCCACCGTGTGAAACGCTCTTACCTCGACGGTCCATTTTGAAAAACCGGAGGCGGGAACTCCGTGATCTTTGAGAAAAATCCGCGCAAGAGAGGCGCTCTCTTCGTCGCTCCGTTCATACGGAGGCTCCGGCGCGCCGTTTCCGGCGCGGCAGGTATAGGTATAGATCCCGAGGCGGTCGATCCTGATCTCCGTCTTTTTCTGCGGATCCTTGTAGACGGATCGGTCCGGCCCGGCCTCGGTCCGCTGATCCGCGGAAAAGCCGAAACGCTCCGCGATCGCGCCGATCTCGCCGTCGGTCAGCTCCGCGGGATCCGCAAAAAGACGGGCTTCTCTTCCCTCGATCTCCTTTTCAAAGCGAGCCAGTTTTGCGGGCTCGATCTCGACCTCTCCCGTAAAGCAAAGCTGCGGATCCACCGGTATTTTCACGCCCGGGACGGGGGGCTCGTCCTCCCGCGCCGCGCACCCGAAAAGCAGAAAACCAGCCAAAAAAAACGTTAAAAAGCGAGTTGTCCGTTTCATTCTTCCTTCCTTTTCCGTATGTGTTTTTTTTTT
>CACYYS010000071.1:0-8817 GCA_902778725.1 uncultured Ruminococcus sp.
TCTGATTTCTTTGGGGATAACCACCCTGCCGAGGTCGTCTATTCGGCGCACGATTCCCGTAGCTTTCATCGTCTTCTCCTTTTTCCTTTCTTTTTCTTATGCGTTTAGTATGCGCGAAAAAAGAAAAAATATCAAAAAGGGATCCCGCGGACGTTACCAAAACGTTCGCGGGATCCGGTTGCTTTTCAGAGCATCAAAGCACTTCCAGTACGCGGCATTCCTCGCCGCAGCGGGATCGGATCTCCTGTTTCAAGGCGAGAATTTCGTTTTCCTTTAACGGAAGCGTGATCGCGGCGACGGTCCCGTTCTCCGTGAGAGAACGCTCCGCCGGGAGAGACGCCGGCGCGGCGGCAGCGGGACAGGCGAGATAGTACCGGCGAGAAAGCGTCGACTCGTCGAAAATCTCGTCCTCTCCGGCGTCGGTCCAGGAAAAGCGGTTCCCCTTCCCTTTTTCCGCGATATTGACGATATCGCTTGCGACCGCGCTTGCGGTCGGCTCGGCGCCCGCTCCGCGGCCGTAGAACATGACGTCCCCGACGTAGTTGCCCTTTACCAGAACGCCGTTGAAAACGCCGGAAACAGAGGAAAGCGGGTTGTCGCGCGGAACGAGGCGGGGACGGACGGAAGCGGCGATCTTCCCCTCCCCGGTCCTCCGGGCGGTCGCGATCAGTTTGACCGTGAAGCCGAGACGCCCGGCCATCGCTTCGTCCGCGGCGCGCAGCGCCGTGATCCCCTCCGTCGGGATGCGGTCGACGGGCAGCATCCGTCCGAAAGCGACCGCGCCGAGGATGGCGATCTTGCGGCAGGCGTCGAGTCCCTCGACGTCGGCGCGCGGATCCGCTTCCGCGTATCCGTTTTGCTGCGCCTGACGGAGCGCCGTATCAAAGGAGATCCCTTTTTCCTTCATCTCCGTCAGGATATAGTTGGTCGTTCCGTTGAGGATCCCGTCGATCCTCTCGATCGCGTTGGTGCCGCCGAGATCTTCCTTCAGCGGGCGGATCACGGGGATCCCGCCGCCCACGCTCGCTTCAAAGCAGTAGAAGACGCCGTGCTTTTCAGCCTCCGCGAGAAGCTCGGTCCCATGCTCCGCCACGAGCTCCTTGTTCGAGGTGACCACGCTCTTCCCCGCCCGCAAAAGAGCAAGCGTAAAATCAAAAGCCGGACGGATCCCACCGATCATCTCCGCCGCGACGGAGATCGACGGATCGTTCACGATCTCCGAAAAGTCGTGCGTGATCAGCGAGGCGTAAGGACTGTCCGGAAAATCCCGGAGATCCAGGATCTTTTTGACGCGCACGTCCTCCCCGCAGCGGCGGCGGATGGACCCGGCGTTATCGTGGAGCAGTTTGACCGTGCCGGAACCGACGACGCCGAACCCGAGAACTGCGATATTGATCATAAAACGTCACCTTCTTTTTGTTTTATTTATTGTAGCACAACACCGTCCGAAAATCAAGAAATTCCAGTCTCCGGTCAAAAAATCTTTTCCTTTTCCCGCGAGCAGCCCGCCGAGTTAGTTCAAAATGCACAAATTTTTCTCTTTCTTTTTTCTTCACCGGCGGCGAAAAAACTATTTTTTTTCTTGAATTATTATCCCATATCCTTTATAATAGAAACAGTGTTCGTTTTGACGGACAGATTTTCGATAAGGAGTTTCACGCTATGGACAAGTATTCCACCAAGAGCATCCGTAATATCTGCCTTCTCGGTCACGGAAGCTGCGGCAAGACTTCCGTTGCCGAAGCTATGTTATACCGTTCCAAGGGAAGCGACCGTCTCGGCAAGACCTCTGACGGTAACACCGTCAGCGATTACGACGCGGAGGAGATCAAACGCGGCTATTCCCTGTCCGCGTCCGTAATCCCCGTTTTCTGGCGCGACTGCAAGATCAATCTGATCGACACTCCCGGCTTCCTCGACTTTGTCGGCGAAGTCAAGCAGAGCGTGCGCGTCGCCGACAGCGCGATCATCGTCGTCGACGGCAAGGCCGGCGTCGAGGTCGGCACCGAGCTCGCCTGGGACTACGCGACGGAAGCGAAGATCCCGAAAGCGTTCTTCATCAACAAATTCGACGATCCGGAATGCCGGTTCAAAAAGGCGTTCTCCTCTCTGCGCGAGCAGTTCGGCGTTTCCGTCTGCCCGATCGTGATCCCGATGATCGACGGCGACAAAGTCACCGGCTTCCTCAACCTCGTCGATATGAAGGACTATGTCTACGACAGCGAGGGCAACATCATTGAGTCCGGGATCCCCGAGCAGTTCATGCCCGTGGCGAACGAATACCGCGATATGCTCTACGAATCCATCGCGGAAACCAGCGAAGAGTTGATGGAAAAATTCTTTGCCGGTGAAGAGATCACCCGCGACGAAGCAGTCGAAGCGATCCACGAAGGCATCATCAACGGCGACCTGACCCCCGTCTTCTGCGGGTCCGCGACCAGGCTGTGGGGCATCATCACGCTGATGGACACGATCGCCGACTCCTTCCCGCGGCCGACCGCCCGCAAAACGGAACGCGCGGAGGACGGAAGCGAGCTTCCGATCGAACCGGACGGAGACGTTTCCCTGTTCGTCTGGAAGACGGTCGCCGACCCGTTCGTCGGGAAGATGTCCTTCTTCAAGGTGATGAACGGCGAGGTGAAGCGCGACATGGTCCTGCGCAACACCACGACGGGCGCAAGCGAAAAGATGGCGCACATCTATACGCTCCGCGGAAAAAAGCAGACCGAGGTTGACAGCCTCTGCTGCGGCGATATCGGCATGATCGCCAAGCTCTCCGCCACCAATACCAACGATACGCTGACCGCCTCCGCGGCGGATCTCCATTACGCAAAGATCACCTATCCCACCCCCTACTACACGATGAGCATCGTTCCCACCGCCAAGGGAGACGAGGATAAGATCAGCCAGGGGATCTCCAAGCTGCTCGAGGAAGATCTGACCCTCAAATACGAGAACAACGCGGAAACAAAAGAGATGCTGATCTACGGTCTCGGCGATATCCACCTCGACGTGATCGTTTCCAAACTGAAAAACCGCTTCGGCACCTCCGTCACCCTCTCCGCGCCGAAGATCCCCTACCGTGAAATGATCACGAAGGCGGTCGACGTGGAAGGCAAGCACAAAAAGCAGTCCGGCGGTCACGGCCAGTACGGACACGTTAAGATCAAATTCGCGCCCGGCGAAGAGGAAGGTCTTACCTTTACCGAGACCATCTTCGGCGGCAGCGTCCCGAAGAATTTCCATCCCGCCGTCGAAAAAGGTCTGCAGGAAGCGATGCAGAAGGGGGTTGCCGGTTATCCGCTGGTCCACCTCGCCGCAAACCTCTACGACGGTTCCTACCACGAGGTCGACTCCTCTGAAATGTCCTTCAAACTGGCGGCAAGCCTGGCGTACAAAGAGTGCCTGAAAGTGGCCAATCCCGTACTTCTTGAGCCGGTCGGCGAGATGCACGTCTCCGTCCCCGAGAACTACGTCGGCGACGTGATGGGTGACCTCACCAAGCGCCGCGGCCGCGTGATGGGGATGAACCCCGCTTCCAAAAAGGGCTACACCGTGATCGACGCCGAGATCCCGAAGTCCGAGATCGTCGATTACCCGATCGCGCTGCGCGCGATGACGCAGGGCAGAGGCAGCTTCGATTTTGCGGTCGTCCGCTACGAGCAGGTCCCCGCAAACCTGGCGCAGAAGATCAAAGACGCCAACAAAACCGAAGAATAAGGCGATTGAGCCGCGGACCGGTCCGGTCCGCGGCTCTCCTCTTTCCCCGCATCCGGTCGTTTTTTCACGATTTCTCTTGACAAAGCGGAAAAAAAGTCTATAATGGTAGTATAAAAATTGAATTGCAATTAAAGGATAGAGGCGCGGACTTTATCAGTAGCGCTGACGGAAAAGGACTTGGCCCGTTCGTTGTCAGCGTGAAAGGAAAGCCCGCCGAAGAAGCAGCCCGGCCGTCTGTTTCTGGTCTTGCCGAGAAGATCGGCACGACTGTCGCATTTGCGGAGAGCTATGTATTAATTATCTCAATGGATACGTATTGCGGCAAGTGAATTCCTTTTTCCACTTGCCGTTTTTCTTTTCTTGCAGTTCAGAAAAGAGGTAAATATGACACAACACCCGATTTTCCAAGGCGTCGCGACCGCGCTGATCACCCCCTTTGACGCGCAAACCGGCGGCGTGGACTACGCCGCGGCCTGCCGCCTGATCGACTGGCAGATCGAATGCGGCGTAAACGCCCTTGTCATCGCCGGGACGACGGGGGAGGGCTCCACGCTCTCGGACGAAGAACACCGCGAGCTGCTCCGCTTCAGCGTGGAGCGGGTCGCCGGACGCGTCCCCGTGATCGCGGGCACGGGCTCCAACGACACGGCCTACGCGATCGATCTGACGCGCTATGCGTGCAGGGTCGGCTGTGACGCCATGCTGGTCGTGACGCCCTATTACAACAAAGCGACGCAAAAGGGGCTTATCAGGATGTTCACGGCGATCGCGGACGCCTCGACCAAACCGATCATCCTCTATAACGTCCCCTCCCGGACCGGGGTCGACATCAAGCCGCAGACCTATCTGGCGCTCGCCGGCCATCCGATGATCCGCGGGATCAAGGAAGCGAACGGCAACATCTCCTCCGTTGTGGAGACCGCCTCGCTTGTCGGAGACTCGCTCGACCTCTATTCCGGCAACGACGACCAGATCGTGCCGATCCTCGCGATGGGCGGGAGCGGCGTGATCTCCGTCCTCAGCAACGTCCTCCCGCGCGAGACGGCCGAGATCTGCTCGCGCTGGTTCTCCGGCGACGCCGAGGGGAGCCGCGCGCTGCAATGCCGCCTCCTTCCGCTGATCCAGGCGCTCTTCTGCGAGGTCAATCCCATCCCCGTCAAGGCGGCGATGGCCGCTATGGGATTTTGCGAGGATGTCCTCCGCCTGCCTCTGACTCCGCTTGAACCGGAACACCGGCAGACGCTCCTCGCGCTCCTCCGAGAATACAAAGTGATCTGAGGGACGTTATGCGAATATTGTTGAATGGGATAAACGGCCACATGGGCCGCGAGATCGTCCGGCTCGCTAAAGAGGGATACCGGGGCGCGGAGATCGCCGCCGGGGTGGATCCTGCCGGGCGGCGGGAGGAGAATATTCCGGTCTCCGCCGATTTTGCGGGAGCGGAAACGGAGGTCGACTGCATCGTCGACTTCAGCCATCCGAGCGCGACCGAGGAGCTGCTCGCGTTTGCCCTCCGCCGCCGTCTCCCGCTCGTGATCGCCACGACGGGCCAAACCGAAGAACAGCGGCAAAAGATCCTTGACGCCTCCCGGGAGATCCCCGTCTTTTTCGCCGCGAATTTTTCTCTCGGCGTCGCTCTCCTGATCGAGCTGGCAAAAAAAGCCGCCTCCGTCATGGCGGACGCGGAGATCGAGATCGTGGAGGTCCACCACGACAGGAAGCTCGACGCGCCGAGCGGGACCGCCCTCGCCCTTGCCGGGGCGATCCGCTCCGTCCGCCCGGACTCCGCCGTCCGGGCGGGCCGCAGCGGCCACGGAAAGAGAGAAAAAAACGAGATCGGGATCCACTCCCTGCGGATGGGAAATATCGTCGGGATCCACGAGGTCCTGCTCAGCACCCCGACCCAGACGATCACCCTCAAGCACGAGGCGCACGACCGCGCCCTGTTCGCGGAGGGCGCCCTGACCGCCGCGGACTTCCTGCGCGGCAAGCCCGCCGGTCTCTACGACATCTCCTCCCTGCTGAAATCCAACCGATAAGGAGCCTTTATGAAACTTGGAATTTACGGATACGGAAACCTCGGCCGCGGCGTGGAAGCGGCCGTCCGCCAAAACGAAGACGCGGAGCTGGTCGGGATCTTTACCCGCCGTTCCCCCGACCAGGTGATAAGCGAGAGCGGCGCGCCGGTTTTTTCCGCGGACGACGTCTTCTCCTTTGAAAAGGAGATCGACGTTCTCGTCCTCTGCGGCGGGAGCGCGACCGACCTGCCGGTCCTCTCCCCCATGCTTGCCGAGCACTTCAATCTGATCGACAGTTTTGATACCCACGCAAGGATCCCCGAGCATTTTCAAAAGGTCGATCAGGCCGCCCGCCGGGGAGAAAAGACCGCGATGATCAGCGGCGGCTGGGATCCGGGGCTCTTTTCCCTTGCCCGGCTGTACGCGGGCGCCGTCCTCCCGCACGGATCCGGCTACACCTTCTGGGGCCGGGGAGTCAGCCAGGGGCACTCGGACGCGATCCGCAGGATCCCCGGCGTGCGCGACGCGCGCCAGTACACCGTCCCTGTGCCGGAAGCGGTCGCCGCCGTCGAAAACGGCGAGTCCCCTTCCCTTTCCGCGCGGCAGATGCACAAACGCGAATGCTGGGTCGTGGCGGAAGAAGGCGCCGACCGGGAGGCGATCCGGGAAGCGATCGTCACGATGCCCAACTATTTCGCCGATTATGACACAAGCGTGACCTTTGTCACGGAGGAAGAGCTGAAACGCGACCACGCAGGGCTCCCGCACGGCGGGCGCGTGATCCGCACCGGCGCCACCGGTCTGCGGGAGGAAAACCGCAGCACCTTCGCCTTCTCGCTGAAGCTCGACTCCAACCCGGAGTTCACTTCCCTTGTCCTCGTTGCGCTCGCGCGCGCCGTCCTGCGGATGCACCGGCGCGGGGATCTCGGCTGCAAAACGGTCTTTGACGCCGCACCCGCCGACCTCTCTCCGCTCTCCGCGGAGGAGCTCCGGAAAAGGTTTTTGTGATGAATAACGTTTTTCTTCCTCCCGATCTCGCCCGCTCCGGCGAAGGAGAGCTCACCTTTGCGGGACAGAGCGTTTCCGCGCTCGCCGACCGGTACGGGACCCCGCTCTATCTGTACGACGAGGCCCGCATCCGGGAAAACTGCCGTCTCTTTTTGCGGGAGATGCACGAATCCTTCCCTTCCGGATCCCGCCCCCTCTACGCCGGGAAAGCCGCCAGCTTCCGGCAGATCTACCGCGTCATGCGGGAGGAGGGGATGGGGATCGACGTCGTCTCCTCCGGCGAGATCCACACCGCCGCCTCGGTCAACTATCCGATGGATTCCGCCTTTTTCCACGGCAACAGCAAGACCGACGAAGAGATCGCCTTTGCGATGGACCGTTCGGTCGGTTACTTTGTCGTCGATAATCCCGAGGAGCTCCTCGCCGTCGACCGCGCCGCCGCGCGCCGCGGGATACGGCAAAAGATCCTCCTCCGCATCACCCCCGGCGTGGATCCCCACACCTACGCCGCCGTCAACACCGGCTGCGTCGACAGCAAGTTCGGCAACTCGATCGAGACGGGGATGGCGGAGGAGATCCTCGGCCTCGCCCTCTCGCTCCCTCACGTTGCGCTCGTCGGCTTCCACTGCCACGTGGGGTCCCAGGTCTTTTACGAAGACGTCTTCGAGACCTGCGCCCGGATCATGCTCGGCTTTTGCCGGGACGCGGAAAAGCGGCACGGCTACCGCGCGGCGCTGCTCGACCTCGGCGGAGGCTACGGCGTCCGCTATGTGGAAAGCGATCCCGAAGTCGACCTCTCCGCAAAGCTCCGCTCCCTCGGGCGCACCGTCCGCGAGTACTCCGCCGCCCTGGGGATCCCCGCTCCCGCGATCCTGCTGGAGCCGGGCCGCGCCATCGTGGCGGACGCGGGCCTCACCGTCTATACCGTCGGCGCGGTCAAGCGCATCCCGGGCTACAAGACCTACGTCAGCGTGGACGGCGGCATGACGGACAATCCGCGCTTCGCGCTCTACAAAAGCCGCTATACCTGTCTCCCCGCAAAGGAGAGCGGGACCGGCGCCCCGATGCGCTGCGACGTGGTCGGCCGCTGCTGCGAGAGCGGCGATATCATCGCGCAGGACGTCCTCCTCCCCTCCGGCATCGCCCGCGGAGCGCGGATCGCGGTCTGCACGACCGGCGCCTACAACTACTCGATGTCCTCCCGCTACAACCGCTTCCCCCGTCCGCCCGTCGTGATGCTGCGGGACGGGGAGAGTTACGTCGCCGTCCGGCGCGAGACCCCGGAGACGGTCGCGGAAAACGACCTCTGACGCCTCTTCCCGTCAGGATCGCGCCTCTGTTGACAAAATCCCCGCCGCGTGCTATACTGGTCATTAGTTTGATTATCCAAATGACCGAAGAGGAGGCCCCATGAAACAGTATTATCCTTCTTTGACCTATCCCGATCTCACGATGTACGGCATGGTCCGGAACACCGCGCTGAAACGCCCCGCGAATATCGCCTACGAATTTTTCGGAAAGACGACCACCTACGCCGAGTTTTTGAAGAAGATCGACCGCGCCGCCTCCGCGCTCGCCGCCGCCGGGATCAAAAGCGGAGACCGGGTGACGATCTGCATGCCGAACACCCCGCAGGCGCTCCAGTTCTTTTACGCGCTCAACAAGATCGGCGCCGTCCCGAACATGGTCCACCCGCTCTCGGGCGCCGGCGAGATCGCCTTCTATCTCAACCACTCCGCCTCCAAAGCGATCCTCACGCTCGACAGTTTTTATGAAAAGATCGCCTCGATCCGGGGCGACGTGAAGCAAAACTTCTTTATCATCGTGGCAAAGGTGCAGGACGAGCTCCCCCCCGTTGTGCGCATCGGCTACGAGCTGACGCAGAAGAAGTACAAGCTCCCCGAGGAGGGGTACATCACCTGGAAGGACTTCCTCTCCGCGGGAAAGACGACCGCCTCGCCGGAGGACCTCACCAAGCACGGCGGCGACGTCGGCGCGATCCTCTACAGCGGCGGCACGACCGGCACGACCAAGGGCATCATGCTCTCCAACCTCAACTTCAACGCTCTCG
>CACYYS010000071.1:8861-10289 GCA_902778725.1 uncultured Ruminococcus sp.
GACCCCCGAAAAGCTGAAAATGCTCTCGGTGATGCCGATCTTCCACGGCTTCGGCCTCGGGGTGTGCATCCATATGCCGCTCTGCTTCGGCATCCGCTGCATCCTGATCCCCCGCTTCACCCCCGACTCCTACACCGATATCCTCAAAAAGAAAAAACCGAACTTCATCGTCGGCGTGCCGACGCTCTACGAAGCGATCTTCCGCAACAAAAAGCTGGACGGCGTGGATCTCTCCTATCTGCTCGGCGTCTTCAGCGGCGGGGACTCCCTCTCGATCGAGCTGAAGAAAAAAGCAGACAAATTCCTCCGCGACCATAACGCAAAGGTCCAGATCCGCGAGGGCTACGGCACGACGGAGTGCGTGACCGCAAGCTGCCTCACGCCGAAGGACACCTACAAGGAGGGCAGCATCGGCGTCCCCTATCCGGATACCGAGTACTGCATCACAAAGCCCGGCACCTGCGAGGTGCTTGCGCCCGAGGAGGAGGGCGAGATCTGCATCTCCGGCCCCTCCGTGATGCTCGGATATCTCGACAACCCCGAGGAGACCGCGGACACCCTCCGCACCCACGGGGACGGCAAGGTGTGGCTGCACACGGGCGATCTCGGCAAGATGGACGACGAGGGCTTTATCTACTTCCGCCAGCGGATCAAGCGTATGATCATCTCCTCCGGCTACAACGTCTACCCCTCCCAGGTGGAAAACGTGATCGACGCGCACCCGGACGTCCTGATCTCCTGCGTGATCGGCGTGAAGGACTCGTATAAAATGCAAAAGGTCAAGGCGTTTGTCGTGCTCCGGCCGGGCGTGGAAGGGACGGAGGAGATCAAAGCCTCCATCCTCGCCCACTGCAAGAAGAACATCGCCAAGTACGCCGTCCCCTACGATATCGAGTTCCGCCCCGAGCTGCCGAAGACCCTTGTCGGCAAGGTCAATTACCGGGTCCTCGAAGCAGAGGAAGCGGCAAAAACCCAGGGGGAGTAAGGAAGAATAAAAAAGTCTTCCTTTTCTGAAGAAAAGGAAGCGAAAAGACTTTTTAAAAATGGAGAAAACCGGCACAGCGTATTCAAAGCGAAAAAAGCACGAAAGCCGACCCGTACAGACGGGTCGGCTTTCTGTTTTGCGAGGCGGAAGGAGCAAGCCCTCTACCTTTTTCCCTCCTTCGAATTTGCGCAATTTATTATACCTTATCTTTTGCAGTTTTTGAAGATAACTGCTCCGAATTAAGTATTTCAGATATAATTAACAAATGTGCTCATAATCAATAGCGAAAACACAAAAGCATCTCCCATAGTAATCATGGGAGATGCTTTTTTAAAATGGTAAACACAGTATGAAATTTTAAAACTCATTTAAAGCGTCCCGATTCTTCTCTCAATTGCTGCTCTCTCAATTCCGTCTCGCGTTTTTGCTGTTTTTCTTTCGCA
>CACYYS010000072.1 GCA_902778725.1 uncultured Ruminococcus sp.
TGCGCAAGAGCGCCAAGGCCGTCAACTTCGGCATCGTTTACGGGATCGGGGCGCACTCCCTCTCGGAGGACCTCGGCATCTCCCGCCGCGAGGCGGCGGAGTATATCGAGAGCTACTACGCCCGCTATCCGGAGATCCGGCGGTATCTTGACCGGACCGTCGGGGAGGCGCGGGAAAAGGGATACACGACCACCCTCTTCGGGCGCAGGCGGAAGATCCCGGAGCTCGCCTCCTCCCATTACAACCTCCGCGCCTTCGGCGAGCGGGTCGCGATGAACAGCCCGATCCAGGGCAGCGCCGCCGACCTGATCAAGATGGCGATGGTCGCCGTCGCCCGGCGGCTGAAGGAAAAAGTCCCCGGCGCGCGTATCATTTTGCAGATACACGACGAGCTGATCTGCGAGGCGCCGGAGAAGGACGCCGCGCAGGTCGCCCGCATCCTCTCGGAGGAGATGGAGCGCGTCGTCACGCTCTCCGTTCCCCTGCCCGCCGAGGCGGGGATCGGGCATAACTGGCTGGAATGCCACTGAAAAAAAGGAGAATTATGGGAAAAACGCTCAAGATCATCCTGATCGTCGGGATCTTCTTCGTGATCGGCCTCTTTATCGGGAGGATCGCGCTCACCTATTACTATCCCGCGGAGATGAAGAGGGTCCTGCCAAACGAAAAGCTCGCCGCCGCCTGGAGCGCGGCGGGGGAGGAGGCGCGCGCCTTCACCCAGGAGCCGGTCGCGCCGTACGACGACCGGAAAAAAGGACACTTTTTCTTCTCGGAGCTGCTCTGCGTCCCCTGCGCGGAGCAGGTGCAGGTCACCGTCCGCTATAACCAGAGCACGCTCGAGGATCTCCGCCTGACCCGTTCGCTCCCCATAGCGCCGGAGGGCGACAGCCCGGAGCTGCGCTTTTATCTGCGGGAGGGGAAGGTGGATGGGGAAGGCAAGGCCGTCACCGGCCGGATCCTGCCCGTTTCCGACTTTCTCTACGCGGAAAAATTCATGTATCACTACCGCCGTCTCGTCTTTGACGGGGTCTCCCCGGATTTTGACTCCTATCTGTATCTCGACGCCTATTACGGAGACGCGGATCCCGCGGAGACGGAGCCGTACGGCAGTATGCTGATCTATGTGCCGGAAAAGGAGACGGAGGACGTCTCCCTCACCCCCGCCGGGCTCGCTCCGGCCGCCCGGTAACGGAGGTACCGAAATGATAACTTCTTGGATCTTCGGCGTCGCCGCCGTCGTGTGCGCGGCGCTGCTCACCTTTTCCGCCACGCCGGCGGTGCGGGTGCTCGCCTACCGCCTCAACGCGGTGGACCGCCCCCATCCGCGGGACAGGCGCCGGATGCACCGGCGCGCCGTCCCGCGCATCGGCGGGCTCGCGATGTTTTTCGCCTTCCTGATCGTGACGGTCGCGTTCTGCGACGTTTCGCCTCTGCTCGCTTCTCTCCTGCTTGGCGGGATGGTCCTTGTCGTCCTCGGCGTCCTTGACGATATCTTCTCGCTCAAGGCGTGGGTCAAGGCGCTCGTCCAGCTCGCCGTTTCCTTTATCCCGATCCTCTTCGGGCTGAGGATCAATTTCTTCTCCTGGTTCGGCGGGCAGGTCCAGCTCGGCGTTTTCAGCATCCCCGTCACCGTCTTCTGGATCATGGCGCTCACCAACGCGATCAACCTGATCGACGGGCTCGACGGGCTCGCCTGCGGCGTTTCCGCGATCTCCTCTCTCTCGATGACGGTCGTCACGATCCTCAACGGCGACCCCGTCTCCGCCCTTTTCTGCGCGATCCTCGCGGGGACCTGCGCGGGCTTCCTCCCCTTCAACTCCAATCCGGCGAAGATCGAGATGGGGGACACGGGCGCGCTTTTCCTCGGATATACGATGGCGGTCCTCTCCATCTCGGGTCTTTTCAAGATCCACGCCGCCATCTCGTTCCTGATCCCGCTCTCCGTCTTCGGGCTCCCGCTCTTTGACACCTTTTTTGCCGTCTTGCGGCGCCTCGCCCGGGGGCAGAGCCCCTTCAAGGCGGATCACGGACACCTGCACCACCGTCTGGTGGAGATGGGCTTCGGCCACCGCCAGAGCGTCAAGATCCTCTACGCGATCAGCGGCATCTTCGGGATCGCCGCCGTCCTTCTCACACAGGACTCCCTGCTTCCCGCGATGATCCTCTTCGCCGCCGCTTTTGTCCTGATCCTCGTCACTTATTTTATTATGAAAAACGAAAAGACCCGCGTCCTCTCCGGCCTGCATAACATCGACGCCGACCCCGGCGACTGCCCGGGCGGGGAGGAGACGGATACACAAAGATCCGAAACGGAGGAAGAAAAGAAACCATGAAAAAAGCCGTCATTACCGTCATCGGCCGCGACAGTCTCGGCATCATCGCCAAGGTGAGCGCCCGCTGCGCCGACTGCGGCGTCAACATCACCGAGATCACGCAGAGCGTCCTTTCCGATTATTTTGCGATGATCATGCTCGTGGACATCAGCCGTATGAACGTCCCCTTCGCGTCCTTTGCGGACGCCATGGCGGAGCTGGGGCGCGAGAACGCCCTCGAGATCCGCGCCATGCACGAGGATATCTTTGACGCGATGCACCAGATCTGAGAGGGGAGACCATGTTAAACACAAGCGATATTCTGGAAACCGTCCATATGATCCGGGAGGAGAACCTCGACGTGCGCACCGTGACCGTCGGGATCTCGCTCTTCGACTGCGTCTCCGACGACGTCGGCCGTCTCTGCGGCCGGATCTATGACAAGATCACGAAAAAAGCGGAAAAACTCGTCTCCGTCGCCACGGAGATCGAAAAGGAGTACGGCGTGCCGATCGTCAACCGGCGCATCTCGGTCACGCCCGTTTCCCTCATCTGCGGCGGCGCCTCGCCCGAGGACTGCGTCCGGATCGCAAAGACCCTCGACCGGGCGGCGGACGCCCTCGGCGTCAACTTCATCGGCGGGTACAGCGCGCTGGTGCAGAAGGGCAGCACCGTCGGCGCGGATAACCTGATCCGCTCGATCCCCGAGGCGCTCGCCGAAACCAAGATCGTCTGCTCCTCGGTCAACGTCGCCTCCACCAAGGCAGGCATCAATATGGACGCCGTGGCGGAGATGGGCCGCGTCATCAAAAAGACGGCGGCTCTGACCGCGGCGGAGGACGGCATCGGATGCGCCAAGCTCGTCGTGTTCGCCAACGTCCCGGAGGACAATCCCTTTATGGCGGGGGCGTTCCATGGGATCGGGGAAGGGGACTGCGCCGTCAACGTCGGCGTCTCCGGCCCCGGGGTCGTCGCCAGCGCCGTCCGGCGCGCGGGTCCCGTTCCCTTCGGCGAGCTCTCCGACGTGATCAAAAAGACCGCCTTCAAGATCACCCGCGTGGGGCAGCTCGTCGCCTACGAGGCGTCCAAGCGCCTCGGCATCCCCTACGGGATCGTCGATCTCTCCCTCGCGCCCACGCCCGCGGTCGGCGACTCGGTCGCGCGGATCCTCGAGGAGATGGGGCTGGAGATCTGCGGCGCGCACGGCACCACCGCCGCGCTCGCGCTTTTAAACGACGCCGTCAAAAAGGGCGGCGTGATGGCGTCCTCCCACGTGGGAGGACTGTCCGGCGCCTTCATCCCCGTCTCGGAGGACGAGGGCATGATCAGCGCCGCCGCCTGCGGCGCTCTGTCGATCGAAAAGCTCGAGGCCATGACCGCCGTCTGCTCGGTCGGGCTCGATATGATCGCCGTCCCCGGCGATACGCCGGCGGAGACGATCTCCGCCGTCATCGCGGACGAGATCGCGATCGGCGTGATCAATACCAAGACGACCGCCGTCCGTCTGATCCCCGCGCCGGGGAAAAAGGTCGGGGACACCGTCGCCTTCGGCGGTCTGCTCGGCTCCGCGCCGGTCATGCCGCTGCGCCCCGCCTCCTCCGCCGCCTTCATCGCCCGCGGCGGCCGGATTCCCGCCCCGATCCACAGCCTCAAGAACTGAACGCCGTCCCGGCGGGAAGGGAGTTTTCATGCGCAGATCGGTGATCCTTTACGATATCGCGTGCGTCTTTCTCGTCTTTTTCTCGGCGGTCGGCGCGGCCGTCCTCGCCGTGACGCACCGGGCGGACGCCCTCTTTTTCGGCGGGCTTTTTTCCGCGCTTTACGGGTATCAGCTGATCCTGCTCGGGATCCCCGCCCTGATCACGGAGATCGAAGTTCTGCGCCTTTTGCGCTTTCTCCTCTTTTTCCTGCCGCCGGGGCGGAAATACTATCTCTTTTTCAATCTTTGCTTTCTCGGATATATCGTCTTTTCCGTCCTGCAGCTTTGGCGCACCGTCACCCTCGGCTGGAGCTGGGGGAGGGCGGTCTCCCTCCTTGCCGCTTCGTTTCTCTGTCTCGCGCTGCGGGCGGTCTACTACTTTTTGCGGATGGTCACCCTCGGCCGCCTCTCGGGAAATGACTCCTGAAATTCGGGAAAAAGTATTGAAAACCCGTTTTGCCTGATATATAATAAAACAGTATGCTCTGAAAAAATCTGGAGGTGTTTTTATGTTCCGTTTTTTACTTGATGAAGCAGCCGCGACCGGCACGCAGCAGCCCGGCGGCGGGATGCAGCTCGTTTCCACCCTGCTGATGCTCGGGCTGATCCTCGTGGTCTTCTATTTCTTCGTGATCCGCCCGCAGAAAAAGCAGGAAAAGGAAGCGCAGGATATGCGCAACTCCCTGCAGATCGGGGACGAGGTTACCACCATCGGCGGGATCATCGGCAAGATCATCAGCATCAAGGACGAGACCTTTATGCTCGAGACCGGCAAGGATAAGACCCGCATCCGCTTCCTCAAGTCCGCCGTCCGCTCCGTCGACGTGAAGGCGGAGGATACGATCGACGCGGAGAGAGCGGCGCAGAAGGCGGCGGAAAAGGAAGCCGCCAAGACGGAAACGGAAGAAAAGTAAGGCATATTTTCCCTCCCTCCTTCATACCCTGCAGTGAAGTCTGAACTGTTTCGGAGGGGTCATGAAGGAGAAAAGAAAGACCCGTGCCGCGCGCACGGAAAACGGCAAAGGGGGAGGGAGGCTTTGGCTCTCCTTTCTTCGGGCGGCGGCGTTCACGCTGCTGCTGCTCCTCCTCTTCCTTTTGCTGTCCTCGGCTGTCATCTTCCGGACGGCGGATCCCGCCCGTTACGCTTTTCTCGCGGCGGGCGCGTCGCTGTTTTTCGGCGCCGCCGCGTGCGGCTTCTTTTCGGTGCGGTTCTGCCCGGGGAGGCCGCTTTTCGCCGCGCTGGCGGTCTCCTCCGCCTTTTCTCTGCTCGCGCTGATCCTTTCCCTTTGTTTTTCCCTCTTCTCGGAGAGGGCGCTCGCGGCGTACGCCGCGTTTATCCTCCTCTCCCTTCTTTTCGCCCGGCTCTTTTCCCTCAAACCGGGAAAGAGGCGGACCCGCCGCAGATTTTAACAGATGTTCAGATAAAAAGGAAGTAACCGTTATGAGATGGATGTCCCTGAATGAAGTGCGCGAAAAGTACCTCTCCTTCTTTGAGTCGAAGGGGCACCTGCGCCTCCCCAGCTTTCCCCTTGTCCCGCAAAACGACAACAGCCTGCTCCTGATCAACTCCGGCATGGCGCCGATGAAAAAATTCTTCACCGGCGAGGAGGAGCCGCCGCGCCATCGGGTCACCACCTGCCAGCGCTGCATCCGCACGCCGGATATCGAGCGGGTCGGGATCACCGCCCGCCACGGCACCTATTTTGAGATGCTCGGCAACTTTTCCTTCGGCGATTATTTCAAAAAAGAAGCGATCCCGTGGGCGTGGGAGTTTCTTACCAAGTGTCTGGAGATCCCGGAAGACCTGCTCTACCCCTCGATCTTTGAAAACGACGAGGAGGCCTTTGAGATCTGGACAAAGGACGTCGGCGTCCCGGCGGAAAAGGTCATCCGCCTCGGCCGCGAGGACAACTTCTGGGAGCACGGCTCCGGTCCCTGCGGTCCCTGCTCGGAGATCTACTTCGACCGCGGGGAAAAGTACGGCTGCGGCAAGCCGGACTGCAAGCCCGGCTGCGACTGCGACCGGTACATGGAGATCTGGAACAACGTATTCTCCCAGTATAACAACGACGGCAAAGGCAACTACACCGAGCTCAAGCAGAAGAATATCGACACCGGCATGGGCCTGGAGCGGCTCGCGTGTGTCCTGCAGGGGGTGGACAACCTCTTTGAGGTGGATACCGTCCGCCGGATCCTCGATACCGTCTGCGCTTACGCCGGCAAGAGCTACGGCGCCGACCACAAGACCGACGTATCCATCCGCGTCATCACCGACCATATCCGCGGCGCGATGTTCATGATCAGCGACGGGATCCTCCCCTCCAACGAGGGCAGAGGATACGTTCTGCGGCGCATCATCCGCCGCGCCGCCCGCCACGGCAGGCTGCTCGGCATCGACCGCGCCTTCCTCTCCGATCTGTGCGAGGTCGCCATCGAGCAGAACGAGGGCGCGTATCCCGAGCTTGCCGAGCGCCGCGATTATATCAAAAAAGTCCTCTCCGTGGAGGAGGAGCGCTTCGACGCCAAGATCGACTCCGGCATGGCGATCCTCTCCAAACTGATCGCCGAGGCAAAGGAAAAGGGCGAGACCGTCCTCTCCCCCGACGGGGTCTTCGAGCTGCACGACGCCTTCGGTTTCCCGGTGGACATCACCCGGGAGATCGCCGCGGACGCGGGGCTCTCCGTCGACGAGGAGGGCTTTGAAAAACGGATGAAGGAGCAGCGCGACCGCGCCCGCGCCGCCCGTGCCGACATCGGCGGCTGGAGCAACCAGTCCAAGACCTTCCTCGCGGAGCTCCCGAAGACGGAGTTCACCGGCTACGCCGGCACCGCGGGAGAGGGGAAGGTCCTTGCGCTGCGCGCCGACGGCGAGGCCCTCGAGCGCGTGACCGACGGGGACTTC
The DNA here is from genome assembly GCA_902778725.1 of uncultured Ruminococcus sp. Taxonomy (GTDB): domain Bacteria; phylum Bacillota; class Clostridia; order Oscillospirales; family CAG-272; genus RUG12395. The sequence continues at coordinate 6,914 of CACYYS010000072.1, forward strand.
ACCCTTGTCCTCGACCGTACCCCCTTCTACGCTGAGAGCGGCGGACAGGTCGGGGACACCGGCCGCGTCTTCAATCATAACTTCACCGCCGAGGTCCTCGATACCAAAAAGGTCGACGGCGTCTGGCTGCACCTCTGCCGCGCCGTTTCCGGCACGCTCGCGGTGGGCGACACGCTCACTCTGGAGGCGGACGCCGACCGCCGTGCCGCGATCGCCCGCAACCACACGGCGTGCCATCTCCTGCAGGCGGCGCTGCGCCGCGTGCTCGGCTCTCACGTCGAGCAGGCCGGCTCCTACGTGGACGAGCGCCGCGTCCGCTTCGACTTTACCCATTTTCAGCCCGTCACCCGCGAGGAGCTCGCCGAGACAGAGCGCCTCGTCAACGCCGAGATCCTGCGCGGCGAGCCGGTCGTCACCGTCGAGACCGATCTCGAGAGCGCGAAAAAGCTCGGCGCCATGGCTCTGTTCGGGGAAAAATACGGCAAGGTCGTACGCCTCGTGAAGGCGGGGGATTTCTCCGCCGAGCTTTGCGGCGGTACGCACCTCGATAATACCGCCAAAGCGGGACTCTTCCTCATCCTCTCCGAGTCCTCGGTCGCCGCCGGCGTCCGCCGGATCGAGGGGACCACCGGCCTCGGCGTCCTCTCCGAGATCGCAGATCGCGAGCGGATCCTCACCGAGACGGCAAAGGAACTGAAGGCGAACACCGCCGCCGAGCTGCCGCGCCGGGTCCTCGCCCTCCGCGAGGAGATGAAGGAACTGCGCCGCGCCCTCGACGCCGCGAACGAAAAACTCTCCGCCGCCAAGCTGGACGACGTCCTCAAAAACCGGAAGCGGATCGGTCCGGTCTCCTTCCTCTCCGCCCGGCTGGAGATGAAGCCGGATTCCGCCCGCCTGCTCTGCGACAAGATCAAGGCGGAGCAGCCGGATACCGTCGCCCTCTTCGCCGTGGTAAACGACGGCAAGCTCAACTTCGCCGCCGCCTGCGGCCCGGACGCCGTGAAGCACGGCGCCAACGCCGGCGCCCTCTGTAAGGCGGCAGCCGTCCTCTGCGGCGGCAACGGCGGAGGCCGTCCCGACTCCGCCATGGCGGGCGGCAAGGATCTCTCCCGCGTCGACGAAGCCCTCGCCGCCGCCGAGCAGACCCTCGCCGGGATGGTGAAGTAAGAAAAAAAAGAAAACCTACTTTTCTGAAGAAAAGTAGGCAAAAGACTTTTTGAAAAGGGATAAAAAGAGAGTCAGCGGACTCAAAGCAAACCAAATACAAAAGCCGGTCCGTTACGGAATGGACCGGCTTTTTGTTTG
>CACYYS010000073.1 GCA_902778725.1 uncultured Ruminococcus sp.
GCATTTTCCACGATGGGCTGAAGCGTCAGGGTGGGGATTCGGAAGTCTGTACACTCCAGATCATATTCTACCTCCAGCGCGCTCTCAAAGCGCAGCTGCTGAATCGCAAGGAAGTGTTTGACGTGTTCCAGCTCCGTTGCAAAGGAAATGGGCTCATCGTCAGACAGAGAGTCCATATTATGCCGCAGGTATTCCGAAAATTGGTCAATGGCGTCCCGTGCCCGGTAGGGATCGTCCACACAGGTGGAGCGGATGGCCCCGAGAGAATTGTAAAGAAAATGCGGCTGGATCTGCCCCAGCATGATCTGCATCCGCTGCTGAGCCTTCAGGTCATCCTCATGCTCCCGTACAAACTGCAAATGCAGCCAGATGTAATAAAACACGCTGCTGGCGACGATGGCGATGGTCAGAAACGTGACAGGCTGCCGATTATTATAGACCCTACCGTCCAAGTACACGGAGGCGAGGATCATCACAACGATAAAGATCGGAATCAGCGTTTCCTGCTTTCCTCCGGTCTGGTTATTACGAATGGATTGGACCAGCAAATCCCCGAGCAGAATAACGCTGACATAAAGACAGGTGAAGGCCAACGGGCCTCTGAAGAACCTGTTGCCTGAGCCAATCCAGAAGCACAGGTGAGAAAAGTAGGCCGTCATGTAAATGCCCCAGTTTACAATAGCCAGCCCCCAGGCGAGCAGATGCTTCTTTTCCGGCTGGATGATATAGAGAAACAGAATCAGGAACACCGGGCGAAGGGTATAGCCGCAGATGGCCAAGGTGGTTCGCCAAAACCAGCGGAGTTCGCCTGCGGCGAGGTAGTCCTCCCCGGTGAGAAAGCGCACCCCCCGCTCCCGGAGCGCGGCGGCCTCCGGCGGGAGCTTGTCAAAGCTTTTTTTGTCGCGCACGGTGAGCGCGGCGCCGAGGGAGAGGAGGTACTCGGTCAGGGGGACGTTGGAAATACCGAAGCCGAGTACGGTCGTCTTCCCGTTTTGGATCTTGCGGATCAGTTCGGTTGCTGTCACGTGAGCCTCCGTGAATAGAAAGGAAATCCTTTCGAATAAACTGCTATATAATAGTATACATATTTCTGCGCGTCCGTGCAAGGGGAGAGAACGTTTTTCTGAAAAAAGACGTTCTCCCTTGACAAAAGCGCGCGCCGGGAGTATGATAAAAGGACTTTCTTCAAGGAGGCGACGGTCATGACGATCGCAGAGCTTCTCTTCCTTTCCGTCGGGCTGGCGGCGGACGCGTTTGCCGCCTCGGTCTGCCGGGGCCTCGCGATGAAACGGCTGGACGGGCGTCGCGCCCTGCTCGTCGCGGCGTTTTTCGGCGTTTTTCAGATGCTGATGCCGCTTCTGGGCTGGCTGCTCGGAAGTTCTTTTTCCGAGCGGATCGGGGCGTGGGACCACTGGATCGCCTTCCTCCTGCTCGCGCTGATCGGCGGTAAGATGATCCGCGATTCCTTTGCCGGGGAGGAGGAGGCGCGGCCGGACGATTTTTCCTTCCGCACACTTTTCCTGCTCGCCGTCGCCACCAGCATCGACGCGCTCGCCGTCGGCGTTACCTTTGCGATGGTCGAGGGGGTGGACGTCCTCTTTTCCGCTTCGGTGATCGGGATCGTCACCTTTCTCCTCTCTCTTTGCGGCGTGCTGATCGGCAACCGCTTCGGCGACCGGAACCGGGGCGCGGCGGAGCGGATCGGCGGGGCGATCCTGATCCTTATCGGGCTGAAGATCCTTCTCGAGGGGCTCGGACTGATAAAGTGATTGCTTTTTCTCCCGCTCTGTGCTATAATGGGAACGTAAAGTTTTCCGGAAAGGGACTGTTATGAAAAGATCTTTCGCTGTTTTTCTCGCCGCTGTCTTTCTCCTCCTCTGCGTGTCCTGCTCCGCGGGGAGCGGGTCGGAGAAGGAGATGGAGGCGGGCGGCGTCCGTCTTGTGACCCGTACGTCGGCAGACCGCGGCTCCTCCTACGAGGTGGAGGCCAAGGTGGCAAAGACCGCCGCTGGCGCGTTTTCCGAGGCGCTCCGGCGCGATACGGCGGAGGAATACCGCACCGTCCCCTCCCCCGCGGCGGGCAGGGAGCGCGGCACGGTCGAGCGGAGCTTTGCGGCGTATCTCGACGCGGAGGGCTATCTCGGTTTCCCGATCTTCAACCCCCTCGAGAGCGACGGGAGCCTTGTCAGGACGAACGCGGACGGCTCTCCCGCGGAGGAGGGCGAGGAGCCCGCGCGGCACGCGGGGGTGCTCGCGGTCGGCAGCGCCGGCGGCGTCGACCGCGCGGTCCTGGCGGCGGCGTACGTCAAAAACCATACCGCCCTTACCGTATATTTTGAACTGAACGCAAAGGGAGAAAAGATCTCCTACCGCGTGACCGATCCCGGTATGACCGTCTACACGGCGGAGCTGCTCAGCGCGACAAACGGCGTCGAGGCGCTCCTGATCACCAACGCGGGCGAGCCGGAGACGACGGCGGTCCCGGGGACCGCTCCCGCGGGCGCGCCCGGCGCGGCCACGACGCTGACGGAGCCGCCCGCGCCCGACCTCTTCCACGCGGAGGCCTACTTTGTGAAGAACGGGATCTTCTGCGCGATCCACGCCTCGGGCGAGGAACAGTATGCCGCGGAGATCCGCCGCACCCTGATGCTCGCCGTCAACCTTTTCGGCGCGTCGGAGGAATAAAAAAAGCGCCGCGCCGGACGGAAAAACCGCCGGGAGCGGCGCCTTTTTCAAGGAAAAGCTCCTCTGCGCGCGTATAAAGGACAAAGCGGCGCGTAAAAGCGGGAAAAAAGTCGAAAACACCTTGCAATCCCCCGCGCCGGATTGTATAATAAAAAACAGGGGATCTCCGCCCTCGGGCGCTCCCGCTGCAAGACTATCACAAGGGGCAGGACACTATGCTTTTTGCCGATCCTTTTTTTCTTTACTTCTTCCTTCCGATCTGTACGGTCCTCTATTTTGTTTCCAAAAACGGCAGATACCGCAACGCGGTCCTGCTGTTCTTTTCGCTCCTTTTCTACGCCTGGGGGGATCTGAAGAGCCTGCCGCTGCTCCTTGCCGCCGCCGCGCTCAACTTTTTCCTCGGCCGCCTTATAGCGGGGAAGAGGCCGGCCGCCGCAAAGGCGGCGCTGGTCTGCGGGATCCTTTTCGATCTCGGTCTGCTCGTCGTTTTCAAGTATTCCGCCTTCTTCACCGAGAATTTCAACGCCCTGACCGGACTTTCCCTCCCCGTGCCGGAGATCGCCTTCCCGCTCGGCGTCAGTTTTTACACCTTCCGTCTGATCTCTTACCTGCTTGATGTCCGGTGGGAGAAGATCCCGCCGGAAAAGAGCTTTTCCCGCTTCCTGCTCTACGTTTCGCTCTTCCCCTGCACGGTGGCGGGGCCGGTCGTGCGGTACGCCGATATCTCCGAGGAGATGCGGATCCGTGAGATCTCGGTGGAGGATCTTTACGCGGGGGTGAGCCGCATCGCGGTCGGTCTCGGGAAGAAGGTCATCCTCGCCGACCTGCTCGCGGGGATCACGGAGGAGCTGTTTGCCGGGGAGATCGCCTCGCTTTCCGTTCTCGGCTGCTGGTACGGCGCCGTCGTCTACGCTCTGCAGATGTATTATGACTTCTCCGGTTACAGCGATATGGCGATCGGCATCGCCCGGCTCTTCGGCTTCCACTTCCCGGAGAACTTCAACTACCCCTTCGTCTGCAAGACGATCGCGGAGTTCTGGCAGCGGTGGCATATCACGCTCGGATCCTTTTTCCGCGACTATCTGCTCTACGTGCCGATCTTCGGCTCCCCGCGCAAGTATCTCGGCCTGTTCCTTGTCTGGTTCTCGACCGGGCTCTGGCACGGCGCTTCCTGGAATTTCGTGATCTGGGGGCTTTACTTCGGTCTCTTTATCCTTCTCGAAAATCTGATCGGCAAAAAGAGGATCAAAAAGATCCCCGTGCCGGTCCGTCATCTTTATACCAAGCTCGTGATCACCGTCGGCTTCGGGATCTTCTATTTCACCGATACCGCCCGCCTCGGCGCCTTCCTCGCGGGTCTGTTCGGCGGCAACGGCAACCCCTTCTTCGGCGAGACGCTGCTCTACTCTCTCGCAAGCAACGCGTTCCTCCTCGCCGCGGCGGTCCTCTTCTCCCTCCCCGTCGTCCCGTGGGTGAAGAAGAAGCTTGAGGAGACCCCGGGCGGGCTGATCGCCTCGGGGATCTTCACGACCGCGGCGAACGTGACGCTCCTTGTCGTTTCCACCGTGCTGATGATCACGGCGGAGTCCCACCCCTTCCTTTACGCGCATTTCTGATACGGGAGGCCCGATATGAACGAACAGCAAAACTCCTCCGGACAGCGGATCCGCCGGATCAACAAAAAAAAGATGCTGCAGCGCACCCTCGCGCTGATCGGCGTCGCCGTTTTTCTCGCGGCCGTTTTTCTGATCTCCGCGGCGATGCTGATCCTCAAACGGCCGGACGTCTCCGAGCAGGAGAAGCGCCGGCTGGCGGAGTTCCCGACTTTTTCCTTCTCCTCGCTCTGGGACGGGAGCTACACGCAGGGCATCATCCGCTATTTCACCGATACCGCCCCCTACCGGGACGAGATCCATGACGTGGGGCGCGACATCAGCGAGCGCGCCGGCTTCCGCCTTGACGACGTGAAGATGCACGGCGTGGTCGAGCCCCCCGTTCCCCGGCCCCCCGAGACCGAGCCGCCCGTCACGGAGCCCCCGGTGACAGAACCTCCGGTGACCGAGCCGCCCGTGACCGGCCCCGTTGAGAGCGGACCCGCCGGTCCGGTCGAGACCGACCCGCCCGTCACGGAGCCGCCCGTTACCGAGCCGCCCGTCACGGAACCGCCGGTGACGGAGCCGCCCGTGACCGAGCCGTCTCTGTCGGAGGATCCGGTCGACCCGGAGGAGGAGCTGCGCAAAAACGGCATCATCGTCCTCGGCAGCGGGAAGAATACCCGCGCGATCATGATGTATTACGGCTCCAACGCCGCGACGGCGGAGTACGTCGCCTCCCTCAACCGCTATAAGGAGGCGCTCGGCTCCGGCGTCAACGTCTGGTCGATGATCATCCCCACCGCCGTTTCCTACTACCTGCCGGAGAAATATCAGAAATACACCTTCAGCCAGAAGGAGAACATCGACTATTCGATCCCTCTGCTCAAAAACGTGAAAAACGTGGACGCTTACGGCGCGCTGCTCGCCCATGTGAACGAGCCGATCATCACCCGGACCGACCATCACTGGGCGCCGCTCGGCGCCTACTACGCCGCCGAGCGCTTCGCGCAGGACGCGGGCGTCCCCTTCGCGCCGCTCTCCTCCTATCAAAAGGTCGACCGCGACGGGTACGTCGGCACGATGTACGCCTACACGGGGGACGTCAAGTTAAAGAACAATCCCGAGGTCTTCACCTACTACAAGCCCGCCAATTCCTATTCCACCACCTATTACAGCACCTCCTTCCGCAACCCTCAGGCGAGCAGCCTCTTCTTCGAGTGGGTGGATATCAGCTACGCCTACGGGGTCTTCCTCGGCTCCGACCAGCAGATCGCCGTGATCGATACCGACTGCAAAAACGGCAGGACGCTGCTTGTCGTCAAGGACAGCTACGGCAACGCTCTGATCCCCTTCTTCACCGGCTCGTTTGAGAAGATCATCGTCACCGATTACCGCTATTTCGATCTCAATCTCGTCTCCTTCTGCCGCGAGCAGGGCGTGACCGATCTGCTTTTCGCCGCCTGCGCGTACTCCTCCTGCGGGGTGGAGGCCGGATATCTCGAAGAGATGCGCACAAGATAACAAGAAAGGAAACAGCCATGACCAAAGAAGCCGTATACGTCGCCCTCAACAAGATCTTTTCCGATATTTTCGACGAACCGATCACCCTCTTCCCGGAGACGACCGCAAAGGATATCGACGGCTGGGACAGCCTGGAGCATATCAACATCATCCACTCGGTCGAGCGCCGCTTCGGGATGAAGTTCAAAATGGGCGAGATCTCCACGATGAAGTGCGTTGGGGAGATGGTCGACATCATCCTCGCCCGCGCTACCAAGGGGTGAGAGCGGGTTTCTACCCCCTTCGCCTGCCGGAGGATCTCTCCTTTGTCGTGACCGATCTTGAGCTGCGGGTCCTCTCCTTCCGGATCGGCGGGGATCTGCCGCTTTCCTTCCCGGCAAGCGGCGTTTTCACGCCGCCGGTCGCGCTCCGGCGCGCCTTTTCCTCCCTTCTCGAGGAGGAGAGAGGGGAGGACCTCGCAGAGATCCCGTTCCGCACCGTCGCTTTCCGGCGCTCCAACCGGGAGATTTTCTCCCTTTGTACGCTCCGGGAGCTCTCCGGAATCACGCTCGCGGTCTTCTGCTTCTTTTCGGGAAAGGAGAGGGAGCTCTCCGCTTCGCTTGCCGCCGGACTGCCGGTCTTTCCCGTCCGGCGGGCGCTTTCCGCGCTTTTCCCGGTGCGGGAGGCGTGCCGCAGGAAGCGTCCCTGCCGTCTCTCCGGTTTCGCTTCGCTCTTTTCTTCCGCGTTTTCCGCCGCGGCGCACGCCTCCGGCCGCACTCTGACCTTTCTTTCCTCCTTCCCGGAGGACCGCTACGCCGAACTGTTCAGCGAGTCGTTTGCCGCCGCATCGGCGGCGCTCTTTTCTCTCTTTTTCTGCGTTACCGCCGGGGACATCCGCGCGGAGATGAAGGAGACGGAGGAGGGACTCGCTCTCTTTCTTTCCGCCGCGGCCGAACGCCGCTTTGCTCCTTTTTCACTCGCCGGGCCGCTTTATCCGGCGCGCGCCGCGCTCGGGGCGGGCGCGGCGGAACTCCTCACCGTTGACGACATCGCGGAAAAGAGCGGTTTTCTCACTCATCTCGCCCTCTCGGAGGAAGGGACCGTTTCCGCCTCCCTGACCGCCGGAACGTCCGATCTCGGAGACCTCGGCTTCAAGGCGGGCACGGAATATGACAACACCGGAGCCGTTCTCCTCTCCGCCCGCTATCTCTGGCTCGCCCCTCCGGGAAAACCGCGAAAAAAAGGAGTATGATATGGAAAAACTGATCACAAAGGATACGATCCGCCGCTTTGCCTATTCCAACGTTCATCTCCTCAAGGAGCCGGCGCGCGGGATCGTCGTTTCCTTCTTCGGCCTCGGTTACAACCGGATGCAGGACGCTGACACCGAGGAGGGGATCTTCTTTGCGGAGCACGGGATCCTCTATCTCTTCCCCTATAACGCGCCCTGGTGCTGGATGGATCGGGAGGCGGTCCTCTTTACCGACGAGGTGATCGACGCGATGGTCGCCGGTCTCTCCCTGCCGGAGGATATCCCCGTCGTGCTGATGGGCGGCAGTATGGGCGGGCTCTCCGCTCTCGTCTATTCCCGTTACGCCGCGCGCACGCCGGTCGCCTGCGTTGTCAACTGCCCCGTCTGCGATCTCCCCTATCACTACACCGAGCGCGAGGATCTGCCCCGCACCCTGTATCACGCATTTTTCTTTGAGGAAGGGAAGATCGGGGACGTTCTCCGTACCGCCTCCCCCCTCCACCTCGCTCCCGAGATGCCGGATATCCCCTATTACGTCTTCCATTGCTGCAACGATAAGGCCGTCAATAAACAAAAACACAGTGACCGCTTCGTCGAGGCGATGCGCGCCTCCGGTCACCGCGTCGAGTATTTCGAGGTCCCCGGCCGCGGCCATTGCGCCCTCCCCTACGACCTCCACGCCCGCTACCTCTCCCTCTGCGTCGGAGCGATCTCCTGCTTTTCTAAAGAAAAGCCGTACTTTTCTGAAGAAAAGAAGGCAAAAGACTTCCTTTTCTGAAGAAAAGGAAGCAAAAGACTTTTCAAATGACGCAGGGAGCAAACAAAGCGCGAACACAGACGCTCCTTCTCCAAAAGCCGGGCGGTACGGATGCCCGGCTTTTTCCTTTCGCTCGGTGGAGCGTGTTCATATCCTTCCCCGAACCGAAAAACGCCCGGGACATATCGGGCGTTTTTTGGTTTATTCGTTTTTTGCGGCAGGAGCAAGATTGATGCCGCGCGTCTAAAGACCCGCGGCGAAGTTTTTAGGCCGCGCGGCTAACGCCCCGCGGCGGTTCCCGCCCTGCAAGGAGAGACGGAGCGGAAACAAGGCTCCCGCCCGAGGGCCCGATCCCCCAAAAATCCTTACGGATTTTTCCGGGGACCCCACCGGGCCCGCTGGCGCCC
>CACYYS010000074.1 GCA_902778725.1 uncultured Ruminococcus sp.
ATCGGCCATCTCTTCCCGTACTTTAGCCTCTCCATCCTTGTAGCCGGCCTCATAACCTTCCTGATGCCCTTGTTCGGACGCTTCCTGTTTTGCCTGATCGATTTCAGCCCGGGCTTCCTCTTTCATACGCTCACATTCAGCTTTAGCCTCCTGCTTGAGTATTTCCGCATCCACCTTGGCATCTTTTAATAACTGAATAGCACGCTGCTCCTTGGCAGCAATTTCTGCCAGCATACGGGTGCGGGTTTCTTCATCAAAACCACTATCCTCGGCTGCAGCCTTTTCCGGCTTAGGCGGCTCGGGGGTATGGATGAGATGAGGATTTTCCTCCCATATCGCGGCCTTGATAACTCTAGACAATCATCTCGTCTCCCTGTCCACGCGATATTACAATATCGCCCTTGTCTTCCAGTACCCGGATGACATTGACGACCTTCTGCTGTGCTTCTTCCACGTCGCGAATCTTGACGGGGCCCATAAACTCGATTTCCTCCCGGAGCATATCGGCAGCACGTTTCGACATATTCCGGTAAACCTTGTCGGCCACTTCCGCAGGTGTAGCCTTGAGTGCCAGCGACAAATCCTTGGTATCCACTTCCCGCAAAACCATCTGCAGGGAACGGTCGTCCAGCTGAACGATATCTTCGAACACGAACATGAGGCGTTTGATTTCCTCGGCCAGTTCCGGATTGTCCACTTCCAAAGTCTCGATGATGGATTTTTCGGTGGTACGATCCACGCGGTTCAATACTTCCACAATGGCCTTTACACCGCCAGCAGTGGTGAAATCCTGTGTAACCAGTGCGGAAAGCTTGCGCTCCAACACACGCTCTACCTCGCGGATAATATCCGGCGACGTTCTGTCCATCTGGGCAATACGTCTGGCTACATCCGCCTGAGCTTCCGGCGGCAAAGAACCGAGCAGCGTAGCCGCCTGCTCCGGATCTAAGTACGCCATAATCAGGGCAATGGTCTGCGGATGCTCGTTGTTGATGAAGTTCATAAGCTGGGAAGGATCTGTCTTGCGCAAGAAGTCGAAAGGACGAACCTGCAGGCTCGTAGTAAGACGATTGAGAATTTCCATCGCCTTTTCCGAACCCAGAGCCTTTTCCAGTACATTCTGAGCATATTCCAAACCGCCTGTGGAAATATAATCACTGGCCATAGCCATCTGATAAAATTCACTAACGACTTTTGATTTCACCTCGGCACTAACCTTTTTATGGTTAGCTATTTCGAGGGTTATGCGTTCAATTTCATCATCGTCCAAATGCTGAAAGAGTTTCGCTGAATATTCCGGGCCCAGAGCAATAAACAAAACGGCCGCTTTCTCTGTATTGGTAAGTTCTTCCTCACCATCGCCATACATATCTTCAAGTGCCATAGGTCATTCCTCCGCCAGCCAAGTTTTAACAAGCATAGCCACCTCTGCCGGCCGCTGGTCAATAAGCTGCTGCAAAGTCTGCTTTTCGGTAAGGTGCTGCTGTTCTTCTTCAGTAAGTTCTTCAGTATCCAATGCACCAGCGGCAAGGAGTGCTGCACGTTCTTCTTCTTCCAACTTCTTCCTTGCTTCCTCCTCCTGCCTGATTCTCTCCTGTTCGGCTGCAATAGCTTCCAGTTTCTTCTTGCGGCGATAGTAGAAATAACCGCCGATAGCTGCCAGCACCAGCAAAATAGCTGCAATCGTGCCATAGAGAATCATATCCTCGCGGTCTTTGGCAGCCTTTTCCTCAGCCGCCCGCCGATCACGGAGTTCCGTGCTGAATGGCAACGGTTCAACCGAAACGGTATCGCCTCGATTGGTGTTGATACCAGCTGCACTACTCACCGTCCGCATAATGCTGTCCTGCTGCTGCGGTGTTACCGTATCATCGACCAGCACCTCCGGCCGGACGGCCAGAGTGAAATGAACCGTTAAAGGAGAAAAAGATGGAGAAAAAGATCCTGATCGTATCCGCCAGCCTGCGCGGGAGGAGCAATTCCGAGCTTCTGGCGGAGGAGATCCTCGCCGGCGCGAGGGAGGCGGGGAAGGAGGCGGAGCTCCTCTCGCTCAAGGAAAAGGACCTGCGCTTCTGCATCGGCTGTCTCGCCTGCCAGAAGACGGGGAAGTGCGTCCTGCGGGACGACATGGGAAAGATGCTTGACCGGGTGCGGGAGGCGGACGTCCTCGTCCTTGTCACGCCGATCTACTATTACGGGCTCCCCGGCCAGCTCAAGACCTTCCTTGACCGGTGCAACCCCCTCTACGGCGGGGAAAACCGCTTCCGGGACGTGTATCTCGTCACCGTGGCGGCGGACGACGCGGAGAGCGCGCCGCATCGCGCCGAGGAGAGCCTCGGCGGCTGGATCGAGTGCTTCCCGCAGGCGCGTCTCGCGGGCTCTCTCTTCTGCGGCGGCGTCAACGGACCGGGCGAGATCCTTGCCCGTCCCGAGTATCCGGCGCGGGCGCGCGCCCTCGGCGCCTCGCTTTAAGGAAAAAACGGATCGAAAGCTCCTTTCGATCCGTTTAGTTTTGCTTGCGCACCGACGTGTATTCGTCGTAATACCGGTAATAGGGACAACGCGTGCCGTGTGCGGCGAGATAACGGGCGTATTCGTCCTCGTCGAGCCGCATCTCACAGCCGTAGGTGTCGGTCAGCTCGTCGTAGCCGTTGAACTCGCAGGTGTCGCACAGACCGCCGGCGGCGTCCGTTTCCTCTCTTTTTTCCCGCATGGTATCACCCCCTCCGGTATTGTAGTCTCTTTTTTTCCGTTTGTCAACGTCTCTTGCGGAAAAGACCTTTCTTTTTCCCGTGGAGTATGGTAAAATCATAAAAAGCGTTTTTTTCGGAGGCTTTGTGAAACGACTGTTCTTCTATCTCAGACGTTACCGCAGGGAGAGCGTCCTCGCGCCGCTTTTCAAGCTGCTGGAGGCGACGCTCGAGCTTTTGATCCCGCTGATCGTTTCCGCGATCGTGGACCGGGGCGTCGGCGGCGGGGACGCTTCCTTTGTCCTCACCCGTTCTCTCTTTCTGATCCTGCTCGGCGTGATCGGACTCGGCTTTTCCGTCACGGCGCAGTATTTTGCCGCCCGGGCGGCGGTCGGCTCGGTCGCCGCGATGAAGAGCGCGCTCTTCGCGCATATCGGCGCCCTCTCACATCGCGAGCTTGACGACCTCGGCACTCCCACTCTGATCACCCGGATGACCGCGGACGCAAACCAGGTGCAGAACGGCGTCAATATGGCGCTGCGCCTCCTTCTGCGTTCTCCCTTCGTCGTCTTCGGCGCGATGATCATGGCGTTCACCGTGGACGCGCGCTCTGCCGTCGTCTTCGCCGTTATCATCCCGGCGCTCGGGCTCGTCGTCTTTGCGATCATGCTTTCCTGCCTGCCCCTCTACCGCAAGGTCCAGCAAAAGCTGGATACCGTCCTCTCCAAAACGAGAGAGAACCTGACCGGCGCGCGGGTGATACGCGCCTTCTGCAAAGAGGAGGAGGAGGCCGGGGAATTCCGCGAGGCGAACGGGGAGCTTTTCTCCCTGCAAAAACTGGTCGGACGCATCTCCGCGCTGATGGGTCCCCTCACCTACGCGATCGTCGATATCGGCGTGATCTTTCTCCTCCGGCGAGGGGCGATCCGGGTCGATTCCGGGGCGCTTTCGCAGGGGGACGTCATCGCCCTTTACAGCTATATGTCCCAGATCCTCGTCGAGCTGATCAAGCTGGCGAGCTTCATCATCCTCACGACCAAGGCGGTCGCGTCCGCCAACCGCATTTCCGCGGTCTTTGACGTCGCCCCCTCTCTTCGCTCCGGTGAGCGGACGGCAGACCCCTCCGCGGCGTGCGCCGTGGAGTTTCGCGGCGTTTCCCTCCGCTATGCAAGGAACGCCGCCGAGTCCCTGGAGGATATCACCTTTTCCGCTCTCCGCGGGGAGACGGTCGGCGTGATCGGCGGGACCGGCTCCGGCAAGTCCTCGCTCCTCTCGCTGATCCCCCGCTTCTACGACGCGACGGAGGGGACGGTGCTGGTGGACGGCGTCCCGGTCGGGGAGCAGGATCTCGCCGCTCTCCGGCGGCGGATCGGCGTCGTCCCGCAAAAGGCGGAGCTTTTTTCCGGCACGGTGCGGGAGAACCTCCTCTGGGGGCGGGAGGACGCCTCCGACGGGGAGATCTGGCGCGCGCTGGAGCTGGCGCAGGCAAAGAGCGTTGTGGAGGAGAAGGGCGGACTTGACTTTGTGATCGAGCCGGGAGGACGCAACCTCTCGGGCGGGCAGCGGCAGCGGCTCACGGTCGCGCGCGCGCTGGTCGGAGAGCCGGAGATCCTTTTGCTGGACGACGCCGCCTCCGCCCTCGATTACGCCACGGACGCCGCCCTCCGCGCGGCGCTCGCCTCTCTCTCCGGCAAAACGACGCTTTTTCATCGTCTCGCAGCGCGCCGCCTCGGTGATGCGGGCGGACAAGATCATCGTGCTCGAGCAGGGGCGGGTCGCCGGGATCGGCAAGAGCGACGAGCTCTACCGGACCTGCGCGGTCTACCGCGAGATCTACGACTCACAGTTTGAAAAGGAGGGCGCGTGATGCAAAGAAAACCCTCCCGCGCCGAAAAGGGCACGCTGAGAAAAGTCCTGCGTCTGGTCGGCCGCTGCCGCTGGCTGATCCTCCTGTCCGCCCTCTTTGCGCTCGTCTCCGCCGCGCTGACGCTGGCGATCCCGCGCCTCGTCGGGGAGGCGATCGATCTCACCGCGGGCGCCGGGCAGGTGGATTTTTCCGCGCTCGGCGGGGTCTTTTTCCGGATCGCGGCGTGCGCGCTCGGTCTTTTCCTTTCCGGATGGCTGATGAACGCGCTGAACAACCGCGTCGCCTACCAGACCGTGCGAGCCCTGCGCGAGCAGGCCTTTGAGCGGATCGAACGTCTCCCGCTCTCCTATCTGGACGCGCATCCCGTCGGGGAGACGGTCAGCCGCGTCATCACGGACGTCGATCAGTTCGCGGACGGGCTGCTCCTCGGCTTCAGCCAGCTTTTCACCGGCGTGGTCACGATCGCCGGCACGCTGGTCTTCATGCTGCTCACCGAGTGGCGCATCGCGCTGCTCGTCGTCCTCCTCACCCCGCTCTCCCTCTTTATCGCGCGTTTCATCTCCCGGCGGACCTATTCGATGTTCAAAAAGCAGTCGGAGGTCCGCGCGGAGCAGACCGCCCTGATCGACGAGATGATCGGCAGCGCCGGGGTCGTGCGCGCTTTCTCCTACGAGGAGCGCGCGCAAAAGCGGTTTGACGCCGTCAACGACCGGCTCGCCGCCTATTCCCTCAAGGCGATCTTCTTTTCCTCTCTCACCAATCCCACGACCCGCTTTGTCAACAGCGTGATCTACGCGGCGGTGGCGCTGGTCGGCGGGCTCTTCTGCATCGGCGGCGCGGCGCTGACCGTCGGCGGTCTTGCGTCCCTGCTCTCCTACGTCAGCCATTACACCAAGCCCTTCAACGAGATCTCCGGCGTGATCGCCGAGTTCCAGAACGCGCTTGCCTGCGCCTCCCGCATCTTCTCCCTGATCGAGGAGCCGACGGAGACCCCCGACGCGCCGGGAGAGCTCTCCGGCGTCTCGGGCGGCGTCACGCTGGACGGCGTCTGTTTTTCCTATGATAAGGAAAAAAAGCTGATCGAGGATCTCACGCTGCACGTCGGCGCGGGGCAGAGGATCGCGATCGTCGGTCCGACCGGCTGCGGTAAAACGACCCTGATCAATCTCCTGATGCGTTTTTACGACGTGGACGCCGGCGCCGTCGCGGTCGACGAGCGGGACGTGCGGGAGGTGACCCGCCACAGTCTGCGCCGCCATTACGGCATGGTCCTGCAGGAGACGTGGCTCAAGGGGACGACGGTCCGGGAGAACATCCGCATGGGCAGACCCGGGGCGAGCGACGAGGAGGTCGTCGCCGCCGCCAAGGCATCCCACGCGCACGCGTTCATCCTCCGGCTCGAGAAGGGGTATGACACCGTCCTCGCCGAGGACGGCGGCAGCCTCTCCCAGGGGCAGAAGCAGCTGCTCTGCATCGCGCGGGTGATGCTCTGCCTGCCGCCGATGCTGATCCTCGACGAGGCGACCTCCTCGATCGATACCCGCACCGAAAAGAAGATCCAGGAGGCCTTCGAGCGCCTGATGCGGGGGCGGACCTCCTTCATCGTCGCGCACCGCCTCTCCACCGTCCGCTCCGCCGACCGCATCCTGGTGATGAACGGCGGCCGGATCGTCGAGCAGGGGACGCACGGGGAGTTACTGGCGCGCGGCGGCTTCTACGCTTCGCTCTATCACAGCCAGTTCGCGCATTGAGATCCGCGGACGGGCAAAACGCCCGTCCGCTTTTTTCCATTTTCCTCTTGACAAAGCGTTTCCCCTGTGGCATAGGGAAAAAAGATGAAGATCCGGGGCTACGGTCTGCTCACGCTCGACAAAAAGCTCGACGATCTGCTCCTTGCCAACGTCTCGGAGATCCGGGTCCGGGGCAAGGTGATCTGCTCGGAGCGGGTAAAGGAGCGTTTCGGGCTGAAATGACCGTCCTTCCTTGACAGGGGCGCCGCGCGGTGTTACAATAGTCCGGTCCGGTCCGACCGGAAAAAGGAGAACGAGACAAATGTATTACGGTTATGATTTCGGGGACGAGGTCGTCCGCCTTGCGGCGGAGGCGGAGCGGGACTGCGCCGCCCGTTTTGCCGAGACGGACGAGATCTGTCTCAAGCGTTCCGCGGACGTTTTGCGCGCCTTCCAGGAGAACAGGGTCAGCACCGCGGATTTCATCGAGGTGACCGGTTACGGATATACCGACTCCGGCCGCGACAAGCTGGAGCGGATCTACTCTCAGGTCTTCGGCACCGAGGACGCGCTGGTCCGGGTGCAGATCATGTCCGGCACGCACGCGCTGGCGGTGGCGCTCGGCGGGATCCTCAAACACGGGGACACGCTGCTCGCCGTTTCGGGCGATCCGTACGATACGCTGCAGAGCGTCATCGGCATCACCGGCGGCAGCCGCAATTCGCTGATCGCAAACGGCGTCCGGTATGAAAAGATCGACCTGATCGACAACGATTTCGATCACGCGGCGATCCGCCGGCGCCTCACGGAAGGGGAGCGGGTCCGTTGCGTCCACATCCAGCGCAGCCGCGGGTACGCGCGCCGCAAAAGCCTCACGCTCGAAAAGATCGGGCGGGCGATCCGCACGGTCCGGGAGGCGGATCCGGAGGCGGTCATTTTTGTCGATAACTGCTACGGGGAGTTTACCGAGTATGAAGAGCCCTCCCATCTCGGCGCCGATCTGATCGTCGGCTCGATGATGAAGAATCCGGGCGGCGGCATCGCCGTCACGGGCGGCTACTGCGCCGGGCGGCGGGATCTGATCGAAGACGTTGCAGACCGGCTGACCTGCCCCTGCGTCGGCAAGGATCTCGGCGCAAATCTGAATCAGCTCACCTCGCTCTATAAAGGCTTTTTCCTCGCGCCGTCGGTCACCCGGGCGGCGGTGCGCTCGATGATCTTTGCGTCCCGTCTGCTCGAGCTCGCGGGCTTTGAGGGGATCGATCCCCGCTACGACGAGGAGAGGACCGACATCGTGCAGACGGTCGACCTTCTCTCGGCGGAGAACCTGATCGCCTTCTGCCGCGGGCTCCAGCGCGGCAGCCCGATCGAGGCGTACGTCGTCCCCGAGCCCTGCGAGATGCCCGGCTACGAGGACAAGGAGGTGATGGCGGGAGGGAGTTTTACCTCCGGCTCCACCATCGAGCTCTCCTGTGACGGTCCGGTCAAGCCGCCCTACACCGCCTTCATGCAGGGCGGGCTCTCCTACGAGTACGGCAAGCTCGGCGTGATGAACGCCGTCGATTATATGCTCCGCCACGGAAAAAAGTGAAAAAAACGTCCCGCCTCAACGCCGAGTGTTCTTAAGGACACTCGGCGAACGATGTGTTCCGCAGACAGCGGAACGTGATGTACGGCTGCGCCGAATGATGCGCCCTTCGGGCATGATGTGCGCCTTCCCAAGGGGTCCCCGGCGAATCGCGAATAGCGATTC
>CACYYS010000075.1 GCA_902778725.1 uncultured Ruminococcus sp.
CGGGCGTGGACATCACCGCGGGATACCGCGCGGTGGAACTGATGAAGTCCCATATCGCCCGGACGGCGACCCCCGGCGTCCTCTCGGACGTGGGGGGCTTCGGCGGGCTTTTTGAGCCGGATCTGACCGGGATGAAGCGCCCGGTGCTGGTCAGCGGGACCGACGGCGTCGGCACCAAGCTGAAGCTCGCGTTCCTTGCGGACAAGCACGACACCGTCGGCATCGACTGCGTCGCCATGTGCGTGAACGACGTGATCTGCTGCGGCGCCGCGCCGCTCTTCTTCCTCGATTACATCGCCTGCGGCAGGAACGTGCCGGAGCGCATCGCCGAGATCGTCTCCGGCGTGTGCGAGGGCTGCGTACAGGCGGGGGCCGCCCTGATCGGCGGAGAGACGGCGGAGATGCCCGGCTTCTACCCCGAGAACGAGTACGACCTCGCCGGCTACTGCACCGGGATCGTCGACCGGGAAAAGATCATCGACAACAAACGGATGCGGGAGGGGGACGTGATCCTCGCGCTCCCCTCCTCCGGCGTCCATTCCAACGGTTTTTCCCTTGTGCGCAAGGTATTTGACGTGGAAAAGAGGGATCTGCTCGCTCCAGTCGCGGAGCTGGGCGGCAAGTCCCTCGCGGAGGTCCTGCTCACCCCGACCCGCATCTATGTGAAGCCGATCCTCGCGCTGCTCCGGGAGGCGGACGTGCGGGGGATCTCGCATATCACCGGCGGCGGGTTTTACGAGAACATCCCCCGCTCGGTGCCCGAGGGGCTTTGCGCCCGCATTGAAAAGAAGAGCGTCCGCGTCCTGCCGATCTTCGATCTGATCGCCCGGGAGGGCGGGATCGACGAGCGCGATATGTTCAACACCTTCAATATGGGCGTCGGGATGAGCGTGATCGTTTCCCGCGCGGACGCCGACAAAGCGCTCGCCCTCCTGCGGGAGCACGGCGAGGACGCTTACGCGATCGGTGAGATCGTCCGGGGAGAAGAAAGGATCGTATTATGCTGAAAAAGACCCTGTCCCGCTTTTTTTCCGGCGTTGCCGCCGGCGTGCTCGTCTCGATCGGCGGGTGCGTCTACCTCGCGGCGGAGAGCAAGGCGGTCGGCGCCGTTCTCTTTTCCGTCGCGCTGCTCTGTATCTGCTATAAAGAATATTCGCTTTTCACCGGCAAGGTCGGCTATCTGACCAAGAGCCGCACGGGGACGGACCTCGCCGTCCTCTTTCTCGGGCTCGCCGGTAATTTCGTCGGCGCCGTCGGCTCCGCTCTGCTCGCCTTCGCCTGCGGGAACAAATTCTATTCCGCGGCGTCCGCGCTCGCGGAGGCAAAGCTGGCGCAGTCCGTCCCGGACAGTCTGGCGCGCGCCTTTTTCTGCGGGATCCTGATGTATCTCGCCGTCAGCATCTTCCGGGAGAGGAAGACGCCGCTCGGCATCCTCTTCTGCATCCCCGTCTTCATCCTCTCGGGCTTTGAGCACAGCATCGCCGATATGTTCTATCTCGCGGCGGGATTTTCCTCCTCTTCGTCCTATCTCCCGCGCGCCCTTTTCTACATTTTCCTGATCCTCGTCGGCAACGCCGCCGGCGCGATGTTCATCTCCCTCTTTGACAAAAAGGAGGAGAAACCGGTATGAAGGAAAAGATCGGCGTCGCCGTGCTCGTCTCGGGCGGCGGGACCAATCTCCAGGCGCTGATCGACGCGGCCGCCGCCGGCAGGATGCCGGCCTGCGAGCTTCGCGCCGTCATCTCCAGCAGAGAGGACGCCTACGCTCTCGTACGCGCGAGGGAGGCCGGGATCCGGGCGGAGGTCGTCTCCCGGCGCGAGCATCCCGGGCAGGCGGACTTTGAGGGGCGGATCCGGGCGATCCTCGACTCCTGCGGGGCGGAGGTGATCGTCCTCGCCGGGTTCCTCTCCATCCTCTCGGAGGATTTTACCCGCGCGTACCCCGAGAGGATCCTGAACGTCCATCCCTCGCTGATCCCCGCCTTCTGCGGCAAGGGTTATTACGGACTGCGCGTCCACGAGGAGGCGCTCGCCCGCGGCGTGAAGATCACGGGCGCGACGGTGCATTTTGTCAACGAAGTGCCGGACGGCGGCAGGATCATCCTGCAAAAGGCCGTACGGGTGAAGAGGAACGATACCCCCGAGACCCTGCAGAAGCGCGTGATGCGCGAGGCGGAGTGGAAGCTCCTGCCCGCCGCGACGCAAACGGTGTGCGCGGAGCTGCTCCGCCGCCGGAAAAAAGAAGGAACCAAATAAGAGAAAGAGGTGAACGGAATGGCAAAATTTGAACTCAAACGTCTCCTGGAGGAAAACACCTATCCCGGGCGCGGGATCGTCATCGGCAAGTCGTCGGACGGGAAGAAGGCGCTCTTCGCGTATTTTATCATGGGCCGCAGCGAAAACAGCCGCAACCGCGTCTTCGAGCGCTTTGACGGCGGGATGCGCACCAAGGCCTTTGACGAAACGAAGGTCTCCGACCCGCGCCTGATCATCTACAACGCCTATCTCGCGTGTGAAAACGCCGATATCGTCACCAACGGCGACCAGACCGACACGATCTTCCGCTTTGTCAAGGAGGCTCCGGCCGATCCTTACGCCTTCGAGCGGGCGCTTTCCACCCGCGTCTTCGAGCCGGACGCTCCCAACTTCACCCCCCGCGTCTCGGGGATCGCCCGCTACGACTTTGCCGCGCAGACCTTTACCTACAAGCTCTCGATCCTCAAGAGCGGGATCACGCCCGCCGTTTGCCGGCGCTTCACCTTCGATTACGAGCCGGAGGACGGGATCGGGCATTTCATCCACACCTACGTCTCTGACGGCGCGCCGATCCCCTCTTTTGTCGGGGAGCCGGAGGAGGTCGCCCTCCCCGATACGGCGGAGGAACTGGCCGATACCGTCTGGAACGCGCTCAACCCGGATAACAAGGTCTCGCTTTTCGTGCGCGCCGTCCCGCTTGACGGGAGCGCCCCGACCGAGATCGTCTGCAATAAAAACGTATAAGGAAAGGGAGAAAAACCATGAAGGAATTTGAACTGAAGTACGGCTGCAACCCGAACCAGAAACCCGCGAAGATCTATATGCGGGACGGCTCCGATCTGCCGATCGAGATCCTCTCCGGACGGCCGGGGTATATCAATTTTCTTGACGCGTTCAACTCCTGGCAGCTCGTCAAGGAGCTGAAAGAGGCGCTCGGACTGCCCGCCGTCACCTCCTTCAAGCACGTCAGCCCCACCTCCGCCGCCGTGGGCATCCCGCTCTCCGACAAGCTGAAAAAAGCGGTGTTCGCCGACGATATCGAGGGGCTGGACGCTTCTCCTCTCGCCTGCGCCTACGCCCGCGCGAGAGGCACCGACCGGATGTGCTCCTTCGGCGACTGGGTCGCGCTCTCCGACGTCTGCGACGTCACGACGGCGAAGATGATCAAGCGCGAGGTCTCCGACGGGATCATCGCTCCGGGCTACGAGCCGGAGGCGCTGGAGATCCTCAAGACCAAGCGCAAAGGCAATTACAACATCGTGAAGATCGATCCCGCCTACGTGCCGGAAACGGCGGAGCGCAAACAGGTCTACGGGATCACCTTTGAGCAGGGGCGCAACAACTTCCGCATCGACCGCGCGCTGCTCTCCAACGTCGTGACCAAGGAAAAAGATCTTCCCGAGGCGGCGGTCCGCGATCTGATCGTCGCGCTCATCACCCTGAAATATACCCAGTCCAACTCCGTCTGCTACGCCGTGGACGGGCAGGCGATCGGCGTCGGCGCCGGGCAGCAGTCGAGGATCCACTGCACCCGCCTCGCGGGCACCAAGGCGGACACCTGGTTCCTCCGCCAGCATGAAAAGGTCCTCGCTCTGCCGTTTTTGCCCGACCTCGGCCGTCCCGACCGCGATAACGTGATCGACGGCTATATCAACAAAAACGAAGAGGACGTCTGCGCCGACGGCAACTGGCAGAAGTACTTTACAGAGCGGCCCGAGCCATTGACCCAAGCGGAGGCCCGCGCCTATCTCGATACGGTCGACGGCGTTTCCCTCGGCTCCGACGCGTTCTTCCCGTTCTCCGACAATATCGAACGCGCGAGAAAGAGCGGCGTGCGTTACATCGCGGAGCCGGGCGGCTCCATCCGCGACGACGCCGTGATCGAGTGCTGCGACAAATACGGCATCGCGATGGCGTTCACCGGGATGCGCCTGTTCCATCACTGATAACGACAAGAAAAGAGAGGACCGACCGTGAAGATAACCGTGGTAGGCGGCGGCGGGCGCGAGCACGCCATCGTAAAAAAACTGAAGGAAAACCCTGCCGTGACCGAGATCTTTGTCCTGCCGGGCAACGGCGGGATCGCGGCGGACGCGACCTGCGTCCCGATCGGCGCAAAGGATATCGACGGGATCGTCCGTTTCTGCCGGGAAAAACAGGTGGACTACGCCGTCGTCGCGCCGGACGATCCGCTCGTCCTCGGCTGCGTGGACGCGCTGGAGGAGGCGGGCATCCCCTGCTTCGGGCCGAACGCCCGCGCGGCGATCATCGAGGGGAGCAAGGTGTTCTCCAAGCGCCTGATGCAGAAGTACGGCATCCCCACGGCTGCCTGCGAGGTCTTTGACGACGAAGAGAAGGCGCTCGCCTATCTGGAGACGGCGCCTCTGCCCGCCGTGATCAAGGCGGACGGGCTCGCCCTCGGCAAGGGGGTCGTCATCGCCGAGACGCGCGAGGCGGCGCGGGAGGCGGTCCGCTCGATGATGCGCGACAAGGTCTTCGGCGCCAGCGGCGAGCGCGTCGTGATCGAGGAATTTCTCGAAGGGCCGGAGGTCTCCGTCCTCTCCTTCACCGACGGGGAGACGGTCGTGCCGATGGTCTCCTCGATGGATCACAAGCGCGCCCTCGACGGCGACAAAGGACTCAACACCGGCGGGATGGGCACGGTCGCGCCCAATCCCTTCTATACCGACGCCGTCGCCGCCGAATGTATGGAAAAGATCTTTCTCCCCACGATCCGCGCGATGAAGGCGGAGGGACGTCCCTTCCGCGGCTGCCTCTATTTCGGGCTGATGATCACGCGGGACGGACCGAAGGTCATCGAGTATAACTGCCGCTTCGGCGATCCGGAGACGCAGGTCGTGCTCCCGCTGCTCGAGAGCGATCTCTATACCGTGATGCGCGCGGTCACCGACAGCCGCCTGGCGGAAACGCCCGTCCGCTTCCGGGACGGGGCGGCGGCCTGCGTTATCATGGCGTCCCGCGGCTATCCCGCCGCCTACGAAAAGGGCTTTCCCATCACGATCCCGGAGGATCTGCGGGAAAAGGTCTATGTAGCGGGCGCCGCGCAAAAGGACGGTCGGCTTATCACGGCGGGGGGCCGGGTCCTCGGCGTCACCGAGACGGCGGACACCCTCGGAGAGGCGCTCGACCGCGCCTACGCCGACGCGGCGCGGATCCGCTTTGAGAATGCTTACTACCGCCGCGACATCGGAGAAAAAGCAAGGAAAGCGAGTGAAAAACGCTGATGGTATACAGGATCTATTCCGAGAAGAGACCGGAGCTGGCAAACGAGGCGAACGCGCTGCTCTCGGACGCGCGTACGCTGCTCGGGATCCGCTCCCTGCAAAAGGTCCGCATCCTCAACCGCTACGACGTGGAGAATATCACCCCGGAGCTCTTTGCGCGCGCCGTGAACACGGTTTTTTCCGAGCCGCAGGTCGACCGGGCGTCAAAGGAGCCGGATCTTTCCGGCGCCGCCGTGTTCGCCGTGGAATATCTGCCCGGGCAGTTTGACCAGCGGGCGGACTCGGCCGCGCAGTGCATCCAGATCCTCTCGCAGGGGGAGCGGCCAGAGGTCCGGTCGGCAAAGGTCTACGCCCTTTACGGGGATCTCTCCGAGGGGGAGATCGCCGGGATCAAAAAGTACGTCATCAACCCCGTTGAAGCGCGCGAGGCGTCGCTCTCCAAGCCGGAGACGCTCCGCCTGCGCTACGACGTGCCGCGGGAGGTCGCGGTCCTCGAGGGCTTTACCCGTCTGGACCGGGCGGGGCTTGCGGAGTTCCTTACCCGCTACGGCCTCGCGATGGATCTGGACGATATCGCCTTCTGCCGCGATTATTTTGAAAAAGAGGGGCGCGATCCCACGATCACCGAGATCCGGATGATCGACACCTACTGGTCGGACCACTGCCGCCACACCACCTTCGGCACC
Organism: uncultured Ruminococcus sp.; assembly: GCA_902778725.1. Taxonomy (GTDB): domain Bacteria; phylum Bacillota; class Clostridia; order Oscillospirales; family CAG-272; genus RUG12395. Next base: position 6,188 of record CACYYS010000075.1, read on the forward strand.
GTGATCGACGGCGTCCGGTTCGAGGATCCCGCCGCGGCGGCCGCCTACGACGACTACCTCGCCGTGCGCAAGGCCCTCGGCCGGGAGGAAAAACCCGTCTGCCTGATGGACGTGGCGACCCTCGCCGCGAAATACCTGCGCAAAGAGGGACTGCTCGACAAGCTCGACGAGTCGGAGGAGATCAACGCCTGCACCGTCCGCACCGAGGTCGAGGTGGACGGCAAAAAGGAAGACTGGCTCTTGCTTTTCAAAAACGAAACGCATAACCACCCCACCGAGATCGAGCCGTTCGGCGGCGCCGCGACCTGTATCGGCGGCGCGATCCGCGACCCGCTCTCCGGCAGGGCTTACGTATACGGCGCGATGCGCGTGACCGGCGCCGCCGATCCGACCCGCCCGGTGGACGAAACGAGGAAAGGCAAGCTCCCGCAGCGCAAGATCGTGACGACCGCGGCGGCGGGCTACTCCTCCTACGGCAACCAGATCGGCCTTGCGACCGGGATCGTGGACGAGCTTTACCACGAGGGATACGAGGCGAAGCGGATGGAGATCGGCGCCGTGATCGCCGCCGCCCCGCAGAAAAACGTCCGCCGCGAGCGCCCCGCGCCCGGGGACGTCGTGATCCTGCTCGGGGGTGCTACCGGCCGGGACGGCTGCGGAGGCGCCACCGGCTCCTCCAAGTCCCATACCGTCCAGTCGCTTGAGACCTGCGGCGCCGAGGTGCAGAAGGGCAACGCTCCCGAGGAGCGCAAGCTCCAGCGCCTCTTCCGCGATCCGGAGGCCTCCCGCCTGATCAAACGCTGCAACGACTTCGGCGCCGGCGGCGTCTCCGTTGCGATCGGAGAGCTGGCGGACGGTCTGGATATCGACCTTGACGCCGTACCGAAAAAGTACGAGGGACTGGACGGCACCGAGCTTGCGATCAGCGAGTCGCAGGAGCGGATGGCGGTCGTTGTCGCGCCGGAGGACGCGGCGCGGTTCCTCGCCCTCGCGGAGCGGGAAAACCTCCGCGCCACTCCCGTCGCGCGTGTGACCGACCGGGAGCGGCTCGTCATGCACTGGAACGGGAAGACGATCGTCGACGTGAGCCGGGACTTCCTCTCCTCCAACGGCGCAAAAAAGCATATCCGCGTCACGGTGA
>CACYYS010000076.1 GCA_902778725.1 uncultured Ruminococcus sp.
AGCGGAACGCATCGCATCATTGCGACCAAAGGGAGCAGCATCATTTTTGCCCAAAGGCAAAAACATCATTTGCCCGACAGGGCAAACATCATTCATTTTCGACGTTTGGCACACAAACGTCCTGCTTGCGCCATTCTGCGACAAAAAACCGGCTGAAATAAGGATCATTTTCCTTACTTCAGCCGGCTTTGATTAACTGTCCTTTAGAGCACCTTCCGTTGCGGCAGCTTTTTTGCGGGGGAGAACTGCCCCATCTGCGGCAAGCTCTGCCCGCCGGAGATGCGCGCGGGCAACCGCCCCGCCGTGAAAAAGAAGAAAAGCAAACGCGCCGGCTCCGGCCGCGTGACCTTTATCGAGTGGTATCACAGCTGGTGGTTCATCGCGCTGATGTTCTTTGTTTTCCCGATCGGCGGTTTCGTTCTTCTTTTCACCTCCCCTTACGCCAAAAAGTGGAAGGCGGTCTTCGCCGTTCTCGCGCTCCTTTTCGTTACGGGGCGCTATCTTTACGGCGGGCAGATCGCCGCCGCCGTCTGGCAGAAGATCTACGGTCCCGCGGAGGAGACGGTGGATTTTTCGATCAGCGAGGAGGAGTACCGCGCCCGCTGCGCGGAGACGGATCCGGAAGCGCTCTACCGGGGCGCCGCGGATTTTGCGGGCCGCTTTGTCAGACTGACCGTCACCGTCGAGGAGGCGAGCGCGGAGTATGACGGAGAGAACCCGGTCTATCTCTGCCGCGCGGAGGGGGATTTCCCCTTTCTGCTGCGCGACTGCCGCCGGGGCGGGGAGAACTTCATCGCAGGCGACGTGATCACCGTCTACGGGGAGGCGAGAGAAAGGATCACCGCCTATCCGGGCGGGGCGGCGCTGACCCGGCCCGGCGTCAATATGGCGTACGCCGACCGCCGAAAGTAAAAAAAGATCCGCGCGGAGCGTTTTGCGCGTACCCGAGAGGGCGCGCGCAAAACGCTTCTTTTTCTTTCCCCATCTTTTTGCCGCGGCATAAAATGGTAGGGAAAGAATTGCGGAGGATCTGTCTATGGAATCGTTTTTTTCGCTGCCTGCCGTCTGGCAGGCGCTTTTCGCCACCCTGTTCACCTGGGGCGTCACGGCGCTCGGCGCGGGGCTGGTCTTCGTTTTCAAAAAAGAGAACAAACCGCTGCTTGACGCCACGCTCGGCTTTGCGGCGGGGGTGATGACCGCGGCGTCCTTCTGGTCCCTTCTCCTCCCGGCGGAGGAGAAGGCGATCGAAAACGGACATTCCGCCGCGCTCGTCGTGACCGGGGGGTTCCTCTTCGGGGGCTTTTTCCTCTTCCTCGGGGACCGGCTCTTCTCCCGCCTCCTTGCCGCGGGGGAGGGAGGCGGCTCCCGCCGCCGCTGCGCGCTGCTGATCTTCTCCATCACGCTCCATAACATCCCGGAGGGGCTGGCGATCGGGGTGGCGTTCGGCTCGGCGGACGCGCGCGGCGCGCTTATCGCCGCCTGGGTGCTCGCTCTCGGCATCGGGATCCAGAATTTCCCGGAGGGGTCGGCGGTCAGCGTTCCCCTGCGGCGGGAGGGGAAGCGCCCGCTCTCCGCCTTCCTTGTCGGCCAGGCGAGCGGGATGGTCGAGCCGGCCGCGGCGGTCGTCGGCGCTCTCGCGGCGCAGAGGATGCAGGCGATCCTGCCCTTCTGCCTCGCCTTTGCCGCCGGCGCGATGATCTACGTCGTCGCACAGGAGCTGATCCCGGAGAGCCAGTCGGGAGGCAAAAAGGACCTGACGGCGCTGACAACCCTCTTCGGTTTTGCGTTGATGACGGCGCTCGACGTGGCGCTGGGATAAGGAAATAAAGAAAATTTCAAAAAACCCTTGTATTTTTCTTTTTTGTATGCTATCATATCAAGGTGCAATCGCTTATCCGGGGAAATACCGCATCCTCTCAGGCGGTATTCCTTACATCATTCATTCTGTAAGAGGGAGGTGTTTGTTTTGCCGAATATCAAGTCTGCCAAAAAGCGCGTAAAGGTCACGAGCGCAAAAGCGCTCCGCAACAAAATGTTCCGCTCCAGACTGCGCACCGCGATCAAAAAGTACGGCGCGGCGGTAGCCAGCGGGGACAAGGCGGCGGCCCAGACGGCGTATGCTGAAGCCGTCAAGATGGTCGACCGTGCCGGCGCGCGCGGCGTCGTCCACAAGAATCTCGTCGCCCGCAAAAAGAGCCAGTTCACCAAGGCGCTCAACGAAATGAAGTAAAAAGGGAAAAGCCCTCCGTCCGGAGGGCTTTCTCTTTTCCGGCGGAAAAAATCCGCCGTTTTTTTCTTTTTCCTCTTGACAAACGCGGTCTACTTGTGTAAACTGTAAATGGACTACAAAAGTAAACCAAAGGAGGAAGGAAAAATGGACCGTCGCCTGGGGGTGCTGGAAACCAGATTTGCCGATATCATTTGGGAGAACGAGCCGCTCGCCTCCTCCCGCCTTGTCAGGCTGTGCGAGGAAAAGCTGGGCTGGAAAAAGTCGACCACCTATACCGTGCTCCGCCGCCTCTGCGAGAAGGGGCTTTTCCGCAACGAGAACGGAACGGTCACCTCGCTTGTGCCGGGGGAGACCTTCCACGCGGAGCAGTGCAGGCAGTTTGTGGACGATTCCTTTGAGGGGTCTCTGCCCGCGTTCCTCGCCGCCTTTATGAACGCGGGGAGCCTCTCGGAGAAGGAAGCAGAGGAGATCGAGGCGATGATCCGCCGCTACCGGCAGGGAGGATAAAATGAAAGAGCTGTTTCTCTCGCTCGTCAATATCAGCATCACGGCGGGGTATCTGATCCTCGCCGCGGTCCTGCTGCGCCTGCTGCTGGCGCGCGCGCCGAAGTGGATCCGCGGGATCCTGTGGGCGCTCGTCGGGGTGCGGCTGATCTTCCCGTTCTCCCTTGAGAGCGCGCTCAGCCTGATCCCGAGCGCGGAGACGGTCCCGCAGAGCGTCCTTGCCCCGGGCGCCGTCCCCGCCGTTACAAGCGGCTTTCCCGCCGTGGACGGGGCGCTCAACCCCGTGCTCTCCGCCGCGCTGGAGCCGGAGACGGCTCCCGGGGCGGGCGTCCCGCTCTGGCGGACGCTGGCGGACGGGGCGTGGATCGTGTGGCTCGCCGGGCTCGGGCTGATGCTCCTTTACGCCGCGCTCAGCACCGCGCGGATCCGGCGCTCGGTGCGAGAGGCGGTCCCCGGGGAGGAGAAGGGCGTCTGGCTCTGTGACGCGGTCCGCTCCCCCTTCATCCTCGGCGTGATCCGCCCGCGCATCTATCTCCCCTCCCTCCCGCTCGGCGGGGAGGCGGAAAGCTATCTGATCGCGCACGAAAAAGCGCATCTCCGTCGCGGCGACCACCTCTGGAAGCCGCTGGGATTTTTGCTGCTGTGCGTGTACTGGTTCAATCCGCTCTGCTGGCTTGCGTACGTCCTTCTCTGCCGGGATATCGAGCTCGCCTGTGACGAAAGGGTGATCCGGGATCTTGACCGCGGGCAGATCGCCGACTACTCCGAGGCGCTCCTGCGCTTCAGCGTCCCGAGGAGGAGGATCGCCGCCTGCCCGCTCGCCTTCGGCGAGGTCGGCGTCAAAACCCGGATCCGTTCCGCTTTAAGCTACAAAAAACCGGCGTTCTGGATCGTGATCGCAGCACTCCTCGCCTGTGTTGCCGCTGCGGTCTGCCTTCTCACCGTTCCGAAAAAGCCGGAAGCCGATCCGGCGGCGGATCCGCAGACGGACGAGCGGCAAACGGACGAGCGGCAGACGGACAATCCGCAATCGGAAGCGCCGCAGCCGGCGGGCTCTGTTTCCTATACGTTTCCTTCCTTTGGACAGGGCGATTACGCCTATCGTAACATTTATGCAAAAACAGCGCAGGAGATGGGCAGTTTTGAGCTTTTCCCGTATGACGGGAAGGGAGATCCGGACGGATCGGACGCCGTCTGGAAGGTCTTCTTTGAGGGTTTTACGCCGGGAAAACTTCTGCAAACCGATTACGGCGTGATCGTGATCGGCCGGACAGCCTATTATACTGCGCTTCCTGACAAGCAGAGACCCCACTGTCTGCATCTGGCCGCCGTCAGCCGCGACGGAACGCTGCTCTGGCAGACCAAGCGTGACGACGTTCCGGAGATGAAGGGAAAAACAAGTTTTGAAGATCTTGACTTCTGTTTTGTCACGGAGGACGGAGGCGTCACGCTTGTCACATGGGGCAGAGACGAAACGCAGGAATACACGGAGCTGATATGTCTTGTCAGCCGTTACGACCGTTCCGGCGCGCTCCTCTATTCGCGCACCTGTTCCTGCGGCAAACGTTTTGCCGCCGCCTTCCCATACGGGGACGGGATCATGGGGATCTGCAAAAAGGAAAACGGGATCTGCGACGCATATTTATATACCGAAGACGGGGAAGAACTCTTTTGGGGAAGCTTCAACGTCGGAAGGGACGGCTGGTGGGAGTCTTTCGTCAGCGGGATCGAGTACAACGGTCAGATCTGCGCGACCGTTCAGTATCAAAGGATCGGTCAAAGGGTCGCAGATCGCTTGGCGTATTATCCCACCTTTACGATTGAGGAAGTGCAGGCATTCAAAAAACTGGCGGAAGAAAAGCCAAACGGAGAGTCTTTTTTGATAAAGGACGATGCGGGGTTTGTCCGCGAAAATGTTGCCGCCGCGGTTTTCCTGCTCGGACAGGGCGGTCAAACACAGGAACTTCTTTTCCGGGAGACCGCCATTCGCGGCGTGCCGGGGACGGATTCCCTTGGGGATCTTGTGTGGGACGCGATGATCCCTCAAGACTTTTACAGCATTCCGAGCATCAGCAGCATGACTGGACGAGGCGTTACGGTAGAGCTGGAAAGGAACGTCTTTTCGCCGGAGGGGAAACTGATGCGCACCTTCGGAGCGGGGCTCTTTTCCGAGCAAAGCTATCCGTAATACAAAAAAACGGGCTCCCGCGCCGATCGGCGCGGCCGGCACTCTGAATCCGCTATCCGACCGGAGCGGGTACGCAAGGCCGTAGACCGGATGTTTCAAGGAAGAAAAGAGCGGCGAGCCCGCTCTTTTCCTTTCCGGCGGATCGAAAAAATCTGCGAAACGCGGTTTTTTGACACAATTCTGTGACAACCGGGGTGTAAAATGAAAACGCCGGGGCAAAAAGAGGCGCGAGGAACGCGAAATTGTGAATTTTTTGTAAACAGTTCGGAAAAAATGAATCCTTTTGGCACTTTCAAACGTTTATATGAGTAGAGGGGGCGGCGGTGATTTCCTCTTTCCCGGCGCTCCGCGCCGCGGCTCCGTCCGTCCCCTCTCCCTCGATCCGAAAAAATTACAACTTTTTTCCGGATTCTTGACCAAAAACGGTGAAAAAAAGTGTTATATAGAACAGAGGGGATCGCCGCGGCGGTTTCCCAGCCGGCGGAAAGCGTTCCGGGAGACCTTCCGGAGCGGCGCCGTTTTTCCGAAAGAGAGGGGGAAAAATCCCCCGTCCCGCGTAAAAGAGAGTGGGAGGAGCTTCTTTTTCTCCTCCGAGCCGGCGGCGCCGCCGCATCCATAAGCCAAAGACCCCGCGGAAAACCGTAAGAGGAAAACGAGGAAAGGAGAAAAGGGAACGAAGTCCGATCACCGCCGCGGGTGGGATCAAAAACCGGAGGAACAGGGAACCTCCGGTTTTTGTTTTTTGCGGCGCGTCCGGGAGAAAAAAACTCCGTCCGCGGCGCGGACGGAGCGTTTCCGTTATTTTCCGGCGAGGGAGGCGACGCCCTCGAGGAAGGCGGCGCAGAACGCGTCGGCGTCCTCCCCGGTCGTATCGAGGGAGAGGGAGACGCGGACGGTGCGGGCGGCGGCGTCCGCCGCAAGGCCGAAGGCGGGGAGGACGGGGGAGAGGTGGGATGTGTGCGAGGAGCAGGCGGAGCCGGCGGAAACGTAGATCCCCCGCGCGGAGAGGAAGTGCACGAGCGTCTCGCTTTTGACGCGGGGATTGGTCACGCTCAGGATATGCGGCGCGCGGACGGGCGGCAGATTGACGGTGACGCCGCGTCCCGCCTCCGTGAGCGTGCGGGCGATCCGCTCCGTCAGCGCGCGGGTGTGCGCCTCAAAATCCGCAAGGCGGGGGAGGTTTTCCCCGATCGCGGCGGCGAAGGCGGCGATCCCCGGGACGTTCTCCGTCCCGCTGCGCAGGCCGTTTTCCTGGCCGCCGCCGTAGACGACGGGGGAGAGCCGGCGCTTTTTTTCCGTTTCCGCCGAGTACCAGAGAGCGCCGACGCCCTTCAGACCCCCGATCTTGTGGGCGCTGACGGTCAGCGCGTCGCAGCCGAGCTTTTTCACCGTGACGGGGACCTTGAGGAAGGCCTGCACCGCGTCGGTATGCAGGAAGGCGTCCGGGCATTTTCTTTTTGCGAGGCGGAAGGCGGCGGGGATATCGTAGAGGGCGCCCGTCTCGTTGTTGACGAGCATCAGGGAGACGATCGCGGTATTTTCTGTGAGGAGCGCGTCGAGCGCGGAGAGGTCGAGCGCGCCGCCCCGCGTCGGCACGGCGGCGACCTCCCAGCCGGCGGCGGCGAGGACCTTTGCCTGCTCCGCGACGGAGGGATGCTCGCTGTCGGTGGTGATAAGGCGCGGCGTCCCGCGGAAGCGCTTGGCGCGCGCGGCGCCGAGGGATCCGCCCGGAGGCGGCGTCGGAAGAGAGGGCGGCGAGCAGCGTCTCCCGCGCGCGGGTGACGGTCCGCTCCGCTTCAAAGCCCGCGGCGTGGAGGGAGGAGGGATTGGCGCAGAGTCCGGTCATCGCCGCAAGGGCGGCGTCCCGCGCCGCGGGGCAGACCGGCGTGGTCGCGCTGTTGTCGAGGTAGATCGTTTTCATATCACGCAAAGCGGAAGTTGGCAAGGATGATGCCGAGCTTTTCCTGATGCTCCTCGTATTTTTCCGGCGTGGCGGTGAAGGTCAGGAGATAGATGCGCCGGTCCTTGACGCAGAAGATCTGGAGGAATTTGTATTCCGTCCCCGCGACCCTGGCGGAGTAAACGTACTGCTTTGCGTCGGTCCCGTCGAGCTTGGCGTCGCTCTCCTCGGGCTCGGACATTTCGCCGAGCGTCTCCTGATATTCTTTGCGATACCGGGCAAAATAAGCGGCGGGGTCTTCTCCCTCCGCCTCGGTGGTATCGAAAAAGACGACCGAGAGATTGCTGCGGTCGGAGGCGGAGACGTAGGCGGAGGTGACGCCGGTGGACATATCGACCGTCCAGTTCTGCGGGACGTAGAGCCGGTAGGCGACGATCTCGCCGCTCGCGAGCTTCATCCCCGTGGGGACGTCCTCCTGTTTGGCGCAGGAGGCGAGGGCGAGCGCGGCGAGGGCGAGCAGAAGCGCGAAAAATCTTTTCATGTTCATATACGACCTTTTTTTGTTTTTCAGAGGGCGAGGACAAGCTCCTTGAAGCGGCGTCCGCGCACTTCAAAATTCGGGAACGCGTCAAAGCTGGCGCAGGCGGGGGAGAGGATCACGCGCTCGCCCGGCTCGGCGAGAGAGGCGGCTTTTTTCACGGCGAGGGCAAAGTCCGGCTCGCAGAAGACGCGGAGCGGGGAGGCCTTCGCCTCGGGCGAGGCGTCGATCGCCGCGGCGATCTTTCCCATCGTTTCCCCGGTGAGGACGACCGCCTTGGCGTGAGCGGCGAGGGTGCGGGCGAGGGAGTCGAAGGGGATGTGCTTGTCGGAGCCGCCGCAGATCAGGACGCTCTTCCGGTCCGCAAAGGAGGAGAGAGCGGCGGCGGTGCGGGTGGGCGAGGAGTCGATGGAACTGTTGAAGTAGTCGACGCCGGAGAGCCGGCGGACAAACTCCATCCGGTGCTCCACACCGCCGAAGGAGGGAGCGACCGCGGCGAGCGCCGCCGCGGCGGTCTCCTCGGAGAAGCCGGCGGCGAGCACGGCGCCCGCCGCCGCCATATAGTTCTCAACGTTGTGGAGACCGGGGATGCGGATGCGGGAAACGTCGCGGAAAAGGCAAAATGGCTTTCCGGCGGTTTCGGTGAGGACGTCTCCGCCCTCAAGCCAGATGCGGCGCGCGCCGCCCGCGGGCCTTCCCGCGGAGGAGAAGAGGGTGACGGGGAGGTCTTGCTGCGCCCTTGCGGCGATCGCGGCGGTCGTCGCGTTTGCGGCGTTGGTGATCAGCGCCCGGCAGGGCGGATGGCGGAAGATATTTTCCTTCGCCTCGGCGTACTCCTCCATGCCGGTGTGCCAGTTGAGATGGTTTGGCGAGAGGTTGGTCAGGACGGCGATCTCCGGGGAAAAGGCGGTAAAGCTCATCAGCTGGAAGCTCGAGAGCTCGGCGCAGATAAAGTCCTCCTTTGTGAGGCGGGGGAGCTGGCGGATCAGCGGGATGCCGATATTGCCGCCGACCTCCGCCCGTCCGCGCCCGCCCGTGAGGCGGATCGCCTCCGTAAGGAGCAGGGAGGTGACGGTGGTCGTCGTGGTCTTCCCGTCGCTGCCGGTGATCCCTACCTTGCGGCAGGGGGAGAGGAGGAAGAAGAGCTCCGCCTCGCTCGTGAGGACGGCGCCCGCGCGGACGGCGGCCGCGATCTCGGGCAGGTCGGGGCGGATCCCCGGAGAGCGGAAGATAACGTCCCCGGAGAGCCCGGCGAGGTAGTCCTCCGTCAGGGCGACAAAGACCGATCTGCCGTCCTGGCTGAACGTGCAGACATAGTCATCCGCTCCAAGCTCGTCGATCCAGTCTCTGTTCCAGTGCCCGGCTTTGACCACGAGGTCCAGCCGGTCCGCCCATCCGTCCTCCAGGCTGCTGACATCCAGCCTCAGCGCGGGCGGTTCCTTGGCATCGGAGATCATATGCAGGTCATGCTGGTCGAACCAGATATTGCAGTCCTTGTCAAAGAACACATAATTGGTCCAGGCTTCCTTCTCATCTCCTTCATCATCCTTCCAGTATGCCCCGACGCTGAAGTCGGAATGCCGGTCGCTGAGGCGGGTGATGGTAAATGTATTGCCCGCTCCTCTCTCATTGTCACCGACCTGGACTTCCGATCCGCCCACGTTCTCCGTCACGCGGACGTTATTCATATCATAATGCCACTCGTAAGTAATATCGTACTTGTCATCCATGACGACCGGGTGCGCCTGGTCTTCGTCATAGGAGAGGACCTGGAACTCAACATTCTCCAGTCTTCCTCCCACGGGAAGGTTCCTGTCCAGAAGCTGCGGGATGACCTCGCAGTAGCCGCTGTTCAGCCAGAATTTTTTCGAATCATATCCTTCCGTCGGCTGGCCCTGCGCGTCGAGGATCCGAACGCCTACACTGACCTCTTCATTGATCCAGCCATCTTCGTCCGTGCGGTCCCTGAACTGAAGGACAGCCCTGGAGGGATCCTGCGGGTCAGGGGTGACGGTCGCATGATCCCCGCCGTACTCCAGTGACCATGCATACCTCAGTCCGTCATCATCGCATTGATAATCACCGTTTTCGTCGATGTACTCGTGATTCGCGTCGGCGCGCAGCTCGATACTGCCGCCGGGCAGTGA
>CACYYS010000077.1 GCA_902778725.1 uncultured Ruminococcus sp.
CGGCGAGCCGCGACACCTCCCTCGGGAGGGAGGCTACGAGGATTTCCTCCACCGCAAAGCGGTTCCCCGGTCCGCTGTCGCCGGAGGCGGGCAGGGCAACCAGGGCGGGCGCGGTAAGAAGGATGCAGAAAATCCGCTTTACGGTTCGATCTCTTTTTTATTTTGCCCTTCACTCTATATAACGAACGAGGGGTCGATTTTTCAACCTGCTTTTGAAAAAAATTTCAAATTTTTTCAAAAAAATTTTTTGAAGCCAGGAAAAAGCCCCCTCCGACCCGCCGGAAAAAGGGAAAAAGGCGCAAAAAACGGCTTGTTGATCGGAACCGTGAAAGGCGAGCGGCTTTGTCCCTCTATTAATATAAACGTTTCAGGAAACCAAAATTTAACGTTTTTCCCCGAATGTTTACAAAAAGTTCACAAACCCCGCAAAAAAAACCGGGAGCGGACGCTGCGTCCGCTCCCGGTCGGGCCGGTTCAGGCTTGCCCGGCGGAGGGTTCTTTTTTGTGGGCGCGGAGGAGACGCTCCGTCCCCTCTTCCTCGAACTGCCGGGTGTAGAGGGCGCGGTATTCTCCGTCCCGCGCCATCAGCTCTTCGTGCGTGCCGCGCTCGACGATCTTCCCCCCGTCGACGACGAGGATCAGGTCGGAGGAGCGGATCGTGGAGAGCCGGTGCGCGATCACAAGGGAGGTGCGTCCCTGCGTGATCTCCCGGATCGCGTGCTGGATGCGGTCCTCGGTGATGCTGTCGACCGAGGCGGTCGCCTCGTCGAGGACGAGGATGCGCGGATCGGCGAGCAGAGCGCGCGCAAAGGAGAGCAGCTGCTTCTCCCCGGTGGAGAGGAAGTCGCCGCCCTCGCCCACCTCGCTCTCCAGTCCCTTGTCCATCCGGCGGACCACCTCTGCGGCGGAGACGCGCTCCAGCGCCTGCCAGAGCTCTTCATCGCTCGCCCCGGGGTTGCCGTAGCGCAGGTTTTCCGCCACGGTGCCGGAGAAGAGATGCGGGGTCTGCAGGACGTAGCCGATGTTCGAGTGTAGCCAGAGCTGGGAGCGCTCCCGCGCGTCCCGCCCGTCGATCAGGATGCGGCCCTCGGTCGGCTCAAAAAAGCGGCAGACCAGGTTGACGAGCGTGGATTTTCCCGCTCCCGTTTCTCCGACGATGGCGATCGAGCTCCCGTGCGGGATCTTGAGGGAGAAGTGCTCCAGCACGGTCTCCTCTCCGTCCGGGTAGCGGAAGGTCACGTCGTCGAATTCGATATCGCCGATAAGCGGCTCCCAGTTTTCCCGTTTCGGGGTGAAGGCGTCGCCGTAGCGCTCCACGACCTTCGGCGTGTCCGCCACGTCCGATTCGGTGCGGATCAGGTTGATCAGACGTTCGATGTTCACCTGCGCGTTGATCAGGCTGGAGAACGCGTTCACGATCCACTGGATCGGCTCCATGATGCCCATCGCGTAGGAGGTGAAGACCGAGAGCGTGCCGAGGAGCATGGCGTTCTCTACCGTCAGCTTCCCGCCCTGCCACAAAACGAGCGCGAGGGCGAGAGAGGAGGCGAAGGTGATGATCGCCCAGAGCATCGCGTGGGAGTGCGCGGCGCGGACGGAGGTCCGGCGCATCTGCGCCGAGTCGGTCCGGAAGTCCTCGCTCATTTTTTCCTCGATCACGAGGGTCTTGATCGTCTTCGCGCCGGTGATCCCCTCGTTGAAGTTGCCGGTGATGCGGGAGTTGATCTCGCGGATCTGGCGGTGGAAGGCGGTCAGCTTTTTCTGGAACAGGAGGATCAGCAGGAAGGCGACCGGCAGCGCGGCGCAGACGAGCAGAGCGAGCCGGACGTTCAGACGGAACATCACGGCGATCGCGCCGATCACAAAGGAGATGTGCCACACGCCGTCCATCAGCGACCAGGAGACAAGCTCCCCGATGCGGGCGGTGTCGCTCATCACGCGGGCGTGGATGTAGCCGACGCTGTTCTGGTTGAAGTAGGAGAAGGAGAGCGTCTGCAGATGCTCAAAGCTGGCGCGGCGCAGGTCGCGCCCCACCCGCTGCTCGACCTTGGCGGCAAGGAAGGTGGAGGTGAAGTTGACGGCTGTCTGGAAGAGGAGGACGAGGACGTAGAGGATCACGAACCAGAGGAGCGTGTCCGTCGTCCTCTCGCCGATGAAGTGGTCGAGGGCGTAGCGCTGGAAGAAGGGGATCGCCAGATCCGCCGCGCTCCCTGCAAGTCCGCATACGATCATCACAAGGAGCAGCGCCCGGTAGGGGCGCAGATAGGGGAGCAGCGCGGGGATCCCGAAGCCGGGGAGGCGGACGGCCTCCGTCTTTGTTTCCGTTTTTTTCATCTGGCGCCTCCTTTCTCACCCTGGAGGCGGCAGAGCTCGGCGTAGACGCCCTGCCCGGCGGCAAGCTCCTCGTGCGTCCCCTCCTCGACGATCCTGCCGCGGTCGAGGACGACGATGTTGTCCGCGTGCATCACGGTGTTGATGCGGTGGGTGATCAGGATCACGGTCGTGCCCTTCAGTTTTTCCCGCAGGGCGGCGCGGATCTTTGCGTCCGTCTCGGCGTCGAGGGCGCTGGTCGAGTCGTCAAAGATCAGGATCGGCGCCTCGCTCATCAGCGTCCGCGCGATCGCGGCGCGCTGCTTCTGCCCGCCGGAGAGGGTCACGCCCCGCTCGCCGACAAAGGTGTCGAACCCGTCGGCAAAGGAGTCCGCCGTTTCCTCAAAGCAGGCGATGGAGGCGGCGCGCCGGATCTCCTCTTCCGTGGGGTCGCGGCGCGTGATGCCGATGTTCTCCTTCAGCGAGCGGGAGAAAAGGAAGGGCTCCTGGAGGACAAACCCGATGTTCTGCCGGAGCCAGCGGCTTTTGATCCTTGCGATGTCCGTCCCGCCGATCGTGATGCGGCCCTTCCCCTCCTCCAGCGGATAGAGGCGGTCGAGCAGCGCGGCGAGCGTGGACTTGCCGGAGCCGGTCCCGCCGAGGATGCCGACGGTGCTGCCCGCGGGGATCCTCAGGGAGATATCGGAGAGCAGCTCGCCCTTTCCCTCGTAGCCGAAGGAGACGTGCTCAAAGGCGATGTCTCCGTGCAGGTCGGGGGTGAGCGCGTCCTCGGGATCGCTCTCCTCCGGCTCGTTTGCGATGTAGGCGATGCGGTCGAGCGCTACGGTCGCTTTGCTGAGGTTGGCGATCATCCGGCCGAGCATCCGCACCGGCCAGGTGAGCATCGCGTTGTAGGAGATGAAGGCGATGTATTCGCCGGAGAGCATCTCCCCTGTTAAGACGAGCTTTGCCCCGAAGAGGACGATCAGCATCACCTGCAGTCCTGCGATCAGGTCGGTCGAGCCCCAGTAAAAGGAGAAGATCGCGGAGAGCCGCACCCAGAGGGAGGCGTATTTTTCATTTTGCTCCGCAAAGCGCTTGCGCTCAAAATCCTCGCGGCCGAAGGCGCGCACCACGCGCACGCCGGTCAGGTTCTCCTGCGTGATGGCGGAGAGCTTGCCCTCCGTCTCGTCGCAGGCGCGGAAGGAGGCGGAGATCTTGCGGTGGAAGAGCAGGGAGTAGAAGAAGAGGACCGGCACCGAGGCGAGCGCGATCAGCGAGAGCTTCACGTTCATCGAGAGCATGAAGACCGAGGAGAGGATCAGCAGGGTGAGGATCCGGAAGACCTGCGTCAGCTGCTCGGCGAGGAAGTTTTTCACCGTGTCGACGTCCGAGGTGCAGCGCTGGATCACGTCCCCCGTCTGGTTTTTCATGTGGAAGGAGAAGGGGAGCTTCTCGATGTGGGTAAAGAGCAGGTCGCGCATCCGCTTGACCAGCGTTTCCGCCCCGAGGGAGTTGAAGAGGCGGAAGAGATAGCGGGAGCCGACCGCGAGCAGGGCTGCCGCGAGGATCGCCAGCGGGATCAGCCAGAGGCGTTCCCGCACCGCCGCCACGCCGCCGAGCCGGTCGGCGAGCGCGAGCGCGGCGGGGGAGAGCCCCTCCGTCTCCCCGCCGATCACACCGTCCACGGTGAAGCGGACGATCTGCGGGGTCAGCATCTCCGCAAAGGAGGTGAAGAGCGCCAAAAAGGCGGAAAGGAGAAACCAGTGCGCGCTCCCGGAGAGGAAGCGGGCGACAAGCTTCAGCTTTCCCTTTTTCTTTGTGTTCTGTTTGTTTGTATCCATACCTGTCGTTTTCAGTTTTCCGTATAAAGGATAAAGGAGTCGAGCGCCTTGCCATGCAGAAAAGGCACGAGCGTATCGGCGGCGTTCTGAGCCGTTGCTTCTCCCGGCAGACGGAGGATCGGCGTCATCTCGTAACGGGAGAAGAGCTCGAGCACAGCGTCCACGTTCTCCGCGAGGGTGGGGAAGGAGCCGCCAGTCGCTTCGGTCTCGCTTTCTCCGCCCCCGTTCGGGGCCGTCAGCAGGGTAGAATTTGTTTTTACGTCGGCGTCAAGCGCCTCAGTCAGATCAAGGGTGAGAAAGTCGAAGGAGCCGGAGAGCTTTGCAAGGAGCAGCTCCGGTTTTTCCTTTTCCCGGATCGCGAGGGAGAGGACCGCGCCGAGCGAGAGCCCGTCCCCGAGGCCGCGCAGGTCGGCGGCATAGCGGACGATGCGGTCGATGTTCTCCTCCGATACGTCGGGCAGGCGCAGCAGGATCCGCGTGAGTCCGCTCCGTACAAGGTCGGAGAGATACATCCGCTCATAGCCCGCGGCGGCGGCGCTCTCCTCCGCCGTCAGAGAGGCGGAGAGGGAGGGGGCGTCGGCAAGCACGGTCAGGGAGATCTCCTTGCGCGCGGCAAGGTCGGCAAGCTCCGCCGCGGTGAGAACGGCGTCCCCTTCGTAGAGGGGGAGAGGTGCTTTGAGAGCGTTTTTCCAGAGGGGGGCTTTCCCCTCGCGGAAGAGATAGAGCACGGCGTCCTTCGTTCCCTCGGGGAGCCGGTTGATCTGCGTTTCCACCGCCCAGATGTCCGTCATCGAGGAGACGGGGATGGGATAGGCGCAGAGAGAGATCCCCGTCGGGGAGACGGGGTCGTCCGGGAGCGCGGGCCGGGTCGTCGCCGGTTCCGCCGTTTCGGCGGCGCTCTCCCGCGCTTTTCTGAGCAGGTGGTTGCCGTAAGCCGCCGTCGCCGCGATCGCCGCGGCGGCGACGCCCAGCACGATCAGCACGCGCAGGAGGATCCGTTTGAGCTCCGGATTTTTCTTGCGGCTGTACAGGCGCGCCGGTTTGACTTTTTTGATCTTCATATCAGTAGATCAGCGTCGTGTGATCGAGTCCGTCGAACAGCTCGTTCGTGCGCACGGCAAGCTTGTCCCGGCGCTCGTCGATCAGACGGTAGAATTCGCAGCTCTGGTACTGCGCCTTGAGGGTGGAAAAGTTCTTCTCAAGGTAGCTTTCCTCTTTCGGGAGCCGCTTGATGATGTGGTAGCCGTTGCGGGAGACGACGAGATCGGAGATCTCCCCCACGCCGAGGGCGAACGCCGCCTCCTCCACCTCCTCCAGCATATACCCGTGGGTAAAATAATAGCCGTCGGAGGTCATCGAATAGTCGTTCGAGTAGTTGGCGATCAGCCGGTCGAAGTCCTCGCCCTCTTTTGCGAGGCGCAGGACCTTTTCGGCGGTCTCGCGGTTCTTGTCGTCGGAGAAGCCGTTGCTCTTTGAGATCAGGACCTGCACGATCCGCACGCAGTCCTCGCCGCGCAGGATCGAAGCGATCTTTTCGTCGTCCGTTTCCACCAGGCCGAGCCCCGCCGTCAGAGTGGAGAAGAGCTTGTCCTCGCACGCCTGCGCCGCCATCATGAAGCGGAATACGGAGTCGGTCATATAGTTCTTTTTCAGGGAGGCGGCGTATTCGCTCTGCCCGCCGAGGGTCTCGATCGCGTCGGAGACGGAGGCCTCCGCCGCCGTCTTGATATCGCCGTCCTCGGGGGTGATGCCGTAGTCGGCGGAGAGGGAGAGGGTGGCGCAGAGGGAGCGGATCCCGTAGAGGCACTGCTCGCGCAGCTCCGCCTCGGTCGCCGCCGCCTTCCCCTCGGCGAAGTCCGCGTCGGTATAGCCGGTCTTGTAATTGAGGTAAAAATAGCGGTAGAGATCGTAGGAGACGGCGTATTTCCCGTCCACGAGCAGGACCGTGCGTGTATCTTCCTCCGGCAGGACCTCGCTCTTTTTGCAGGCGGGGAGGAGGATAAGGGCGGCGGCCAGAAGGAGCGCCGCGATCGCTTTTACGTTTCGTTTCATTTCGCGTTTTCCTTTTCGTCAAGGTGCTTTCACTATAGTATACCATAAAGCAAAAATGCTTGCTTGCAAGGGCATTTTTGCAAAGCCGTCAATAACGCAGCGTGCGCAAAGCGCACGGAGGCGAACGCCTAAAGGCT
>CACYYS010000078.1 GCA_902778725.1 uncultured Ruminococcus sp.
GACGCCAAATCCCTCGGCAGGGAGGTCACCTTCCAGCGGGATACCGACGATTTTTCCTTTCTCTCGGACGTGCTCGATCTGCTCGCGTGGGACGTTTCCCGCCGCCTTTCCGCGATCCCGCTCTACGGCAGGACCGTAACGCTCAAGATCACCTACGCCGATATGCGCGGCATCACCCGCTCCCGGGGAGTCGAATGCGGAAACCGCGCCGCCGACATTTCCGCGGCGGCGCAGGAACTGCTCGCCTCGGTAGAGCGGAAAAAGGTCCGGCTGATCGGCGTCAGTATGCAGAACCTCTCGCCCTCCTATCAGCGACAGCTCACCCTCGACGATCTCCTTGCGGACGGAGAGGGGCGGGAGGCGGCGTTTGCCCGCCGCGTGGACGAGCTCTGCCGCCGCTACGGCGAAACGCGCCCGGACCGGGACGAGCTCGGCGAGCGCCTCTACTCCACGATCGAAAAGATGGAAAAAAGCAGAAAAAGCTGAGAAAAAACGGGCAAATAAAAAGAGCCGGGAGCGGCAGCGCTCCCGGCTCTTTGACGGAAAAAGGGAAGATCACGCGGAAAACGCGGCTCTGACGGCGGCGAGGATCCGGTCGGTTTTTTCCCGCTCGAGGGGGATCTTCACCTTGTCCGGGTCTTCGATCAGCCGGCGGAACTCCGCACCGGGACGGTAATCAGGCGGGAAAAAGAAGGACCCCATGCCGGAGACGGCGTCGGAGAGGGCGCCGGTCAGCGCGCGGCAGAGCACCGCCGCACAGAGAAAGTCGCCGTAAACGCCGGCGTGCTTTCCGTCCGTGTGGTACAGATCGACGTCGGGACAGGTGTTTCGCACGGTCTCCCAGACCTCGCCGATCGGGGCGAGCAGGGAACCGGTCTCGCCGGCCAGCCGCCGGCAGGTCTCGGTCATGATCGCCTGATGCTCCGGGTTGTCTTTTTCCGCCCAGGTGGTAAAGACCACCGGCTTCGTCCCGCAGCGCAGGCAGAGATCGGCGATCGCCGCGCCGTCCCGCATCGTGTCCTCGACGGGCGGATAGGGGTGCGCTCCCTGCTGGAAGACGCAGAAATCAAAGCCGCCGTACATCAGATTGTAGCGCAGGGAAAAGTATTCGGCCCTGTGCCAGGCGAGCTTGCGCCCGCCGAACGCCAGCATGACCGTCTCCGGTTCTTCGCCGGTCGTCTCCTTTGCCATTCGCGCGAAGAGGTAGGGCATATCGTTGAAAAAAGTGTGGCTGTTGCCTATGAAAAGTACTTTCATCGCTTTTTCTCCCTTTCGGCTTTACAGTTTGATCAGTTCATAAACGGGGGAGCCGACGCCGAGGGCGGCGGCCGCCTCGATCGTATGCGCGCCGTTGCGGGATTCCACCCGCTCGAGGAAGTGGGCTTTGCCCGGGTCGTCCGAGGCGTACACAAGGTCGAGGCACGCCCGGTCGATCGCCACGGGGTCGGTCGAGATCATCATGCCGACGTCCTTCATGCACGGATCCTCCGCGACGGCGCAGAAGTCGCAGTCCACCGAGAGGTTCTTCATCACGTTGATGAAGATCATCTTCCCGGCAAAGTGCCGGCAGACGGCGCACGCGGCGTCCGCCATGCTCTCAAGGAAAGAGTCGTGGTCGGCGGTCCAGATCTTTTCCGGCTCGCCCGCGCCGTGGATATAGGCCTTTCCGGCGGAGGAGGCGATCCCGATCGAGAGCTGCTTCAGCGCGCCGCCGTAGCCGCCCATCGGATGCCCTTTGAAGTGCGAGAGGACGAGCATCGAGTCGTAATCAAAAAAGTGCTTGCCCACGATATCCCGCTTGATCCGTTTGCCGTCGGGGATCGGCAGCTCGCCGTCCGGGCCTTCCGCGTCCATCAGATCGACGTCGAAGTACCGGCTCCAGCCGTGCCGCTCCAGCGTTTTTTTGTGTTTTTCGGTCGTGTCGCGCGAGCCGTCGTAAGCGGTGTTGCATTCCACGACCCGCCCGCCGACAAGGTCGATGATAGGCTTCCAGAACTCCGGCCGGAGGAAGTTCTGATTGCCCTCCTCGCCGGAATGCAGCTTGACCGCCACCCGTCCGGGCAGCGTCTTTCCCAGCGCCCGGTAGAGGGTAACGACCCCCTCGGGCGAGAGATCCTCGGTGAACCATACTTTCGCCATAAATAATCCTCCTGTGTGCCTTTCTATTATAGCAAAAAACGCGGAAAAAACAAGCAGAAAAATGAATGTTTTCAAAAAATCAGCCGCGGCGTTCCTCGCGCAGAGGACGGTCCCAGAGGACTTCTCCGCCTTCTTGCGCCGCCAGCCGGTCGATCTCCGCGGGGAGGGCGGCGAGCAGCTTTTCCTCCCGCTTTTTCGAGCGGCGGCCCGCCGCCTCGTACAGCACGGCGCTGCTATACGCGTCATAGGAGATGGAAAAGTCGGTCTCCTCCCGATGGGGGAAGAAGGAGACGGCGGCCTCGTAGCGGATCCGCCCCTCCGCCGAATCCGCGATCAGCAGGACGAGCGCGCCCCGCCGGGGGACGCCGTTTATCTCCGCTTTTGCCGCGTAATACCGCTTGTATACGTCGACCGTCATAAGAAAAACTCTCCTTTTTCGTTTTTTCTATTCTAACACAGCTTTTGCGGCAAAGCAAGGAAAAAACCGGAGAACGGACCGTTCTCCGGTTTTTGTGTCAGGCGATCCCGTACGCTTCAAATAGGAGGCATATTTTATTGTGTATTCAAGACTTATCAGGGGAGATAACGGTCGGGATCGGACAGGATCTCGGAAAGGAAGGAAATCGTGTTGACGGCGGAGAGCCCTCCGCGCCGGTCGGCAAAGGCGCGGAGCGCGGCGTTTTGGTCGGCGAGGATCGCCTTCAGGGAGAGGTTGATCGCCGGCACGTATTTTTCCTCCGCGAGCAGGGAGAGCGCGTAGTAGCGGCCGCTTTCCCCGTCGAGCAGAGCGGAGAGAGCGGCGTATTCCGGCAGGCGCCGGATCGCGGGGAGCTCCCGCTCTTCCTCGCTCAGAAAGGAAAGCCCGGCGGCGCGGATCGCCCGGAACAGGGCGGTGCAGGCGGCGTCCGCTTTTTCCCGCTCCTTGAGGAGGGACTCACTGTAAAAATCATAGAGGACCCGTTGATCCATTGCGGAGAGCGCGACGGGGTAGAGCGGGAGAGACCAGCCCGCCTGCGAGGCAAACAGCTCCTCGAGCGTATCCCAGAAGGCGGCGGGAACGGCGCGGACGTAGGAGAGGGGCGCGTTGTTCACGCCGGGGAGCGAGGTGATGAAACAGCGCAGATCCTTTTGGAAGGGGACGGAAAACGCCGTTTGGTTGTCCAACTCGATCCGGTAGGTGTAGACGGGGTCGGACGCGCCGGCGTAGTGCCCCGCCGAGCCGTACGAGGAGAGGAACGCGGCGGGACTGCCGAGGGAGGCGAGCAGGCGCTTTGCCTCCTCTCCCCGGAAGGTGTAGGAGTGGGATCCGATCCCCCGGCCGTTTTTTTGCAGGGAGATACTGACTTCGGACGCGTCAAGGCTGAACTGCTTCCACCGGAAGACCGGTTTCTCCGCCTCCAGCTCCTCGGTGGGGAAGACGGACCTGCCGTCCAGGAAGATCGCGGGAAGAGGCTGTCCGGCTCCGTAGGAAAGGGAGGAAAGGAGCTTCCATTCCGCTTTGTCTGCGCGGTAGTCCCGGGACTCCGGATCCTCCGACAGGAGGGAGAGGAGCAGATCGGAGTAATCGGAAAAAAGGAGCATGGGGGTTTGGGGCAGAGGGCCGGAGGGGGCGGCGGCGAGGGAGTAAAATCGCAGCTCCAGCTCGCTGTAATACTTGTCGTAATCGGCGCGGTTTGTTCGTTTTTCGTTGTCGAGCAGGAGGCAGAATACGCCGCGGGACCGGACCCCGGCGGAATTGACCGACGTTCCGGCGGCGGGAGAGAAGTACTGACCGAGAGAAAAAGCGTCGCTGTTTTCCTGCGGCTTGCTTTGCAGAGTGCCGCCGCACGTGCCGGAGTCGAGGAGCCAGACGCGGTAGAGGATCACCGTCTGGATGTCGCTCAGCTTTTTCAGATAGGCGGCGACGGCGTTGTAATGGGAAAACTCGGTATAGTCGCCGTGATAGCAGGAGATGACGTGATCGGATACGCCGGCGGCTCTGCGCTCCTTCGGGATCACGGGCGTGTCGTATGCGTCGGTGAGGATCAGCCGGTCATAGCTTTCGTAGAGACGGATCGAATCGCTGATCAGATAGAGGATCTCCTCGGAGGAGAGGGGACGGCGCACCCCGTTTTTCCGGTCGCCGAGCAAGGTCGCGCTCTGGGCGGAGGTGAAGAAGGCGAGCGTTTTTCCTTCCGCCGCATCGCTCTCAAACTGATAGGCGGAAAACTTTTTTTCCATCTTTTTCAGCTCGGCGGGCGCCCCGAGGACAAAAAAGCGTTTGTCGATGTGCAGGCCCTCGGGCGAAAGCTTCGGCTCGACCGGGCGCGAGAGGAGGAACTGCGCCCACCCGAGCAGGAGCAGGGAGAACAGGAGGATAAAAAGCGCCGCCGGGAGGAGGATACCCGCTGTCTTTTTCATCGCGCCGCCTCCTCTCCGGGGAAGGAGACCGTGACGGACGTCCCGCGCCCCGGCTCGGAGTCGAAGACGAGGGCGGCGCCGTGCGAGAGGGCGATCTGCCGGCAGAGGGCGAGCCCCAGCCCCGCGCCGCCCTCGGCGCGGGACCGGCTTTTGTCTGTGCGGTAAAAGGGTTCGGTGATATGGGCAAGCTGCTCTTTCGTCATCCCCTTCCCGTTATCGGAGACGGAGGCCTCGCGCTCCTTTGCGGCAAGGGTCACCTCTCCGCCCGGCCGGCAGGCTTTGACGGCGTTTTCCGTCAGATTGTAAAAGAGCATCGAAAGCAGCACCGGATCGCCTTCCGCCCCGCCCGCGCCGGGCAGGACCCGCAGCGTCACGCCGCGCTTCTCCGCGACCGGTCCGAGGCGGGCGGCGGTCTCGGCGAGCAGGCGCGCGAGATCCACCGGCTGCTTTTCTATGGTATTTTCGCGCAAAAAGGCGGCGTCAAGCAGCTTTTCGGAGATCTTTTTCAGCCGGTCGGTCTCGGAGACGATGCGGAGCGCCGCGTCGCGGCGTTCCTCCTCGGGGACCGCCGCCTTTTCGATATATTCCGCAAAGCCGCGGATCGAGGTCAGCGGCGTGCGCATCTCGTGCGCCATATTGTCGACGAGCGCCTGCTTGCGTTCGGCGTCGTCCGCGAGCTGTTCCATCTGCGAGCGGATCGTGCCCACCATCTGGTTGAAGCTTTTGCCGAGCGCGGCAAATTCGTCCTTCCCGCTCTCGTCCGCCGAGACGGTCATGTCCCCGGCGGCGATCCGCTCGGTCGTGGCGCGCAGCTTCTCCAGCGGCAGGGAGAGCCGCTTGGAGAGGAAGAGCAGACAAACGGCGAGGAAGAGGGAGACGCCGGCGGCGACGGCGGCGTAGGTGAGCATCAGGGAACGGAATTCCCGGTCGAGATCGCCGGCGTAGCGGCCGTACAGGAGGAGATACCGCCCCTCGGCCACATCCCCCGCGATCAGGATCCAGCGCTCCTCGTCCGCCTTGATCTGGGTGATCCGGTCGGTCTCGGGGAGGGGAGGCGTCGTCTCAAAGGAGGAGAAGATCTCTTTCCCGTTTTCCAAAAACGCGAGGTTGACCCGCTGTTTTTCATAGTTTTGCGCGTAGGACTGCATCAAAAGCTTCGGGGAGGTGCCGTTTTCGGCTTCCTCCATATCGTGCAGATCCCGCTCAAAGGAGCGGGTCAGATAGCGCATTTCCGCGAGGCAGGCGCTCTCGGTGCTCTCAACGCTCTGCCCGTAGGTGTAAAAAGCGAGGGAAAAAAGCCCCGCGTAAAGGCAAACGAGGAAGAGAAGAAGGGTCACAAGATAGGTCCGCTGCCAGAAACGTCGTTTCACGTCATACCTCCAGCCGGTATCCGGTCTTGAAGACGGTTTTCAGCCGCTGCTCCAGCCCCAACTTTTTGCGCAGGCGGCGGACGTGCGTATCCACCGTCCGGTTCTCGCCGTCAAAGTCGCAGCTCCAGACGAGATCGATCAGCTGCTCGCGGGAGAGGGCGAGGTTGCGGTTGACGATCAGCGCTTCGAGCAGGTCGTACTCCTTCGGCGTCAGCTCGATCTCCGCGCCGTCCTTGGTAACGCGGCGGCTGTCGAAATCCACGGTGATCCCGTCAAAGGAGAAGGAGCGCCGCGGACCGCCGGCGCGCCGCAGGACCGTGTTCACCCGCTGCACCAGCTCTAAGATCTCGAACGGTTTGACGATGTAGTCGTCCGCGCCGAGCTT
>CACYYS010000079.1 GCA_902778725.1 uncultured Ruminococcus sp.
AGTGGGAATAGCCGCCATCGTATGTAATTACAAGAATCACATCGCACCAAAGGAGATCTAAAATGAAAAAAGAAGAATCACATGTAATGAGCAACAAAGAACGGGATGCATTTGCCGCGGCAGTAGCTGAACTATTAAGAAACTGTATGATAGACTACTTCCCTGAGGAAGAACGCGCCTATGTCTACTTCCATGGCCCGAGAGAATTCAACGTTATCCAAAAGCAATACAAAGCAACGAAAATCGATACGATCAAGTATTAAATCGGCAAAAAAGCAGTCGCAATGATATGCGGCTGCTTTTCATTTACCAATCTTCCCCTACTTCCACCTTAAAATACTCATCCTCCAGTCCTTCCGCCAGGTCCATGTGCTTAAGGACGCTGACGGTGCTGAGGACGTCGGCGAGGGCGTTGTGCTTTTCCCGATAGTCGGCGCTGCCCGTCATGAGCCGCAGGACCGACTCCACTCCGTAGCGCTTCAGCCGTCCGGTACCGCCGCAGGCGTCCCGGTCCGTGATGTAAGGGTTATAGCGCCGGTAGGGAGCCACGCGCATGATGTCGTACCAGCGCCAGCCCGCAAGCTCCGGCAGGAGCCGGCGGTCAAACGCCGCGTTGTAGGCAAAGATCTCCGTGACGCCGTGCTCGCGCAGGAAGGCGGCGAGCCGCCCGACCGCGCTCTCCCTTACCGTCCACTCCGGTGTGAGATCGCCTCCGAGGTCGAGCGCGTCCTCATAGAGCCCGCCGACGGCGCACTCCTCCGGCAGAGCGTAATACACGCGATCCGCCGGGAGAAGGAGCCCCTCCTCCGCCACGACCGCGCCGACCGACATCAGCGCGCCCTCCCAGTTCGTCTCCGTGTCAAGGACGGCGATCCTCTGCCCGGACCGTTCTCCTGTCATACTCTCCACGTCCTTTGCCGCGCACAGCGCTGTATTCTATTTGTATTTTATCATCCCGCGGACAAAAAAGCAAGGAAAAACGGACCAAAAGGCAAAAGGTCTTCCGGTCCGTTTTTCCGCGCTTCACATTTCGCGGCGCATCCGCTCGAGCGCTCCCTTCTCCAGCCGTGAGACCTGCGCCTGCGAGATCCCGATCTCCTCGGCGATCTCCATCTGCGTCCTGCCGGCGTAGTAGCGGAGAGCGATGATCTTCTTTTCCCTCTCGTTCAGCTTTTTCAGCGCTTCCTTGAGGGCGATGTCCTCGATCCAGTTTTCGTCGCTCTCGCCCGTGTCGCACAGCTTGTCGATCACGTAAACGGAATCCTCCCCGTCGCTGTACACCGACTCGTAGATCGAGACGGGCTCCACGATCGCCTCCAGCGCCTCGGCGACCGTCTTTTCACTCTCGCCGATCTCGGCGGCGATCTCCGCCGCCGTCGGGTCCCGCATCAGTCCCGCCGACAGTTTTTCCCGGGCGGCGAGGGCTCGGTAGGCGAGATCACGCAGCGAGCGGCTCACGCGCAGCGTGTTGTTGTCCCGCAGATAGCGCCGGATCTCCCCGACGATCATCGGCACGGCGTAGGTGGAAAACTTGACGTTCAGTTCGGTATTGAAATTGTCGATCGCTTTGATCAGACCGACGCATCCCACCTGAAAAAGATCGTCGGCGTTTTCCCTGCGGCCGGAAAAACGCTGCAGGATGCTGAGGACCAGACGGATATTGCCGTCGATCAGCTTCTGTCTTGCCGCGGCGTCCCCCTTCCCCGCCTTCCGAAGGAGGTCCCGCTTTTCCTCGTCGCTCAGGTTCGCCAATCCGGAGGTGCTCACTCCGCATATTTCCACTTTGTTGAAAAACATCTTCCACTCCTTTTCACACAGGGAGTATTTCCCCGCTTTTGCATTTGAATACGGAAAAGAAAATGGATAAAAACGGAAACGGCGCTCCCTCTGCATATTCCGGGTCAGAACGGAGCATACTGCCGATACCGGCGTATCGCCGATCCCACCGACAGGAGAAAAAAATGGAAAAAAACCGCTCTATCGAATGTACCGTGAACGAATGCCTGCACCACTGCAAGGGAGAGGACTACTGCTCGCTCGACCGGATCCGCGTCGTCCCTCGCGAGCCCTCCCCCGCGGAAGAGCGCTGCACCGACTGCGCCTCTTACTATCCCGACGAGACGGCGAAGATCCGATAAAAAGAAGAGCAGGCAGACGGCCTGCTCTTCTTTTTATTCCATACGTTTTTATAAAAACTGTCGCAAAAACTGTCTTGTACATCGCTCCCGTTTATGCTAAAATGGAACAGGCGGGGTCTGCCCCGCAACAAACCGAGCCTCCGGCGGGAAGGACCCGCCGGCGCTCTCCCAAGGAGGACCCATGAAGACCTTACCGACCGGGAAAAGAATACTCGCCCTTTTCCTCTCTCTGCTTTGCTGCGCGATCCTGCTCCCGTCGCTTCCGGCGCGCGCCGCCGACACGACGGTCTATCTCGATCCCGCAAGCGGAAGCGACTCCGCGGACGGAACGACCCCCGCCGCGGCGCTCGCCACTCTGCCCGCCGCGATCCGGACGGCGGCCGCGGGCGGACGGATCGTTCTGATGTCCGCGCTCTCCCTCACCGGCTCCGCCTCCGAGCAATTCGTCGAGCCGACGCACACCGGCGAGATCGTGCTCACAAGCGTGGACGGCGCGACCGACTACCGGAGCGCCGGCGCCGTCCTCTCCCTGCAGGGCGGGATGGTCTACGCCCTCGGCGGTCCCACCGTCTTTGAAAACCTGAAGATCAACACCGGCTCGGGCAATACCGTGATCGCCGCGCGCTTCAACCCCCTCACCATGGGAGAAGGACTGACGATGAGCTCCACCAACCTGATCCTGCTCGGCGGTTACGAGGGACCGAAAAAGGGCACCCCCACCAACCGCAGCTCATCCCTGACGGTCGAGAGCGGGAGCTACCGTCTCGTCATCGGCTTTTCCCGCAACAAAGGCGACGGCAATCTCACCTACACGGGGACCGCGAACATCACGGTCCGCGGCGGTACGATCGGCGAGATCTACGGCGCCTCCACCGTCAACCATTATTCCGGCAGTCTCTCCGCGAAGATCTACGGCGGGAAGATCACGACCCTCCACACCGGCGGCGACGTGACCCGACGCCTCAACGGTACCAGCAAGATCGAGCTCTATGACGGCTCCGTCAGCAAGCTGGAGATCAACAACGCCTGCGGCGACACCACGGTCAAGCTCGACGGCGGGACGCTCTCCTCCGTAACCGAACTGATCTACGGCGACAACGACGCGATCAAGCAGCTCGCCGCAAACGCCAAGCGCTATCTCTCCTACAACTCTCTCTCCTTCACCGAAGCGCAGATCGCCACGCTCAACCGCGCGAACATTTTTGACGCGATCACGCCTTACGCCTCCCTCCATCTCGCAAGCGGCGGAACGGGGGACGGCTCCTCCGCGGAAAGCCCGCTCGGCGATCTCGCCGCGGCGGTCGGCAAGCTCGCCCTCGGCGGGACGCTGACGGTCGACGGCTCCTTCCCCGTTCCCGCCGGGTTCCGCGAGCCCGCCCACAGCGGCGAGATCGTCTACACCGGCGGCACGCTGCTCCTCCCGCGGGGAGACGCGATGACCCTCTCCGGTCCCGCCGTTTTCTCCGATCTGACGCTGCAGGCGGAAAACTCCGTGATCGACGCAAACGGCTCGCCCGTTACGTTCTCCAAAACCGCCGAAGTTTCCGGCTCCCTGACCGTCTACGGTACAAGGACCGACTCCCCGTCGAGCGTCACGGTGAACGGCGGCGCGTTTGACGCCGTCTACGCAAGCGAGACCGGACTCTCCGCCGCGGGGAAAGCGCTCCTCGCCCTCGCCGGGGGAACGGTCAAAACCGCCGCTCTGAAAAAAACCGGCGACTTCCTCGCCTCGGCTCAGGTGATCGTGCAGGGCGCCGAGGTCGATACGCTGGATCTCACCGGCGCCCTCGGATCCCTCTCCGTTTCCGCTCTCTCCGGGAAGATCGGCGCGGTCCGCGCGGGTCTGGACGGAAAATCCCTTTCCGCCGGCGCGGTGTACAGCCTCGACTTTGACAAAAAAGTCTTTTCCGACGTCCTCTTCACCGAGCTGACGCCTCTCGTCAACGGCGAGGCGCCGGACAAGATCCTCTACGTCCGGGACGGCGGGACCGGCGCCGGTCTTGTGCCCGACGCTCCGCTCGGCTCGCTCCGCGACGCCTTCACCGCGCTCGCCTCGTCCGGCGGCACGCTGGTGCTCTGCGGACCTCTCACCGTCTCCACCGCGGTCCGCCTCCCCGCCTGTGAGGGCAGGGTCCGGATCACCTCCGCCGAGGGCGGCGCCGACTACGCAAAGGCCGCGTCCGCTGCTCTGCGGCTGAAAAAGGATCTCCTCTTCTCCTCCCCGGTCCTCCTCGAGGATCTCACGATCTCCGAGGACGTCTCCGGCACCAACCTCTTCTTCTGCGGCCACGACTCCGAGATCGGCGAACGGGTAACGGTAGTGAAGCAGGACGGCATCCAGGACTACCCCAACATCCTCGCCGGAGAGACGTCCGGCTTCCAAAACAGCACCTACACCTTTACCGTCCGGTCCGGATCCTTCGGCTCCTTCTATCTCGCTTCGCCCGCGACCGTCGACATCGGTAAAAAGGAGATCACCGGCGTTATCCACGGCGGAGAGTTCTTCGGTCCCGTCTACGCGCTTTGCGGCGGGACGCAATCCGGCACCGCCGAGCTGACGGTCAACGGCGGCGTTTTCCACGCCGGGATCTACGGCGCGGCCGACAAGCAAAGCGCCTCCTTCAACGGTACCCTCTCCTTCACCCTCAACGGCGGCGAATTCTACGGCAAGATCGCCCCCGCCGTCTATAAAAGCGCCCTCCTGCGCGGGCAGTATTCCCTTGCGCTCAACGGCGGAGAGTTTTCCGGCGTGACGGACATCGTCGGTCCAGAGGCCTTCGGCGGCAATATGAAGCCGCAGATCTCCCTCTCCTCCTCCGTCGACCTCTTTGCGCCCGAGGAAGGCGAAAGCTCCTTTGACAACCCCGTCAGAGCGGGCGCGGATCCCTGGGTCATCTACCAGGACGGCTACTATTACTTTACCTGCACCGCCGGCGCCTCCGTCGTGGTGGCAAAGGCCGCCAACCTTGCCGACCTCCGCTATGCGCCGCTTGTCAACACCTTCACTCCCGCTTCCGGCAAGGCTTACTCGCATCATCTCTGGTCGCCGGAGCTGCATTACTACGGCCCCGAGGTCTTCGGCGAGGAGTATGCCGGCTGGTATCTCTACGTCGCCTGCGACGACGGCGAAAACGCGACGCACCGGATGTACGTCCTCAAGGCAAAGAGCGGAGATCCGCAGGGCGACTACGTCCACCCGGTGACGGGAGAAAAGAACGTGCCGATCCAGGTCGTCAGTGACACCGACCCCACCGTTGCCGACACCTGGACCATCGGGATGACGACCGGCATCATCCGCGACCGGCTCTACTGCTTCTGGGTCTCCGAGATCTACGAGGGGACGACCCACCGCTACCAGACCCTCAATATCTCCAAAATGAAAAATCCGTGGGCGCTGACCGGCCCCTGCTCGCTCATCTGCAAGCCGACGGAAAGCTGGGAAAAGGTGGGCGCTACCTACTCGATCGGCTCGGACGGCAAGATCTATCCCGAGGTCGTCGAGGGGATCGCGGTCGTCTACGGCTCCTCCGGCGAGACCTACATCCTCTATTGCGGGAGCGGCTACTGGACCTCCGCCTACTGTCTCGGTCAGCTGAAGCTCAAAGACGGGGCGGACCCCACCGAGTATGAAAGCTGGGAGAAAGCGCCGAAGCCGATCCTCAGCCGCAACAACGAGGCAAACGGACTCGGCCATTGCTGCTATACCGTCTCCCCCGACGGGCAAAAGCAGTATATCATCTACCACGGCTATCTCGGCTCCGCCTCCGGCGGGACCCGCTATATGATGGCGGAAGAGTACCGGGCGGACGCCGACGGCGTCCGGATCGTGGACGCAGCGGGCAAAACCTACCAGAACTCCTCCGGACTCCCGACGCAGCCGCCGCTTGCCTCGGTCTTCACCTGCGCCGTCAA
>CACYYS010000080.1 GCA_902778725.1 uncultured Ruminococcus sp.
GCGGTCCACATCCAGGCTTCTTTCAACAACACCATCGTCACCGTGACCGACACCTTCGGCAACGCCGTATCCTGGGCGTCCGCCGGCGAGCTCGGTTTCAAGGGATCGAGGAAGTCCACCCCCTACGCCGCTCAGATGGCGGCGGAGACCGCGGGCAAGATCGCCGTTGACAACGGCATGAAGACGGTCGAGGTCTACGTCAAGGGCCCCGGCTCCGGACGCGAGTCCGCGATCCGCGCTCTGGAGAACGTCGGTCTCCAGGTCGTGATGATCAAGGACGTCACTCCCATCCCGCACAACGGCTGCCGTCCGCCCAAGCGCAGACGTGTTTAATGAAACGGAGGAACGAAAACAATGGCAAGATATACAGGACCTGCTTGCAGACTCTGCCGCAGAGAGGGGACGAAGCTCTTCCTCAAGGGCGAGCGCTGCACTTCCGCGCATTGCCCCCTGATCGTCAGGGAGAAGTCCGGCACGCCCGGCCCGCACGGCACCGCCCGTAAGAAGGTCGGCGAGTACGGCCTCCAGCTCCGCGAAAAGCAGAAAGCCAAGAGATACTACGGCGTTCTGGAGCGTCAGTTCCGGAACTATTACGAGATGGCGACCAAGAAGGAAGGCATGACCGGCGAAAACCTCCTGACCATCCTCGAGACCCGTCTGGACAACGTCGTCTACAAGATGGGCGTCGCCTCCAGCCGCAAGGAAGCGCGTCAGCTGATCAACCACGGTCATTTCACGCTCAACGGCAAGAGAGCGGACGTTGCGTCCATTCTCGTCCGTCCCGGCGACGTGGTGGCTCTCCGCGAGTCCAGCCGCGGCAAGGAAAAATTCAAAGCGCTTCTCGAAGGCTTCGACGGCAAAAACGCGCCGAAGTGGCTTGATATCAACGTGGAGAACGTCTCCTGCAAGGTGAACGCGGTCCCGACCCGTGAGGACGTGGACTTCCCGTTCAACGAGCAGCTGATCGTCGAGCTCTATTCCAAGTAATGCCCCTTGTTGCCGGATCCTTCCGGCGGACGTCGAGAAGAGGAGTTCCGCGCGCCGCGGACTCCGGCAGCTTACGCTGCTGCCGGCGAACTGAAAGAATATGGAGGATATTATGATAGAAATAGAGAAGCCGAACATTTCGTCCGAGGATATCGGAGAAGAGGGCAAGGTCGGGAAATTCGTGGTTGAGCCGCTGGAACGCGGCTACGGCACGACCCTCGGCAACTCTCTGCGCCGGGTACTGCTCAGCTCTCTCCCCGGCGTTGCCGTCACGTCCATCAAGATCGACGGCATACTCCACGAGATCTCCACGATCCCCGGCGTCAAGGAGGACGTCACCGAGATCGTCCTCAACGTAAAAGGGATCGTCGCCAAGCTCTACTCCCAGGCGCCGAAGACCGTCTACATCGACGTGAACGGTCCGATGGACGTCAAAGCGGGGGATATCCTGTGCGACTCGGATATCGAGATCCTGAACCCTGAGCAGCATCTGGCCAGCGTGTGCGAAAACGCGCATTTCTACATGGAGCTGACCTTCGACCACGGCAGAGGATACGTCTCCGGCGAGAAGAACAAGCAGACCTATCTGGCAAACGCCGGACAGGGCGCCGGGATCCCGCTCGGGATGATCTTCACCGATTCGATCTTCACGCCCGTGTACGCCGCCAGCTACGAGGTGGAGAACACCCGTGTCGGCAACATCACCGACTATGACAAGCTCACGGTCAACGTGACGACCAACGGTACGATCACGGCAAAGGAAGCGGTATCTCTCGCAGCCAAGATCCTCAACGAGCATCTCAACCTGTTCGTCGATATGTCCGATACGGCGAAGGGTACGGAGATCATGGTCGAGCGCGAAGAGACCAAGAAGGAAAAAGTCCTTGAGATGACCATTGAGGACCTTGATATGTCGGTCCGCAGCTTCAACTGTCTGAAGCGCGCCGGCATCGACACGGTCGAAGATCTGACCAACCGGACCGAGGAGGATATGATCAAAGTCCGCAACCTCGGCAAAAAATCTCTGGAAGAAGTGATCCAGAAGCTCCACTCCCTCGGCCTTGAACTGAAGCGCGAGGAAGAGTGAGGCTGACACAATTTAACGATTAGGAGGGATACCGAACATGCCCGGTACCAGGAAACTCGGCAGAAAGACCGACCACAGAAGAGCGATGCTCAGAGGCCAGGTCACCCTGCTGCTGAAGAACGGAAGCATTAAAACGACCGTCACGAGAGCAAAAGAGATCGCTCCCCTGGCGGAAAAGATGATCACCCTCGGCAAAAAGAACACGCTGGCTGCCCGCCGCGCCGCGATGGCGTTCATCACCGAAGAGGACGTTGTCTCCAAGGTGTTCGGCGAGATCGCCGCGAAGTACGCAAACCGCAACGGCGGCTATACCCAGCTTTACCGTCTGGGCGCCCGCCGCGGCGACGCTGCCGAGATGGCGCTGCTCAAGCTCTTTGAGGAGCCGGTGAAGGAAGAGAAAAAGGCCCCCGCCAAGAAGAAGTCCGCCCCGAGAAAGAAGGCGGCTCCCAAGGCGGAAGCGGCAAAGGAAGAGGTCAAGGAAGAGGTCAAGGAAGAGGCGAAAGCCGAAGAGCCGAAGACCGAAGCCCCCGCTGAAGAGAAGGCGGAGTGATCTCCCGCAAGATCCGTAAAAAAAGTCCGGTCGGACCGTGTCCGACCGGACTTTTTTGTGTTCCTTGACCGCAGAGAGGAGCGGCTCACCTTATTTGCGGGCACGTTCTTTTCTCCCGGCGCGGCCGCGCCGGTCAGGGCGCGGCGGTCCCGGCGTCGGTCTCCGGCGCCGCGGCGGTATTTGATGCCGCGCGTCTAAAGACCCGCGGCGGTTCCGGCGGCGGTCTCCGGCGCCGCGGCGGTCCCGGCGTCGGTCTCCGGTACCGCGGCGGTTGTCGTTTGTCCCGGCCGCGGCCGCCGGAAGTCCTTGGTCCCGTCGGCGGCGGTCAGGATATACTGGGCGGGGATCCCGTCCATTTTCGCCTGGATCGTGTTCCATTCGGCGAGCGTGCCGTCGTAGGAGAAGGCGGTCAGATTGTCGCAGTCGTAAAAGGCGCTGCCGGAGATCAGGGTCACGCTGTAGGGGATATGGAGACTCGTCAGAGAGGTGCATTTTTGGAATGCGAAAATGCGGATCTCGGTCACGGTCCCGGGGAGAGTGACCGCGGTGAGATTGCGGGAGCCCATAAAAGCGCCGAACGCGATCGCCGTTACGCCGTCCGGGATCTCGTACGCTCCCTCCCGTCCGGCAGGATAGCAGAGGAGCGTGGTCCCGTCTTTTGTGAAGAGGACGCCGTCGACCGAGCGGATCTGGGGATCGTCCCCGTCGATCCACACGGCGCGCAGGGCGGAGCAATCACGGAAGAGAGTAAAAGTGTATTCCTTTCCCTTTGTTGCCAGCCATTCCCCCCCGGCGGGGAGAGTGATCTCGGTCAGCCCGGGGCAGGACCGGAAAGCGGAGGGCGAGACCTTTTCCGTCCCGTCGGGGATCCGGTAGGCGCCGGTCTTCCCGCCCGGGTATTGCACAAGCTCTTTCCCGTCTTTGGTAAACAGCACGCCGTCCACCGACGAGTAGGCGGGGTTCTCCGGGTCTACGTTGATCTCCCGCAGGGAGATACAACCGGCGAATACCCCGGAGCCGATCTTGGTCACGCTTTTCGGGATCGTGACCGTCTCCAGTTTTTCGCAGTTTTCAAAGGCGTGGCTGCCGATCTCCTCCAGCCCGTCCTGCAGGATGATCTCCTTCAGGTTTTTGCAGGATTGGAATGTGGAGTTGTCGATCTTTTTCAAGCTTTGCGGCAGTTTGATCTCCTCCAGCAGCGGATATCCACGGATCCCGGAATAGGAGGGGATCGAAGTGAAGCCTTCACCGATCTCCAGGCTCCGCAGATTGGGGCAGTCCCGGAAGGAAACGAAGGTGTCCGAAACGAAATCGTTCGGGCGATCAGGCAGAAGTTTGAGGGTTTTAAGATTTTCCTTTGGAAAAGAACTGAGATCTTGTTGCGAACAGGTGAGATTTTCGATCGCGTTACACCCGCGGAAGGCGTTGTTTGCGATCATGGCGTGTTTTTCGAGCGTAACGGTTTTCAGATTCACGCAGCCCTCAAACGCCCCAAACTGGATCTGTCGGATGCTGGCAGGAATGTGGATCGTAGTCAAAAAGGTGCAATTTTGGAAACTGCGGACGTCGATCAGCCAGACCGGGAATCCGCGGTAGAAGGCGGGGATCTTCGGATCGTCTTCGCTCCCGATGTATTGAGCGATGTAATAGTTGCCATCCGGTTGAGTGAAGCGGAAAAAGGCGTCCTCTTTTTGCGGAGGCGGCACGTCTATATGGAGCGTCTGAATGAGCGCGAAATACGCCTCTCTGTCGGTCTCACCTTCCAGGAAAAGCTCAAAGCCGTACTCTCCCGTATCCCAAAAGACGTGATAGCCGCTTTCGTTCTCCTTTTGAACAAAGTAGTAGGAGAGGCCGTCCCGGACGATCTCCTCGCCTTCCTTTTTCCTGCGTTCATAGAACGAGGCGGAGCGGGAGCGCGTCTGTGTGAAGGAGACGGTCTTTCCCTCCGTCGTTTTCCAGACCCAAGAGTGCGAAGTGGAGGTGAAATTCTTCTTTACGAGGTGATCTTTGTTTGGGATATCCAAAGTATAATCGGTCGTGATAGAGCCGGGGGAAGGGGAGGAAGAAACGAACAGATCCTTCACCACCCCGGCGAGCGTTTTGCCGTCCGCGGAGACGGGAACGATGAAGAGGAACGCAAGGGCGAGCGCGGCGGCGACGGGGACGATCAGCCGCCGGAGAGGGAAGGGACGGGCGGGGCGCTTCTCCGGCTTTTCGTTTAGGCGCGCGACGAACCGCTCGGCAAAATCCGGCGAGACGGCGGCCTCGGGCAGCGCCTCAAAGCGGGCAAGCTCCTCCCGTTCCACGGTGAGCAGCGCGGCTTTCAGCCGTTCGATCATTTCCTTTTTCATCGGGATCCCTCCTTTTCCAGCGCGCGGCGCAGCAACTCCCGCCCGCGTTTGAGATGGGATTTCACGGTGTTGAGGGGGAGGGAGAGGGAGAGCGCCACGTCGCTTACCTTCATATCATAGAGATAGCGCAGGGTCAGCGCGTCGCGGTAGGCGGGGGGCAGTGCGCGCACGGCGGCGACGAGATCCCCGTACCGGGCGCGTTCCTCAAAGACCTCGGCGGCGTCACCCTCCGGCGCGTCGGAGAGTTCTCCGTCCGGCAGGGAGACCGCCTCCTCCCGCTTGCGCAGGAGATTGAGCGCGGCGCTTTTGGCGCATTTGCAGAGATAGATCTTTTTCTGCTCATCGGAGGAGAAGCAGAGTCGGGCGCGCTGGCGGTAAACGGCGAGGAAGGCGGTCTGCACCGCGTCCTCCGCCTCCTGCCGGTCGTGCAGGACGGAACAGGCGACCGCGAGCATCCTGCCGCGATAGCCGGAAAACAGCGCCTCGAACTCCTCCTCGCCGATCACGCCGAGGAAAACAGGCAAAAAGGTGAAAAACATACAGGCTGACCTCCTTCATCAACTATTATAACACCGGAAAAGGCCAAAAGGTTGCGCCCCGCGGGAAAAAAGTTGAAAAAGTCCCCCTACTTTTCTGAAGAAAAGTAGGCAAAAGACTTTTAAATGACGCAGGGAGCAGGGAAAACGTATTCAAAGCGACTCCTTCCCCAAAAGCCGGTCCGTTACGGAATGGACCGGCTTTTTGTTTGGGCGTGTTTCGGAGCAGCGCGAACACGGCGGATCAAATCCCCTGCACGCAAAAACCGGCGCGGACTCAAATCAGAACGCGATCCG
>CACYYS010000081.1 GCA_902778725.1 uncultured Ruminococcus sp.
CCGAAGGCGACTGAAGGAGTCAGGGAAGAAAAGGATAACGCAAGAGAAACAACAGAGAGAAAAACTCCTTCCGTCGCGGCAAGCCGCGCCACCTCCCTCGAGAGGGAGGCTAACGAAGATCCTTCCGCCGAGGGGTGCTCAAACCGAAAAACGCCCGTGCCGTATCGGGCGTTTTTCGACCCGAGGGAGGATATGAACACGCTCCCCCGAGCGAAAGGAAAAAGCCGCCCGTGCCTTACCGGGCGGCTTTTGGGGAAGGAGTCGCTGTGTTTGCGCGTTGTCTGCTCCCTGCGTCCTTCAAAAGTCTTTTGCCTACTTTTCTTCAGAAAAGTACGGCGGCTTTTGGGGAAGGAGTTTCTGTGTTCGCGCTTTGTCTGCTCCCTGTCCTTTCAAAAAGTCTTTTGCCTACTTTTCTTCAGAAAAGTAGGGGGCGGAGGTACTGACCGGTGTAGGAGTTTTTGTTCTCCGCGACCTGCTCGGGGGTGCCTTCGGCGACGACGCGGCCGCCGCCGTCGCCGCCCTCCGGTCCGAGGTCGATGAGGTAATCGGCTGTTTTGATCACGTCGAGGTTATGCTCGATGACAAGGACGGTGTTGCCCTGCTCGACGAGGCGTTCGAGGACGGTGAGCAGACGCTCGATATCGGCGGAGGCGAGGCCGGTGGTCGGCTCGTCGAGCAGGTAGATGGTCCTGCCGGTGCTGCGTTTGGCGAGCTCGTAGGCGAGCTTGACGCGCTGCGCCTCGCCGCCGGAGAAGGTGGTGGCGCTCTGCCCGAGCTTGACGTAGCCGAGCCCGACGTCGCAGAGGGTGTTCAGCTTGCCGGCGATGGCGGGGATATCGGAGAAGAAGGCGGCCGCCTCCTCGACGGTCATCTCCAGCACGTCCGCGATGTTCTTGCCTTTGAAGCGGACCTCCAGCGTCTCCCGGTTGTAGCGCCTGCCTTTGCAGACGTCGCACTTGACGTACACGTCGGAGAGGAAGTGCATCTCGATGCACTTGACGCCGTCGCCCTTGCACGCCTCGCACCGGCCGCCGGAGACGTTGAAGGAGAAGCGCCCGGGGTTGTAGCCGCGGGCCTTGGCGTCCTTGGTCTTTGAGAAGAGGGTGCGGATATCGTTGAAAACGCCGGTATAGGTGGCGGGGTTGGAGCGGGGAGTGCGCCCGATGGGGCTCTGATCGATATTGATGATCTTGTCGAGCGCCTCCTCGCCCTCGATCGAGTCGAAGGCGCCCGGTTTGGTCGAGGCGCGGTTGAGCTTTGCGGCGAGGTACCGGTAGAGGATCATATTGACGAGCGAGGACTTGCCGGAGCCGGAGACGCCGGTCACACAGGTGAAGGTGCCGAGGGGGATCTTCACGTCGATGTTCTTCAGGTTGTTCTGGCGGGCGCCGCGCACGGTGAGGAAACGCCCGTTGCCGGGGCGCCGGGAGGCGGGGACGGGGATCTTCCGCCTGCCGGAGAGGAAATCCCCGGTGACGGATCCTTCGACCGCCGCGACCTCCTCCGGCGTGCCGGCGGCGATCAGCCGCCCGCCGTGGACGCCGGCGCCGGGTCCGATATCGACGAGGTAGTCCGCCGCGCGCATCGTCTCCTCGTCGTGCTCGACGACGATCACGGTATTGCCGATGTCGCGGAGGTTTTTCAGCGCGGCGATCAGCTTGCTGTTGTCCCGCTGATGGAGCCCGATGCTCGGCTCGTCGAGGATATACATCACGCCGGTGAGGGCGGAGCCGATCTGGGTCGCCAGGCGGATGCGCTGCGCCTCGCCCCCGGAGAGCGAGCCCGCCTTGCGGGAGAGGGTGAGATAGGAAAGCCCGACGTTAGAGAGGAAAGTCAGGCGCGCGCGGATCTCCTTGAGGATCTCGCGGGCGATGACCGCCTTCTCCCCCTCGAGGGAGAGCGACTCAAAAAAGGGGATCAGCTTTTCCACCGACAGATCGCACAGCCGGGCGATGTTCAGCCCCCCGACGGTCACAGCGAGGACGGCGGGATTGAGCCGGTCGCCGTGGCACTCGGGGCATTCCGTCTCCTCGAGCAGCTCCTCGTAGTAATCGCCGGGAAACATCTTCATCCTCCGGTCGATCGCGTTGACGACCCCCTCAAAGGCGGCGAGCTGCCGGGTGGCGCGCTTGCCGAAGGTGCGGACCACGTCATACCTCTCGTCCCCGGAACCGTAGAGGAGGATCTGCAGCGCCTCGTCGGAAAATTCGGAGATCGGCATATCGAGGGTGAAGCCGTGCCGCTCCCCCACCGCGGCGATCAGCGGACCGCTCCAGGTATCGTCGTCCAGGCTCTTGAAGCCGTTGACGGCGATCGCCCCCTGCCGCAGAGAAAGGGATCGGTCCGGGAGGACCTTTTCCACCGAAATATGGCTCAGCTCGCCGAGACCGGCGCAGCCGGGGCAGGCGCCGACGGGATTGTTGAAGGAGAACATCCGCGGCTCCAGCTCCCCGAAGCTGAAGTTGTGCTCCTCGCAGGCGTAGTTCTGGGAGAATTCCAGCTCTCCCCCGCCGTTTCCGTCCCGGTCCGGGAGGATTTCGACGATCAGGTTGCCGTCGGCGGCGCGGAGCGCCGTCTCCGCCGAGTCGGTGACGCGCTGCCGCACCCCCTCCCGCATCACGAGCCGGTCCACGACGATCTCGATGCGGTGCTTTTTGTTTTTGTCCAGCTTGATCTCCTCGGTGAGATCGTAGAGCGCGCCGTCCGCGCGCACGCGGGCGTACCCGCTCTTTTTCGCGTCGGAGAAGACCTTTTCGTGCCTTCCCTTCTCCCCGCGCACCACGGGCGCGAGGATCTGGAAGCGGGTCCCCTCCGGCAGGGCGAGGATCCTGTCGACGATCGTGTCGGTCGACTGGCGGGAGATCTCCCGCCCGCAGACGGGACAGTGCGGCGTGCCCACGCGGGCGTAAAGGAGGCGGAGATAGTCGTAGATCTCCGTCACGGTGCCGACGGTGGAACGCGGATTGTGCGAGGTGGTCTTCTGGTCGATGGAGATCGCCGGGGAAAGCCCCTCGATGGAGTCCACGTCCGGCTTGTCGAGCTGGCCGAGGAACTGCCGCGCGTACGAGGAGAGCGACTCCACAAAGCGCCGGTGCCCCTCCGCGTAGAGCGTGTCGAACGCCAGCGAGGACTTGCCGGAGCCGGAAAGACCCGTCAGGACGGTCAGCTTGTCCCGCGGGATCGTCACGTCGATGTTTTTCAGATTGTTTTCCCGCGCGCCGCGGATGATGATCTTTCTCTCTTCCATACTTACTTCTTCTTTTCCTTCTTTTCGTTTTCCTCGCGCAGCTCGCGGATCCGGTCGCGCAGGTACGCCGCGCGCTCAAACTCCAGCCGGGAGGCGGCGCGCCGCATCTCCGCCGAGAGCTCGGCGATCGTGCGCTCGCGCTCCGCCGCCGTAAGTTTCTTCTTCTTTTCCCCTTTTCCGCGGTCCTTGGCGGAAGAGGTGTCGATCACGTCCCGGACGTCCTTTCTGATCGTCTGCGGGACGATGCCGTGCGCCTTGTTGTACGCCTCCTGCACGGCGCGGCGCCGGTTCGTCTCCCCCACCGCCGCCGTGATCGAACGCGTCATCACGTCCGCGTAGAGGATCACCCTCCCGTGCGCGTTGCGCGCGGCGCGGCCGATCGTCTGGATCAGCGAGGTCTCCGAACGGAGCAGTCCCTCCTTGTCCGCGTCGAGGATCCCGACAAGCGCGACCTCCGGGATGTCCAGCCCCTCGCGCAGGAGGTTGATCCCCACCAGAACGTCAAAGACCCCCAGCCGGAGATCCCGGATGATCTCCATCCGCTCCAGCGTGTCCACGTTGTGATGGATATATTTGCTCTTGATGCGGTTCTGGTCGAGATATTCCGCCAGATCCTCCGCCATCTTCTTCGTCAGCGTCGTGACAAGGACCCGCTCCCCCGCCGCGACGGTCCGCTTGATCTCCCCGATCAGATCGTCCACCTGACCCTCGATCGGGCGGATCTCCACCTCCGGGTCAAGCAGTCCCGTCGGCCGGATCAGCTGCTCCGCCGTCCGGGCGGAATGCTGCTTTTCGTACTCCGCCGGCGTCGCGCTGACAAAGATCGCCTGGTTCACGTGCCGCTCGAACTCCTCAAAGTTCAGCGGCCGGTTGTCGTACGCCGAGGGGAGACGGAAACCGTAGTCGATCAGATTCTTTTTCCGCATCCGGTCGCCGCCGCTCATGCCGCGGACCTGCGGGATCGTGACGTGCGACTCGTCGATAAAGAGGAGAAAATCCTTCGGGAAATAGTCGAGCAGCGTGTAGGGCGTGGAGCCGGGCGCGCGGCCGGACAGGACGCGGGAGTAGTTCTCCACCCCGCTGCAGAAGCCGACCTCGCGCAGCATCTCGAGGTCATACCGCGTCCGCTCGCCGATCCGCTGCGCCTCGAGCAGCATCCCCCGCTCGGTAAAGTACGCCTCCCGCTCACGGAGCTCCGCCTCGATCTCCGCGTACGCCGCCTCGCGCCGCTCCGGAGAGACCGCGTAGTGCGAGGCGGGGAACACCCCGACGTAGGAAAGCTCGCGCAGAAACTCCCCCGTCACCGTGCTGATCTCGGTGATGCGGTCCACCTCGTCGCCGAAAAACTCGATCCGGACCGCTTTTTCCGCCGTCCGCGCCGGGATCACCTCGAGAACGTCCCCCCGCACGCGGAACTTGTCGCGCTCAAGGGAAATATCGTTGCGCTCGTAGCCGATCTCCACCAGACGGGCGATCACCTCCTCGCGCGAGACGGCAGCCCCCGGACGGAGCGACACCAGCATCGAGGAGTACTCCTCCGGGTCGCCGAGGCTGTAAATGCAGGAAACGCTCGAGACGATCAGTACGTCCCGCCGCTCAAAAAGAGAGGACGTCGCGCTGTGACGGAGACGGTCGATCTCGTCGTTGATCATCGCGTCCTTCTCGATATACATATCCTTGCCGGGGATATAAGCCTCCGGCTGGTAATAGTCATAGTAGGAGACGAAATACTCCACCGCGTTCTCCGGGAAAAACTCGCGGAACTCGGTGCAAAGCTGCGCCGCCAGCGTCTTGTTGTGCGCCAGAACGAGCGTCGGCCGGTTTACGTTCGCGATCACGTTCGCCATCGTGAAGGTCTTGCCCGAGCCCGTCACGCCCAGCAGCGTCTGCGCGCGCTCCCCCGCAAGGACCCCCTCCGTCAAAGACCGGATCGCCTCCGGCTGGTCGCCCGTCGGCGCGTACGGCGCGTGAAGGATGAATTTGTCCATCGTCTCTCCCCCTCTCCAGGATACCCCCTTATTGTAGCACAAACTCCCCCCTCTGTAAACCTCCTTTTCTTCAGAAAACCTTCTTTTCTGAAGAAAAGAAGGCAAAAGACTTCCTTTTCTGAAGAAAAGGAAGCAAAAGACTTTTTGAAGGGGCAGGGAGCAGAAAAAGCGAAAACACAGAGACTCCTTCTCCAAAAGCCGCCGTACTTTTCTGAAGAAAAGTAGGCAAAAGACTTTTGAAGGGGCAGGGAGCAGACAACGCGCAAACACAGCGACTCCTTCCCCAAAAGCCGCCCGGTAAGGATGGGCGGCTTTTTTCTTTCGCTCGGGTAAGCGCGTTCACATCCTCCCCCGGTCAAAATACCGGGTGCGAATATCTGGTTGAATGATGCTTGCCCTGACGGGCAAATGATGTTTTTGCCTATCGTCAAAAATGATGCCG
>CACYYS010000082.1 GCA_902778725.1 uncultured Ruminococcus sp.
GGCGGGGTCCCCGGAAAGGTCTGGAGGACCTTTTGGGGGATTCGGGCCCTCGGGAGGGAGGCAACGTGGATTTCCTTCCACCGCAAGCGGTCCCCCTCCCTTTACACAAGGGAGGCATAGGCGCGAACATCCTGCGCAGAGGGCAGGGACCAAGGCGGCGGGAGGTAAACCCCCGCCGCAAAAGGTCGCTCTAACCGAAAAACGCCCGGGCCGTATCGGGCGTTTTTTGACGCAAGGGAGAATATGAACTCGCTATATTGTGCGAAAGAAAAAAGCCGGGCATCCGTACCGCCCGGCTTTTGGGGAAGGAGCGTCTTTGAATAAGCTTTTTCTTTTCCCTGCCCCTTCAAAAAGTCTTTTGCCTTCTTTTCTTCAGAAAAGAAGGGCTTTTCGCTTCCTTTTCTTCAGAAAAGGAAGACCTTTATTATTTCTTTTTCACGGCGCGCTGGATCGCCTTGACCGCTTCCACGATCGGGATCACGAGGAAGGCGAGCCCGAGGGCGATCAGGTACTCGGTGAGGCCGACCTCGGCAAAGCCGAACGCCTTCGCGAGGAAGGGGATCTCCACGACGGCGGTGGCGAGGAGGAGACTGCCGATCATCGCCGCCCATAGGATCTTGTTGTGGCTGTGGAGGGTGAAGACGCTCTTTCTCTGCGAGCGCATATTGAAGCTGTGGAAGATCTCGCACATATTCATCGTGAGGAACGCCATCGTCATTCCGTAGCGGCAGACGCCGTCGTCATGATTCGGGAGCCCGAAGCCGCATTCCATGCAGTGGCCGATGATATAGGAGGCGAGGGTGATCAGGGTAATGAGGACTCCCTGATAGGCGATATCGAACCCGACGCCGCCCGCGAAGATCCCGTCCTTTGAGTCGCGGGGCGGGCGGGTCATCACGTCCGGCTCCGCCTTTTCCATCCCGAGGGCGAGAGCGGGGAAGCAGTCGGTGATCAGATTGATAAAGAGCAGATGCACGGGCTTGAAAAGGGTAAAGCCGAGGAGGGTGGCGAAGAAGACGCCGAGCACCTCGCTCATATTGGAGGCGAGCAGGAACTGGATCGCCTTGCGGATGTTGTCGTAGATCTTGCGCCCCTCGCCGACCGCGCCGACGATGGTGGCGAAGTTGTCGTCCGCGAGGACCATATCTGCCACGTTCTTCGTGACGTCGGTCCCGGTGATACCCATGCCGACGCCGATGTCGGCGGATTTGATCGACGGGGCGTCGTTGACGCCGTCGCCGGTCATGGCGGTGATATAGCCTTTTTTGCGCCAGGCGTTGACGATGCGGACCTTATGCTCCGGCTGGACGCGCGCGTAGACGCCGAAGGTCTCGATCCGCTCGGCGAGCTCTTCCTCGGGGATCAGATCGAGCTCCGCGCCGGTCAGCGCCTGGGAGGGGTCGGTGATGATCCCGAGCTCCCGCGCGATCGCCACGGCGGTGTCCTTGTGGTCGCCGGTGATCATCACGGGGCGGATGCCGGCGCCGCGGCACTCGGCGATCGCGTCCTTCACCTCCGGGCGGACGGGGTCGATCATCCCGGTCAGTCCGATCCAGCAGAGATCCCGCTCGAGGAACTCCGGCTCGCTGCTGCCGGGCAGATCCTTGTCCCACGCGCGCGTCGCGGCGGCGAGCACGCGCAGGGCCTTGTCCGCCATGCGCTTGTTGTCCGCGAGGATCTCGGCGCGCTTCTCCTCGGTGAGGGGGAGGCGGTTTTTGCCGTCCAGATAGTAGGCGCAGCGCTTGAGGACCTCGTCCGGCGCGCCCTTGGTATACTGGACGTAGGCGTTCCCGTCGCGGTGGACGGTGCTCATCATCTTGCGGGAGGAGTCAAAAGGAGCCTCGGTGACGCGGGGCTGCCCGCGCTCGAGTTTATACTTGGGGAGCTCGTTCTCGGCGGCAAAGTTCACCAGCGCCGCCTCGGTCGGCTCGCCCTCCGCGCGCCCGGTCTCCGGGTTTAAGACCGCGTCGTTGCAGAGCGCCATGGCGACGGCGAGGAGACGGGTATCCCCGGTATGTTCGACGACCGTCATCTTGTTCTGCGTGAGGGTGCCGGTCTTGTCCGAGCAGATCACCTGCGTGCAGCCGAGCGTTTCCACGGCGGTCAGACGGCGGATCACGGCGTTTTTGCGGCTCATGTTCGTCACGCCGATCGAGAGGACGACGGTCACGACCGTGGCGAGCCCCTCGGGGATCGCGGCGACGGCGAGGGAAACGGCGACCATAAAGGTCTCGAGGATCGCCGTCAGCGAGTAGTCGTTCCCGATGACGAGATTAAAGACAAAGATGAAGACGCAGATCCCGAGCACGAGATAGGAGAGGGTCTTGCCGAGGGCGTTCAGTTTTTTCTGGAGGGGCGTTTCCTCCTCGGCGGTCGCCGCCAGCACGCCGGCGATCTTGCCCATCTCGGTCTCCATCCCGGTACGGGTGACGACCGCCTTGCCGCGTCCGTAGACGACGGTGGAGCCCATATAGCACATATTGTGCCGGTCGCCGAGCGGGATCTCCGCATCCGGCAGGACGGAGGAATCTTTATTGACGGGGACGCTCTCGCCGGTGAGGGCGGCTTCCTCGATCTTGAGGGAGGCGGCCTCGATCAGGCGCCCGTCCGCCGGGACGGAGTCGCCCGCCTCGAGGACGATGATATCGCCCGGCACCAGCTCGGTCGAATGCAGGACGGTCAGCCTGCCGTCCCGCAGGACCTTGCAGGTCGCGGCGGTCATCGTCTGCAGCGCCTCGATCGCCGCCTCCGCCTTGCTCTCCTGGAAGACGCCGAGCACGGCGTTGAGGATCACGACGACGAGGATGATGAAGACCTCGGTCAGGCTTTCGTGCGCGAGGATGTTGGTCACGGCGGAGACCGCCGCCGCCGCGAGGAGGATGAGGAGCATCGGATCCTTCAGCTCTTCAAAAAAGCGGCGGATCACCCCCGGCTTTTTTGCCTCGCGCAGCTTGTTCTCCCCGAAGGTCTGTCTGCGCGCTTCGCTCTCCGCGGAGGAGAGCCCCTCGGGGGAGGTCCCGAGCTCCCGCAGGAGATCCTCCTGCTCCCGGGCGTATTCTTTTTCCGGAATATTCAAAGGCACACTTCCTTTCTGAGGGGAGCCGAAAAAAAGGGACTCATACGGCGGCGCCGTATGAGTCTCATTCTTTACAAGCTTTCCGGGCCTTGCGGCCGTTTTGACGGTAGGCTTCGCCTCGCGGCGGAATTACTCCCTCAATGCAAGGCGATTATAGCACGTTTCTGTCGGTTTGTCAAGACTTTTCTCCGTTCACGGAACGTTCAAAAAAACCGGTGGAAAAATTCGCAATTCTGTGGTATACTATGCGCAG
Source organism: uncultured Ruminococcus sp. (assembly GCA_902778725.1). Taxonomy (GTDB): domain Bacteria; phylum Bacillota; class Clostridia; order Oscillospirales; family CAG-272; genus RUG12395. The sequence goes on from CACYYS010000082.1 coordinate 3,330, forward strand.
AATTTTCCCGGGCGGGAAAAAAGGAAAGGAAACGGGGAAAATGGAACGGTTTTTGACGCTCCGGGGGAGCGGGGAGCTCTCGCTGCGCAAAACGGAGGAGAACCTCCTTGCGCAAAACGCGGAGCTGAGCGCCCACGGGCTGACGCTCTCGCGCGAGCAGGCGGCGGCGATCGCCGAGTCCCGCCGGCACGCGCTGGAGGCGAACGGCCGGGTGGAGTTTGCCGCCGGGATCCCGGAGAAGATCGTGCGCGCCTTCTGCGACTCGCCGTACGTCGACAACGCCACCTTCGCCGATACGGTCGCCGAGCTGCTCGATCTTTTCTATACTTATAAAAACGAAACGCTCGACCGCATCGGGGACGACGATCTGATCGCGTATATGAAAAAGTATTATAACGGAGTCTGCCGCGGGTCGCTGGATCTGCTCGCGGGGATCGAGCTGGAGCGGCTCGCGCGCGACGTGCGCGCCGGCAGGAAGGGCGAGGCGGCGGACCTCCCCTCCGGGCGGGACGTGACGGACGACGACTTCGGATCCGCCGAAGAGGAGGAGAAAGGAGAGTGGAGCGATGGCGACGGAGAAGAAACCTACTGAGGCGCTCGTCCGCGGCGGGCGGATCGACGGGAGCGCCCTCCGGCAGAGCGCCTATTTTTCCTCTCTCGCGGAGGCGGCGCTCGCCTGCGGCGCGATGGACGAGGCGGAGGCGACCGATCTCCGCGTCGGCTGCTTCGCCGTCCTGGCGGAGCTGCTCCGGCGGTACGCCGGATCGGAGACGACCTCGGTCCGCGCGGAGACGGCGGAGACGGTCCTCTCCTCGCTCTCCTACTGCATCGGGCTCGCCCTCAAGACGTCCGAGACGCCGGACGGGGCGCTGGAGCTGCTCCGGGAGGAGGGACCGCGCGCCCTTTGGGAGCGCGGCGTCAAACGTGCGGAAAACCTCTCCCGCGTCGCGCGCGTGATGTACGCCCGGCTGAAGGAGCGGTTTTTTGAGAGTCCCAACGTCTTCTGGCGGGAGACGGTGTCCTCTGAGCTGCCGAGCTTTTTCCGCCTGTACGAGCCGGAGTTTTCCGCCGATCAGGCGCATTTTTCCGGGTCTTACCCGCTGCTCTCTCCCGTGCGGGACGCGGCGGGCGTGGAGTTCGCCCTCGGATATCTGGAGGCTCTCGGGCGGGAGAACGACTTTCTCCGCGCCTTTTCCGCCGACAGGGTGGACGGACTGCTCCTCTCCTACCACCGGGATTACGCCCATATTCCGATGAATCTCTGCGAGCCGGTGCTGACGACCGCCTGCGGCTGCGCCCTGCTTGAAAAAAAGATCTACCCCCTCGCCCTCACGGAGGAGGACGTGACCGCCCTGCGCGCGCGGCTGCTTGCGGCGGGCAGGGAAAAGGCCGTCTCCCTCCTCTCCGCCGCGGCGGAGACGGTGTTCGACGACTGCGGTCTCTCCGGGCGCACGCGGGCGTATTTTGCCGCCTGCGAGGGCAGGATCGCCGCCGCGGTGTACGGTCAGGCGGAGGCGGGGAGCCTCGGGCGCGTCTTCCTCACCCCGCTCCGGGAGGAGGCGGCGCCTCCCGTCTTCTCCTTCGGCGAGCAGATGGAGGACAAAAAGTACCGTCTGCTGCTGGAAAAGCTGGCGCAAACGGCGGGAGCGGAGGAGCGGCTCGCGCTGATCCGCCGCTCGGTCCGCTCGCTGTCCGATCTCGAGTCGCTGCTCCAGGACGCCGATCTCAGTCCGGCGGAGACGGGCGCGCTCCTCTCCTCCCTCAGCCCGGTCGAATTCGCCGCGCTCGGCAAGCGCTACGGGATATTTGCCGGGATCGGGGAGGCGGACGGAGAAGAGTTCTCCGACGCGGAGACGGCGCTCGCCGCTTCGCTGACCGCCTTTCTCTCCGCGCTCCCGCCGGAGCAGCAGACGGCGCTGCGCGCCGCCGCCGGGAAGATGGAGATCATCGGCTGAACGTCTGAAACGAAAAAAGATCCCGGTCCGCGCCTCGGCGCGGACCGGGATCTTTTGTTTCCGTTAACCCTCTTTCAGCTTTTTGATCTGCTCGTTGTAGACCTCGATGGTGCGGTTGGCTTTTTCCAGATTTGCCTGATACATCGAGGTAAAGCCGGTCGCGTTCTTGTTGTTGAGAAGGCTTGCGAGGTTGTCGTAATATCCGCCGATCTTGAAGTAATCGCCGAGGTCGACGACCTTGGTGGCAAAGCAGGTCTCAACGGAGGAACGGCTCTCGTC
>CACYYS010000083.1 GCA_902778725.1 uncultured Ruminococcus sp.
AGAACAACAAAGAAGATGCACTGATCATGTGGCGTCATGCCAGTGATGAGGAAATCGAAGCAGCAGAGAGAGACAAGACAATGACAGAAGATATAACGATACTGGCAATTGAATCAAGTTGTGATGAGACGGCAGCAGCGGTAGTCAGAAATGGCAGAGAGGTGCTTTCCAATATCATCTCTTCGCAGATAGACATCCATAAGCTTTATGGCGGCGTCGTTCCGGAAATCGCTTCCAGGCACCATTTGGACAATATCAACCATGTGGTTCAGCAGGCGCTGGAGGAAGCGGGGAAGACGTTGATCATCACCTTGCCGGGGTTGATCTCGAGCTTCCGGCCGGTCGATTTTTCCGAGAGAGTCAGCAGACTTTCCGGATCGGGACGGGACCAGACGATCTCGATCCCCTGCCCGCCGCTGAAGTACCAGCCGCTTCCGGTGCCGACGTAGTCGACGTTGAGACGGTACTTCGGATCGCCGGCGTAGACCTCGGAGTCCACGTAAAGAGCGATCACATTCGTGAAGGCGAGCTGCTTCCCGGTCATCTGGTCGATATGCGGTTCCAGATACCGGGAACGGAAGTAAAGACCGCTCTTTTCGTCATACCGGTAAACGGAGGCGTAAGACTCGGAGCCCGGCGCGTAGGGGAGCGCGATGTAGGAGGCGGGAGATCCTTTGACCTCGCGGCTCTCGCCTTCATGAAGCGGAATAAAAGGATAAGCGAACGGCTCGGCAAATTCGGTTTTGTAGCCGTGATAGCGGATCGCGTCGGTGATGACGGCAGCGTTGAGCATCAGCGTGTGCTCGATGCTTTTGGTTTTGAGGCGTTCCTCGTCCCGGAACATCGGGGTGGGGTAGTACTTTGTGACGGCGTCAAGATCGTCGATCCCGTCGGTCCAGAGATCCCGGCGCTCTTCCGGCACGCTGATCAGATCCTTCTTGATCAGATAGGAGACGGCAAATCCGTGTTCGATCGCCGCCGGAGAGAGCCGGCGGCAGTTGGAATCATAGTCGGCGCCGGCATGGACGAAGATCGATCCGAAATCCTGGGAGTAACGCACCATGTAATCCCGCGCCGAACGGATATTCCCGAAGGTGGGGAGGGACTCGTAATCAAGGACGATGGCGAGCAGACGCGTCTCAAACCCCTCAAAGGGGAGCTCCATGATGCAATCGGCAAGCGAGATGCCGACGGAGGGCTGCGCGCCGAGGACGTTGTCCACAGAGATACCGACCGGGCGGTGGAGCGTCAGGTCGGTTTCCGTCTTTTCTCCCGTGATCGGATTGAAGAAACGAACGGGAGGGGGCGCCGGTTCGGTTTCCGGCGCGGTCTCAGGGGCGGTATCGGGAACGGTGGTATCCGGGGGCAAAACGGTCTCCGTGATAGCGGACGCCGTGGTATCGGGGAGCCCGGTTGAGACTTCAGCAGGTCTCTCTGCCTCCGCGCATCCGGCAAGACCGGAGAAAAGACAGGAGAGCGCGAGGAAGCGGGCGATCCTGGAAAAGAAAGGTTTTGCTCCGGTCATTTTTTGCTCCCGTCCGCATTGGCTCTCTGAAGCCAGGAACAGCCGATATCGAACGCGTCGAAGAGCGTTTCCTTGTCCCCTTGCTTCAGGATCCGTTTGTGGAAGGGGATGGAGGTATCGGTGGAGATGATCTGGATCAGCGTTTTTCCGGGGACTTTGTGTCCTTCATACTCGTTTTCCCCGAGGACGAGGAGGTAGAGGATCGCGTTATCGGTCATGTTGCCGTAGCAGATGTTGTTGCCTTCCCGGACAAGGGCTTTGCCCTTATATTCAAGGAAATTTACTTTGTTTTCTTCAGCCATGATTGAACTCCTTTGCTTTTATCTGTATTATCATACTCCATTTTTGGGCGCTTGTCAATGCGAAGAGAGAATTATCGGGGATTTTTTGAGCCAATCGGTCCCGGCGCCGGCGGCCGGCGTGCAGAGCGCGTAGAGCCGTTCCGCTCTTTTATAGAGTTCCGGCGCCCGCGTCCCGGAGAACTCCGCTTCCAGCGCGGCCGGTTTTGTTATGATCTTTATGCCGCGGTCTTCCTTTTTATGCAGGAGGGAAAGGCCGACGTCGTTTGCGGCAAGGAGAAAGGTAAAGGCGGGAGGAGCCGCTTGGTCTTCCGCTTTTGCGCCGAGCAGGCAGGAGAGGACGGCGCGGCGGATGCGGGAGGCGGGGTAGCGCTTTGTCGGCAGCGCGGCGTAAAGGTCGGCGAGGGAGGAAGAACGCTGCGCCGCGTTCCGGATCGCCTCGCCGAGACCGCCGCCCGCTTCGGCGTATCCGGACAGAGGCTCCGGCGGATCGGCGAGCGCAAAGAGGACAGCGCGCTCCGCCCGGATCAGAGAGGCGGGAGCGAGACCTGTTTCCATGGCGTTTTCGCAGACTGCGAGGGATTCTTTCGGGAGATAGGGCGCCAAACGGCGCGCCCCCGCTTTGGAAAGTTCCCGCCGCAGAGCGCCGGCGGAGGAAACGGTTCCCTCGGCGAGGCCTTCCTCTCCATGTCCGGCCCCAACGCGCGGAAGGGCGAGCGGAAGGAGCGGAGAAGAGAGCTCGGCGATGGCCCGGAGATACTCCAGCGCGAGAATGTTGTTCGGTTTACGCAAAAGAGGGAGGAGAGAGTCGGGGATCAGCCCGGCAAGGGCTGTCTCCCGCAGGAGGGGAGAGCCGACGGTTGCGTTCTCTTTCTCGCTCCGCAGGGCTTTCAGGTTCTCGCGGAAGACGTCGGACCGGAGCGCCTCCGCGACCGTACGGAGGGCGGAAAGTTCGGCGTCTTCGCAGCCGAAGGCGAGAAAGTCGCAAAACCCGAGAGCGTTTGCGATCCGGACCCCGGCCGAGGCGAAAGCGGAGGCGGGGGAGGCGGAGTAGGGATAGGGGAGCTCGAGCACGAGATCGACGGCGCCGGAGGCGACCGCCGCTTTCGCGCGGAGATATTTATCCGCCATCGCGGCCTCCCCCCGCTGCGTGAACTGACCGCCGAGCAAGGCGACGACTGCGTCGATCCCCCGGCGGCGCAGAGCTTCCGTTTGAGCGAGGTGACCGTTGTGGAAGGGATTGTATTCGCAGATCACGGCGGCGGTCTTCATAGTGTTTTCCCCCTGTTTTTCTTTATTATAATGCCGACGGAAAAATATTGCAAGAAAAAAGGAAAAAAACGGAAAATCACTCTTGAAATCAGGCGAATGGAGAGGTATAATATGAAGCGTTAAAAGAATCGTGAAAGGAACTTTGATATGAACGTACTTGTTGTCAATGCGGGCTCCAGCTCTCTCAAGTATCAGTTTTTCGACACGACCGAAGGCGTCGTGAAAGCGAAAGGGATCTGCGAGCGCATCGGGATCGGCGGAAAGATCTCCCACAAGCAGCTGCTCACAGGCAAGGAATACGAAGCTGAGATCGAGATCAAAAACCACACCGAGGCGACCCGGCTCGTCGTGGAGTGCCTGATGAATCCCGAATACGGCTGCGTCTCCAGCATGAAGGAGATCGAAGCGGTCGGGCACCGTATCGTCCACGGCGGACCGTATTTCTTTGAGTCCGTGCTCCTCACCGAGGACGTCCTCGCCAAACTGGAGCTGTGCCGCGATCTGGCTCCCCTCCATACGGGCGCGCACATCATGGGCATCAAGGGATGCCTTGAGGCGATGCCCGGCACCCCGCAGGTCCTGGTCTTTGATACCGCCTTCCATTCCACCATGCCCAAAAAGGCTCACGTCTACGGCGTCCCGTATGAAATGTACGAGAATTACAAGATCCGCCGTTACGGCGCGCACGGTACCTCTCACCGCTTTGTCGCCGGCGAGGCGATCAAGATGCTCGGCAAGCCTGCAAAAGACACGAAGATCATCACCTGCCATCTCGGCAACGGTTCCTCGATCTCCGCGGTCAACGGCGGCAAGTGCGTGGATACCAGCATGGGCTTTACGCCTCTTGCCGGCGTGATCATGGGTACCCGCTGCGGAGACATGGATCCCGCGATCGTCCCCTTCATCATGGAAAAGGAGCATTTCACCCCCGCCGAGATGAACGAGTTCATGAATAAAAAATGCGGTTTCCTCGGGATCTCCGGCATTTCCTCCGACTGCCGCGATATCGAAGCGGCGATCGCCGAGGGCAACGAGCGCGCCAAACTGGCGATGGATATCCTGATCTACCAGATCAAGAAATTTATCGGCGCTTATACCGCCGCGATGAACGGTCTGGACGCGATCGTCTTTACCGCCGGGATCGGTGAGAACACCAAGGCGCTGCGCGAGGCTGTCTGCGAGGATATGGACTATTTCGGCATCGTGTTCGACAAGGAGAAAAACAATGCGATGAAGCGCCCCTATTCCGCCACCTGTCTCTCGAAGCCTGAGTCGAAGGTCAAGGTCTTCATGATCCCGACAAACGAGGAACTGATGATCGCGGAGGATACCGAAGCGATCGTCGGCGCACTGAAAAAATAACACGGAAAAGAGGGCTGCGAAGCCCTCTTTTTCTTCGGAGGAACGATGGATTATCAGGAGATCAACGCAAAGACGATCGACCGCTGGGTCGAAGAGGGCTGGGAGTGGGGACGACCGATCTCCCGCGAAGTGTATCAACGCGCGAAAAACGGGGATTGGAGCGTCCTCCTCACTCCGACCAAGCCCGTCCCCCCGGCTTGGTTCGGCGATCTTTCGGGAAAGCGCGTTCTCGGTCTTGCCTCCGGAGGCGGACAGCAGATGCCGGTCTTTGCCGCCGCGGGAGCGGAGGTGACGGTGCTCGATTATTCGGAAAAGCAGCTTGAGTCCGAGCGGCTGGCAGCAAAGCGGGAAGGGTACCGGATCCGCATCCTGCGCGCGGATATGACAAAGCCGCTCCCTTTTGCGGACGGGAGCTTCGATCTCATCTTCCACCCCGTCTCCAACTGTTACGTCCGCGAGGTACGTCCGATCTTTCGCGAGTGCTTCCGCGTTCTCGCGCCGGGCGGCGTTCTCCTCGGCGGATATGACAACGGGATCAACTTTCTCTTTGACGAAACGGAGGAACGGTTGATCAACCGCCTTCCCTTCGATCCCCTTGCGGATCCCGAGCAGCGCAGACAACTCGAGGAAGCGGACTGCGGACTGCAGTTTTCCCACACGCTCGAGGAGCAGATCGGCGGTCAGCTCGAGGCCGGTTTTATCCTCACCGATCTCTATGAGGATTACAACGGAGAAGGGAGACTGAACGATCTGCATATCCCCTCTTTTTTCGCCGCCCGCGCCGTAAAACCTTCTTCCTCTTGAGCTTGAGGCACAAAAAAAGAACCGGCCCCTCTCTTTCGGCGCGGCGTGATAAGGAAGTATGATGTATAAACTTTGCCGCGCCGAAAATGAAGACGCCCGCAAGCGGGCTAATGAAGAAATGAAGACGCTTCGC
>CACYYS010000084.1 GCA_902778725.1 uncultured Ruminococcus sp.
CGTGGCGAGGTGAAGAAGCCCGAGACCATCAACTACCGCACGCTCAAGCCCGAGAAGGACGGCTTGTTCTGCGAGAAGATCTTCGGCCCGACCCGTGACTGGGAGTGCGCGTGCGGCAAGTACAAGCGCGTCCGCTTCAAGGGCATCGTCTGCGAACGCTGCGGTGTCGAGGTCACGCGCGCCAAGGTGCGCCGCGAGCGCATGGGCCACATCGAGCTGGCCGCGCCGGTCAGCCACATCTGGTACTTCAAGGGCAGCCCGAGCCGCTTGGGCTACCTGCTCGACATCTCGCCGAGACTGCTCGAGCGCGTGCTGTATTTCGCGCAGTATATCGTCATCGATCCGGGTTCCACCCCGCTGCAGAAGATGCAGCTTCTGAAGGATACCGAATACCGCGAGGCGAGAGAGCGCTACGAGGACGACTTCCGCGCCGGGATGGGCGCGGAGGCGATCAAGGAGCTGCTCGCCGAGATCGACGTGGAGGCCCTGTCCGAGCAGCTCAGGGCCGAGCTTGACGCGGCAACGGGCCAGAAAAAACTCAAGATCATCAAGCGGCTTGACGTCGTGGAGGCGTTCCGCAAATCCGGCAACCGTCCCGAGTGGATGATCCTTGACGTGGTCCCCGTGCTCCCGCCGGAGATCCGTCCGATGGTCCAGTTGGACGGCGGCCGCTTCGCGACCTCCGACTTGAACGACCTCTACCGCCGCGTCATCAACCGCAACAACCGTCTCAAAAAGCTGATGGAGCTCCGCGCGCCGGAGATCATCATCCGAAACGAGAAGAGGATGCTGCAGGAGGCGGTGGACGCGCTGATCGACAACGGCCGCCGCGGCAAGCCCGTCACGGGCCCGAGCAACCGGCCGCTCAAGTCTCTCTCCGAGATGCTGCGCGGCAAGCAGGGCCGTTTCCGTCAGAACCTGCTCGGCAAGCGCGTCGACTACTCCGGCCGTTCGGTCATCGTCGTCGGCCCGAGCCTCAAGATCTATCAGTGCGGCCTGCCGAAGGAGATGGCGCTCGAGCTCTTCAAGCCGTTCGTTATGAAGCGGCTGGTCGAGACCAACAAGGCCTCCAATATTAAAGAAGCGAAAAAGAAGGTCGACCGCGTCAACAACGACGTCTGGGACGCGCTGGAATACGTGATCAAGGACCATCCGGTCCTGCTCAACCGCGCGCCGACGCTGCACCGTCTGTCGATCCAGGCGTTCGAGCCGGTGCTCGTCGAGGGCCGGGCGATCAAACTCCATCCGCTCGTATGCACGGCGTTCAACGCGGACTTCGACGGCGACCAGATGCCGGTGCACGTTCCGCTGTCCGCCGAGGCGCAGGCGGAGGCGCGTTTCCTGATGCTCTCCGCCAACAACCTCCTCAAACCGGTGGACGGCCGCGCCGTCACCGTGCCGTCCCAGGACATGATCCTCGGCTCCTACTATCTCACCATCATCCGCGACGGCGAGCTCGGGGAGGGGAGAGTGTTCCGCGATTTTGACGAGGCGATGATGGCGTACGCCGGGCATCAGCTCGGTCTGCACGCAAGGATCAAGGTCCGCCGCGAGGCGACCGTGGACGGGAAGAAGATCTCCAAGGTCATCGACTGCACCCTCGGCCGTCTGATCTTCAACGCGAACATCCCGCAGGATCTCGGCTTTGTCGACCGCAGCGATCCCGCAAACGCCCTCGAGCTGGAGGTCCAGTTCCCCGCGACCAAGAAAAAACTTACCGAGATCGTCGACCGCACGATCAAGCTGCACGGTCTCGGCGTCGCCGCCGCCACGCTCGACGCGATCAAGGCGACGGGCTACAAGTATTCCACCGTCAGCGGTCTCTCCATCTCCGTCTACGATATGACGATCCCGCCGGAGAAGAACGAGCTGATCCACCAGGCGGAGGACAAGGTCGCCGTGATCAACGACCAGTTCGCGGAAGGCGAACTCGAAGAGCACGAGCGCTACGACCACGTCATCAAGACCTGGGAGAAAGCGACGAAGGAGATCACCGAGGCGCTCCAGAAGGGCTTTGACAGCTACAACCCGATCAAGATGATGATCGACTCCGGCGCCCGCGGTAACGCGAGCCAGCTCCGTCAGCTCGCCGGTCTGCGCGGACTGATGTTCGCGACCGACGGCCGCACGATGGAGATCCCGATCAAAGAGAACTTCCGCGAGGGCATGAACATCCTCGACTACTTCGTCGGCGCCCGCGGCTCCCGTAAGTCCCTGTCCGATACCGCTCTGAAGACGGCGGACTCCGGCTACCTGACCCGGCGTCTGGTCGACGTCTCGCAGGACGTGATCGTCCGCGAGGAGGATTGCCATACGAAGCACGGGCTCGTCGTGTCCGCGATCTATGAGGACAGCGACGGCACCGGCAGCGAGCGCAACGTGATCGAGCCGCTGATCGACCGTATCGTCGGCCGCTACGTGCTCGGCGACGTTGTGGATCCGAAGACCGGCGAGGTCCTTGTGGAGGACGATCACCTGATCACGCCCGCCATCGGCAAGCGGATCGTGGACGCGGGCATCACCGAGGTCAACGTCCGCTCTATCCTCCGCTGCGAGGCAAAGCGCGGCGTCTGCGCGCACTGCTACGGGCTGGATCTTGCCCAGGGCAAGACCGTCGATATCGGCGAGTCGGTCGGTATCATCGCGGCGCAGTCCATCGGCGAGCCGGGTACCCAGCTTACCATGCGTACCTTCCACACCGGCGGTATCGCAAGCGCCAACATCACCCAGGGTCTTCCCCGTATCGAGGAGCTCTTTGAGGCGAGACGGCCGAAGAAGACGGCGGCGGTCGCCGACTGCGACGGCGTCGTCCACATCAAAGAGGACAAGAACTCCCGCAACATTATCCTCACGGCCGCCGACGGACAGGAGCTCAACTACCGCATCCCGTTCGGCATGCATATCGACGTGGAGGACGGCCAGTCCGTGATCCGCGGCCAGGCGATGACGGAGGGCTACAAGGCGCCCGCCGATATCCTGCGCGTGATGGGGCTTGACGCCGTGTTCGACTATATCGTCCGCGAGGTGCAGAAGGTCTACCGGTCGCAGGAGATCATCATCAACGATAAGCATATCGAGGTCATCACAAGGCAGATGTCCCGCAAGGTCAAGGTCGAGGATCCGGGCGATACGTCGCTCCTGCTCGGCGCGGTCGTGGATATCAGCGAGTTCCGCGAGGAGAACGAGGCGATCGAAGCAAGGATCGCAAACGGAGAGGAAGCTCTCCGTCCCGCCGTTTCCTCTCCGGTCCTGCTCGGTATCACCAAGGCGTCCCTGCAGACCGAGTCCTTCCTCTCCGCCGCCTCCTTCCAGGAGACGACCAAGGTCCTGACCGAAGCGGCGATCAAGGGAAAGATCGACCGTCTGCTCGGCCTCAAGGAGAACGTCATCATCGGCAAGCTGATCCCCGCCGGCACGGGGCTGGACTGCTACAACAACGTGGACGTCCGGCATAACGCCGCGCCCGAAGCCTGAAAAACAAAGACAAAAACGCTGTGCGCTCCGGTGCATGGCGTTTTTGCAAAAGGAGCCCTCTATGATCACCGAAATCATGCTTCCCGCCTCGGACGGGGTCCGGCTCTACACCGTCCTCGCGCTGCCGGAGGGCGGCGGGCCCTGCCCCACCGTGCTCCTGCGCACGCCCTACGACGCGCCCTCCCCCACCCGTCAGGCGCTGGAGAAGCGCCTCGGACGCGAACCGCTTTTCTCCTTTCTCTCACACGGCTACGCCGTGATCCTCCAGCACTGCCGCGGGCGCGGGGGCAGCGAGGGGGTCTGCGTCCCTTATTCGGAGGAGGAGCGGCGGGACGGGTTTGAGACGCTCGCCTGGCTGCGCACCCTCCCGCACTATAACGGGGAGGTCTATTTCAGCGGCGGCAGCTATACCGCCTCCGTCCTTCTCCTTCTGCTCGACGGGGAGATCCCGGATCTTCGCGGGATCGTCGTCCGCGTGCAGACCGACCGGCTCTATCACCGCAACTTCATCGGAGGGATGAACCGCTCCTTTTCCGGCTTTTCCTGGTGGCTCTCGATGATCCGGCGGCATCTGCCCGTGACGGCGCCGGAGGGGGAGGATCTGTACCGCCGTCCCTACCGGGAGATGATGCGCCGCGCCGTCGGCGAGGATCTGCCCGCCTTTACCGATACGCTGCTGCACGACCGGTACGACGCCTTCTGGCAGGAGGACCACCGCTTCCGCGTGATCGAGGAGATGCGCGTCCCGGTCCTCTTTGTCAGCGGCTGGTACGATTATTACATCTACGGGATGTGCTCGATGTGGGAGCGGCTGCCCGCTGAAATTCGGGCGCGCTCCGCCTTCCTCGTCGGGCCGTGGGGGCATTCCTGCCGGGTCCCCGAAAACGCCGAGTACCCCCTGCCGGACGCCGTCCTGCCGCCCGATCACGCGGCGGCGTGGTTCGACTCCCTGCGCGGGAAAGGCGCGTTTCCCTACGCCGCGCCGGGAACGATGCGCTGTTACCTGATCGGCTCGGGAAAATGGATTTCCGCGCCGGGACCCTATCCCCGCGCGGCGGATACCGTCTTCTATCTCACGCCGGAGGGCGCCTTGCGGCGCGAGCCGCCCGCGCCCGCCGCGCGCTCCTACCGCTACGACCCGGAGGACCGCGCCCTCCCGCGCGACCGGTATGATTTTATCTACCGCGGCCCGGAAAAAGGGAAGTACCCGGACGTCCTCTCCTTTGAGAGCGAGCCGTTTGAGGAGGAGACCTCCTTCCTCGGTCCGGTCGGCTTTTTTGCGGACGTTTCCTCCGATTGCGACGATACCGCCTTCTGCGTGCGCGTGTATCTCGTCGAGGACGGAGCCGCCTACAATCTCGCCGACACCGCCTCGACCCTCCTGCACGCCGATCCCGCCTACCGGCGGGGGTCGGTCTGCCGCCTGGAGATCGAAACGTCGCCCGTCGCCTTCACCGTCAAAAAGGGAGGCGCCCTGCGGGTGGACGTTTCCTCGTACAGCGACGCCTACGCGCCCCACGCGAACACGGCGGAGCATTTTGCCCTGGCGACCGGAACGCGCGTCGCCGAAAACACCCTCTTCTTCGGCAGGACGGCGATCGCCCTTTCCCGCCTGCCCGGGACGGATCAAACTTTGTAAAGGAGAACACGGATATGGGACGCAGCCTCGGCGCTTTCGACGACGACGTCGAAAATTTTGACAATCCCGAACTGAACAAATGCCCCGATTCGCCGAGTGTTCTGAAGGACACTCGGCGAATGATGTGTTCCGCCGCAGCGGAACATGATGTACCCTTCGGGTATGATGCGAGGCTTCGCCTCATGATGTGCGCTTCGCGCATG
>CACYYS010000085.1:0-5238 GCA_902778725.1 uncultured Ruminococcus sp.
CGGAAGGAGTTCGCCTTTTTTCGGCGCGATTTCTCCTGTAGAAAAACACGGCAAAACTTTGTGAAAAAAGCACAAAACTTGGTCAAATTGAAAAGTCAGGCTGAAATGATCACCAAAACAACAAGAAAAAAATCAAGCAATATGACCAATATTGCTCTAAAAATCAAATATTATATCACGAAATCTACAAAAAGTCAAGCACAAAATTTACGAAAATAAATTCACCAAAATTGTGTTGAAAGACGGCCCCCGGATTGTTAAAATATACATATAAAAATAGCACAAGACGGCAGTCTGCCGTTTTGACGGAAAAGGAGAAAACATGGAAAAGAAAAAAGAATTGTACTCCCGACCCCAGCTTGAGATCGTCCGGCTCGACTTGCAGGGCTATGTTGTCGCGACCAGTACGGGCGACGGCAGCGATCAGAACAACGACGACCTTAATAACTGGGCGTAAATTGAAAGAAAGGAACGAATCAGAATGAAAAACAAGTTTTTAGCGATCCTCCTCTCCGCGATCCTTCTTGTTACCATGGTTCCCTTCGCGTTCGCTTCTTCCGCGGATTCCGCTGCTGAAGGGATCGTGCAGGGCGCGAACGACGCGGTCGTGATCATGCACGGCAATATGGGAAGCGGCTTTGCTACTTTCTATAATCATTTCACGAATAATAAGATTGATAACGCCGGATCTGCTTATGATCGTATTATTTTCGTTTTTGCCAACGATTACACCTATAAGCTTACAGCATCCGGGCATCTGGGTCAATCCGGGATTACCGGCACCGAGTCCTTTGTCTTCACTTCCAAATGCACGGTGACGGATCCGGACAAGACCTTTGAGGCGACAAACGGTGTGATTTCTCCGTACACGGGGTCGGCCGGACTGCACAACTATTTTGATAATGAAGATGCTTCGCAGAATGCACAGTTTGCAGCCGGCGACGCAAATGACGGCGCCCGTTTTCTGATTTTCCATTGCAAGACGGAATGGGATTATCTCACATTCAAACAGTTGGGAAAGAACTTCCTGTTTTATCTTTGCTATCACGATACGACGTTCGGAGCGCATTATAAAAACGTTCCGGCGGGAAACGGCACTTCGTTTACACAGTATCCTTGCATCGTGAATGGTCGTGCTAACCCCAACGCCACCGCAGAAGCTACTTTTTCCGGAACCCAGACGATTAATGTCCTCGGCGCTTCTTGGGCGTATGTTTTGACCGGCGGTCGCGATGCGAATGTCATAAACGAGGGGACGATCAATTTAAATCTGAAAAACGCAACCTTTAAGGCTGAGGTCAACGTGAATACCGGTTCGCCGAACAGTGTTGTTATGATGGGACGCGACCAGTATACTGCGAATGCGCGGATCAATGTCACAGTGGAGGGATGCAACTTCAAGCAGTTTGCCCTCTTTTCCGCAACTACTACGGGCGGTACGTTGCGGACGAACGCCGGAAGCCTTTCTGTCACTTTGAATGGCTTTAATTCCTTTGATCGCGGGATAGAGAATCTGCGGTATAATCAGGATTTTGCTGACGTCTTTATAGGCACTCCTTCTCTTACTCTCAACATCAATGGGCCGATCTATCTGGGGGTCGGCAAAACGATCGACGGGCTGGACAACACTACGCTGAACAGCACTGTCAACTACAACGGAGTCTATGCTTCTGCTGCTTCTTTGCACAATTTTGATAACATGACCGACAACGCCGATTATAGTGGTTACTCCACCGACGAGAACGGCGCGATCGTCTATGTGAATACGAACATTCCGCAAGCCGAATGCGGCATGGGCAAAACGGCGGCGGAACCTGTCCGTACGATCGATCAGGCGTTTTCCGCTCTCTCCGGGATCGGTACCGGCGGTACGATCATTTTGGCAAAGGAAGTTTGGACGCCTGACGCTGAACTTCCGGAACTGAATGGTAACGTAATCATCACTTCGGACGTTTCGGATAGTCTGCTTATTCTTTTGGGTGTGCTTGAGTTCCACAACAATGTTACTTTCAAGAATGTTAATTTCGGTAAGACCGGGTCGAATAAAGTCTTCTTCATGAATGACAACGATCTGACCTTTGAAAACTGCGGGTTTTATGAAAACGCCGGCGGCACTGCTCTTGGCAACGCGCCGGTCAAAGGCGCTCATTCCACCGAGTCGACGCTCGTCGTTGCCACCGCGCCGCGCGTCAAACCGGCAAACGACGCGATCAAAGATAACCGTGTGATCGATCAGACTATCACGGTCTCCGGCAACGCGGACGGCTTCACGCTTCTCCGCATCGCCGCGGGCTACAAAGCTTCTCAGGATCAGGCGACTACCTATATCGCCGAGGATACCAGCTCCGGCTGCACCGGCGAAGTGAACGTCATCGTCGGCGAGAACGCCGCGGTCAAGATGATTGACGCGGTCAGCGAGAACAATTCCTACGACGTCAACATCACTCTCCCCGGCGAGCAGCTCGGCGACGTGGAGCTCCGCTCCACAAACGACGCGGGCACCGCTTCCACCGTCATCTACACGACGAAAGCGGCGACCGTCCAGAATTGGCTCAAAGCGGATATGGATTACGCGCTTATGGGCGCGAGCGGCTACTCCCTCCGCGCCAAGAACACCGCGGGCAAGTTTGCGATGCGCGCCGGCTACACCGCCCCCGCCGCCAACCTTGACGCCGCCGTCGAGTACGGCGTCCTCGTCAAGCGGAGCGCCAACCCGAACGCTCTTACCTGGTTCGATAACGGCTACGCGCCCGGCATCACCGCGCTGCCCGCCGCTCAGACCTACAACAACGGCGTCGGCAAGTCCGTCGTTTACCTCAACCCGATCCTCGACAACGCGGATAAGACCACATTGGCGGCGGACGCCCGTTACCTCTTCACCTGCCCCGTGGTCTTCAGCACGCTGAACGCGACCACCGCGGCTTATCAGTACGATTTCCTGCCTTACGCGGTCTACGGGATCCAGGTGGACGGCGCCGCTGGTTACTACTACGCCTACGGCACCGGCGCTGATCAGATCACCGCCAGCCTCAACGATATGATCGCCGCTGTTACCGCCGCGGGCGATGCGCAGGGTATCGCCGCCGCGATCTCCGCTGAGATCAACGGCTGATCGACTCCGCAGCAACCCTAAACAGAACAAGAGCCGGTCGGGCATCTGCCCGACCGGCTCGTTTTTTTGCGCCTTCCCGATGGCCCGATCCTCTGCCTCCCCTGTGTAAAGGGAAGGGGACCGCTTGCGGTGTAGGGCTTGTGTTTCGACCGCCGCCCGATTTGACAAAACGGCGTTTTCCTTTTTTTACAATCCCTCAGTCACTTCCGCTGACAGCTCCCTTTACACAAGGGAGCCAAACGGGAGAGACGGCCTCGGGAGGGAGACTGACAAAACTCCTTCCGGCGCGGCAAGCCGCGGCGGAAGGAGCAGGCGGATGCGCGGCATGTTACCGGATCCTTTGCGCCGCCACGACCGAGTGGACCGCGAGAACGGCGATATCGAGGAAGACGATCGCGCCGGTCACGGCGGTCCACGTCCGGCAGAAGACGGACGCGGGGTCGGAGAACGCGATAAAGAGGGAAGCCTGGAGCTGGATCGCCGCGACCAGCGCTTCGGCGTTCTCGGTCTTGCGGATCGCAAGGGAGACGGGCCGTTTTGTCCGGTGCGCGGAGGAGAGTCGGACGAGCGAGAGGAGGAGCTGGAGGGCGGTATACGCCGCCGCTCCGTAGATCTCAAAGCCCCGGTAGGCGCGCCCGCCCGCCCCCGCCGCAAGCAGGGCGACGGCGGCGCCGAGGATCGCGTCGGTCGCAAGCAGGGAGACGCCCGTTGAGCGGAGGATGCGGCGCGCCTCCGCCGTCCCCTCCCGGGTCCGGAGCGTGAGGACGGTATAGAGCCGGGTGAAAAAGAGGAGAAAATGATACGCGCTCATCAGGCCAAACCACGATGAGCGCGCACGGTATGCGAGAAAAGCGTTGAAGGCGCCGTAGACGAGCGCGGCGAAAAGCGGCGGCAGGAGCAGCCAGAGGGGCCGTTCTTCCGGTCCGGCGCGGGTGAGACGGAGGAGAGAGGAGAGCGCGCGGGGCTTTTTCATTTTGTCTCCCAGAGCTCTGCCGAGCAATGGGAAAAGAGAGCCTTGAGATCGGTCGACCAGGCGCCCTCCCGGTCGGAAAAACCGGAGAGCAGCATCAGCCGCCGGCTCTTTTCTCCGCCCGTATAAAGCGCGCGGGAGAGCCCGATCTGCTCTAAAAAGGAAAGTGCCGTGCGGCAGAGGGCGGCGAGATACTGCTCGGCGTCCCCGTCCGCGTCCCCCGCAAAGCCGGGGATGGCGTCGAGGGTCACGATCTCCCCGCGGCCCGCCCCGATCATAAACTGGCAGAGCCCGGAGAACCGCTCGCCGAGATAGAGGGCGTAGGCGGGGCAGCGGGGGTGATAGAGCGCGCCGCATTCGGCGGCGAGGCGCTCCTGTTCTTCTTTGGACTGTACGGAAAGGATCCGGAACATCGCGGAAGTCCTCCTTATTTCAAACGTTTGAGGTAGGCGATCTCGTCCTTCTCCAGCGGGCGGACCTCGCCTTTTTTCAGGTCGCCGAGCTCCAGCCGGCCGACGGCGACGCGCTTGAGCCTGCGCACCGTAATGCCGTTTTCCTCAAAGATGCGCCGGATCTCGCGGTTTTTCCCCTCCGAGAGGACGATGCGCAGGACCGAGCGCTTGTCCCCGAGGGAGATCAGCTCGACCGAGTCCGCCTGCAGCCGCTCCCCGTCGGAGACGACCGGCTCCCCGAGCCGGACGATCTGCTCGTCGGAGACGACCGAGTCGGCGACGACCACATAGGTCTTCTTCACCCCGTGGGAGGGGTGTGTGAGCTTGTTCGTGAGCTCGCCGTCGTTGGTCAGCAGCAGCAGCCCCTCGGAGTTGTAGTCCAGCCGCCCGACGGGATAGACCCGCTCGGATACGTCCTTGAGCAGCTCGGTCACGCATTTTCTGCCCTTTTCATCCGAGAGGGAGGTTATGTACCCTCTCGGCTTGTGGAGCATATAATACACGGGTTTTTTCTCGGGGTCCCGCCGGACCGGCGCCCCGTCGAGGAGGACGGTATCGGCGTCCGGGTCGACGCTCTGCCCGATCGCGGCGGGCGCGCCGTTCACCGTGACGCGCCCGTCCGCGATCGCGGCTTCCGCCGCGCGGCGGGACATGATCCCGCACTCGCTGAAATACTTTTGCAGTCGGATCTTGTTCATTTTCGT
>CACYYS010000085.1:5269-5855 GCA_902778725.1 uncultured Ruminococcus sp.
CATTTTCGTTCCTTTCAGAAAGACCGGAAAAATCGGCGAAAGAGGGAAGGCCCCTTCTCCCGCTCCGGGACGTCGCCCGTCGCTTCCAGAGGGATCACGGCGGCAAGCGCGCCGTTTTTCCTCACCGCCACGGCGCCGACGATCTCGCCCTCCCGTACCGGCGCGTATAAAAAGGGAGGGAGCAGCGCTTCGGCGGAGAGCGTTTCGCCCTCCTCCAGCACGGCGGACCAGTCCTCCGCCGCCCTGCAGCGGAGGAAGGGTTCGGTCCCGCCCGTGACGGGGACGCGGTACTCCTCCCCGGAGAGCGGGAGCGTCTCGCGCCGCAGGAGGGAAAAGCCGTAGTCGTAGAGGGCGCGGTGGTCGCGCCAGTCGTCCGGCGCGTCGAGCGTAACGGCGATCAGCCGCACGCCCTCCCGCTCGGCGGCGCTCACAAGGCACCGCCCGCTCGCGCGGGTGTAGCCCGTCTTGCCCGCGATCACGGAGGGATCGGTAAAGAGCAGCCGGTTGTGGTTTTTGAGGACCTGGCTCCTCCCGTCGAGGCGGAGCGTGCGTTCCTTTGTCCCCGAGAGACGGAGAAAATCCTCGT
>CACYYS010000086.1 GCA_902778725.1 uncultured Ruminococcus sp.
TGATCCCGACTGGGACGGACCTGTGGAGCAGGTAGATGATTACCCGAGGAAAGGAGATGGACCTGGTCCGGTAAAACCCAAAGTTCCTGTGGAACCGAAACACATACCTTATGTGGATGCGGAAGGAGCAAGAGTCCAGCTGATACAGGAGACTGTCTCAGTTTACGATACGAACGGCAAGCTGCTCAGGCAGGAGAACATCATCGACTATACGAAAAGGAACATCCGGGGCAATTATGCGGACCTCAGTTCCTTCGTGCGGAAGTGGTCGCAGACGGAAAAGAAGGAAGCAATGAAAGACTTTACTCTTTATTTCGGGATCACGGCGTTTCTCTCCTTTCTTCTCACGGCGCTCTTCACCCGCCGGCTGATCCCCGTTCTCAAAAGCAAAAAAATGGGGCAGAAGATCCTGGAGATCGGGCCGAGATGGCACAAGTCGAAGGAGGGGACCCCCACGATGGGCGGACTTTCCTTTTATTGCGTCGTTACCCTTCTTTCTGCGGCAGCCTTCGCCGTTCTGTATTTTTGCGGTTATCAGGATAAAAAGGCCCTTCTCGCCGGCGTTCTGACGCTTTTCCTCGCCGCCTCCAACGGCGCCGTCGGGATGATCGACGACGGGCAAAAGCTCCGCAAAAAAGAGAACGAGGGACTTACGGCTCCGCAAAAATACGTCCTGCAGCTCATCTGCGCCTCTCTCTACCTCGCGGGGATGAAGGCGGCGGGGCTGATCGACGGTACCCTCCGCATCCCCTTTACCGACGTTACGCTCGATCTCGGTTTCTTTTATTTCTTCCTTGCCCTGATCCTGATCACGGGGATCGTCAACTCCGTCAATCTCACCGACGGGATCGACGGGCTCCTCTCGATGATCTCGCTTGTCGTCGCGGCGTTCCTGATCGTGATCGGATACAGGCTGCGCCATCTTCCTCTTGTGATCCTGGCCTCCGGCGCGCTCGGCGGCGCGCTCGGCTTCCTTGTTTACAACTATCATCCCGCCCGCGTCTTTATGGGGGATACCGGATCGCTCTTCTTCGGAGGACTTTTCGCCGGGGCCGCCTTTATGACGGGCCAGCCTTTTCTGATCCTTTTGTACGGCGTCGTCTTTATCTGCGAGAGCTTTTCGGTGATCCTGCAGGTCGGCTGCTACAAACTCACAAAAAAACGAATCTTCAAGATGTCCCCGATCCATCACCACTTTGAGATGAGCGGATGGGGCGAGCTGAAGATCGGTTACGTCTTTTCGTTTGTCACGCTCCTCGCCTGCGTTCTGTCCTATTTCGCCTTTTGACCTTTCGGAGGGAACATGCTCGATCGTAAGAAAAGGAATATGAACTCCCCGGACCATTCCGTATCGGTCAGCAATGTGCCCGTTCGCCGCGCGGGGACCGGGGAGGCGCGCGATCTCGCCGAGATCAACACGAGGCGGAACGCGGTCCGCGAGCCGGAGCGCCGCGTCGAGGGGGAGGGCAGGGAAGTCCTGCTTGCCCGGCGCGGGATCGATCCCGTCTACTTCATCCTCGTTCTCGTCCTCCTGCTCTTCGGGGGGATCATGGTTTTTTCCGCAAGCTACGCGGATGCCCAGACCCGCTTCGGAGACAGTTTCTACTTTGCCAAAAAGCAGTTTCTCTTCGTCGGGATGGCGATGGTCATCATGCCGGTCGTCGCCGCGTTTCCCTACCGCTATTTTTACCGGTTTTCCTATCTCACCTATCTTTTCACGGTCGGGATGCTCGTGCTCGTCCTCGTGATCGGCTTTGCCTCCGGCGGCGCGCAGCGCTGGTTCAGCGTCGGACCGATTTCGGTCCAGCCGTCGGAGATCGCCAAAGTCACTCTCGTTTTCGCGCTCGCGCGATATACAAGCGACCACCGGGACCGCGTCCTCGACCGGTCGCCGGTCGAACGCCGCTATAAACACCCCCGCCGCGCGGGACTCTTTCCCGCTCTCGGCGCCTCGCTTTACAACGTGTTCATTGCGGCGCCCCGCGCCTTCGTCACCTATATGTGGCGCGGGATCGGGCCCCAGCTCTGCCTGCTCGCGGTCATCGACGTCCTTGTCGCGGCGGAAAAACACATCTCCGGTCTTGTCATCATTACCGCGCTTGCCATGCTGGTGATGTATTACGCCGGGACGCGCCTTTCCTGCCTCGCCGCCGTCGCGGGGGTCGGCGTCGCGGGCGTCGCGCTCCTGATCGCCAAGTTCTCTTACGCGACCCAGCGCGTCAACGTGTGGCTCCACCCGGAGAATTACAAGCTCGAGGGCGGCTGGCAGACGATCCAGGGCGGGTTTGCCATCGGTTCGGGCGGGCTCTTCGGGCTCGGGCTCGGCAACAGCCGGCTCAAATACAGCTACGTCTCCATGCCGCAGAACGATTTTGTCTTCACCATCGTCTGCGAGGAGCTCGGGTTTATCGGCGCCGTCGCCGTGATCGCGCTTTTCGCCGCTCTGGTCGCGCGCGGCTTCTATATCGCAAAGAAAGCGCCGGACACCTTCGCTTCCACCGTGGCGTTCGGGATCAGCGTCCATATCGCGATCCAGGTGCTCCTCAATATCGCGGTGGTCACCAACACGATCCCCAATACCGGGATCTCGCTCCCGTTTTTCAGCTACGGCGGCTCCTCGCTGCTGGTACTGGCGGCGGAGATGGGCGTTATGCTCTCCATATCACGTTATTCGTATATCAGGAAATAAAAGGGTAAGAACATGAGAGTTTTACTGACAGGCGGCGGAACAGCCGGACACATCAATCCCGCTCTTGCGATCGCGGATACCGTTCGCCAAAACGATCCCGCGGCGGAGATCGCTTACGTCGGCACGCCGAAGGGGATGGAAAACGAACTCGTCTCGCGGGAGGGGTACCGGATGTATCACGTGGACGTCCGCGGGGCGGTAGGGGACGCCCATTCTGCCGATCAGACAATCCGCGTACTCATGCAGGACCCGGTTCAGCAGCCCGGCGTTCTCCGTGTTCTCCAGCAGGATGCTGATGCCGGCGATGACGTTGTCGTCGCCCTGCACCGGCGGGACGCCGGCGTCTTCGATCCCCACAGGGATCACGTCGGGATAGGTCCCCCCGCCGGTCTCAAGGGAGCCGATGATCGCGCTGACGCCGAAGCATTCGGAGATGCTTTTCTCCGTCACGATCCTGCGGCTGTCTCCGAAGCGGTACCCTCCGTCTTTGGAGAGCATCAGCGCCTTTCCCGCCCAGCGCAGCGCGTGGGCCGGATAATGGGTGTTGAAAACGCAGATCATGCCCTCGTGGGAAAGCTGGGAGATCAGATCAAGCACCAGGAGCTGGTTCCTGAAATCCAGATTGGACTCCGGCTCATCCATGACGATCATCTCCGGTTCGGAGGCCAGGGCCCTCGCGATCAGGACCATCTGGTATTCCCCGCCGCTGAGCCGGGCGCAGGAGCAGTGACGGATGGACTCGAGGTTCGTCTGCTTGATGGCGGCGTCCGCCGCGGCCAGATCCCTCTCCTTCGGGGAGGAAAAGCTGCCGACCTCCCCCGCGCGCCCCAGCAGGATCATCTCTTCCACGGTGTAGGCCGCGGGGGCCTGCCGGATCTGGGGGACGTAGGACACCCGCTTCCAGAATTTTTTGGGGGACATCTGCCCGACGGGGGTTCCGTCCACAACGGAGCATCCTTCGTCCCATTTCAGAAATCCCAGCATGCAGCGCAGCAGCGTAGTCTTTCCGGCGCCGTTCGGTCCCAGGATCGCGAGCACGCTGCCGGGCTCCAGAGAGAGGCTTATATGATCGAGGACGATCCTCTCGCCCCCCGGGTACCGAAAGAGGCCGTCCCTGACCTCGAACCTCACAGCGCCCACCCCCTGTTCTTCCGCAGCAGAAGGATGAAAAACGGAGCGCCGATGACGGCGGTCAGGATCGAGATCGGGATCTCCTTGGGCGACGCGGTGCGCGCCAGGGTGTCCACGATCATCATGAAGGCGGCGCCCACGGAGACCGACACCGGCAGCAGCACCTTCTGGTTGCTGCCGACCAGCAGCCGGCAGATATGCGGAACGATCAGCCCCACCCAGCCGACCTGCCCGCACATGGAAACGCAGGAAGCGGTGATCAGGGTGGCGCAGAACTCAACGATCAGCCGCAGCGCGCGGATATTGACGCCGGAACTGACGGCCTCGTCCTCCGAAAGGGGCAGGAGATTCATGCGCCAGCGCAGGCAGAGCAGGACCGCGCAGCCGATGAGGATGGCGGGAGCGCCGATGGTCAGGGAGGCGTATCCGGCGCTTTCGAAGCTGCCCATCAGCCAACAGGTGATGGCCGGGAGCTGGGACTCCGTGTCCGCGGTGAACTTTACCAGAGAGACCAAGGAACTGAAGAGGGAGCCCACCATGATCCCGGCGAGGATCGTCGTGGTCTTACTGCCCGTCAGGCATTTCCCGGAGATCCCGGTCAAAAGGAGGGCGGCGACTCCGAAAAGAAGGGCGGACAGCTGCACGCCCGTCAGGCCGCAGCCCAGAAGCAGCGCCAGGACCGCGCCGAAGCTGGCGCCGGAAGCGACCCCCAGGGTATCCGGGGTGGCCAGGGGATTGGAAAAAAGCCCCTGAAAGGCGCAGCCGGAGACCGAAAGTCCCGCGCCCACAAGGCTCGCCAGGATCAGGCGGGGCATGCGCATGGACCAGACGACGTTCCGGATCTGCGCGGGAACGGCGCCGCCGGCGCCGGCCCCCGCAAGGACGGCGCGCAGCACGGACGGCTTATGGACTATCATCTCAGATACGATGCCGCGGAGCGCTTCAAGACCGACGGCGCGGTCCACACGCTGACCTACCAGCTCGCCGGGGTGAACAACGCCTTCCATACCGTGACGAAGCAGGAGCTCATCGACTCCTTCACCGATTACGGCGGCGAGCTGGCCATCAAGATCTTCCCCACCCACAGCGACACCCAGCAGATCCAGAAGCCCGAGTATCTCAAGTCCGGCGACTGCCAGACCGGCTGCGTCTACTATTATTCCTGCACCTGCGGCCACCGCGGCGAGACCACCTTCAACGCCCCGGCCACGGCCCACAGTCTGGAAACCAGGCCCGCCGGCCCCGTCACCTGCATCGCCCCCACCTGGGACGCCTACCGGGTCTGTACCA
>CACYYS010000087.1 GCA_902778725.1 uncultured Ruminococcus sp.
GAGAAAATCCTCGTTCTCGCACGCCGCCGCCGTCAGGCGGGCGAGGTCCCGCGCCGTGGTATGATGTCCCTCGGCGGGGAGGCCGTGCGGGTTTTCAAAGTGTGTGGAGGCGAGCCCCAGGGTGTCCGCCTTGCGGTTCATCGCGGCGACAAAGTCGGGGACGGAGCCGCCCGCCGCCTTTGCCAGCGTCTCCGCCGCGTCGTTGGCGGAGCGCAGGAGCAGGGCGTAGAGCAGATCCTCGCAGGAGAGGACGTCCCCCTCCCGCAGATAGAGGGAGGAGCCCTCCGCGTTCACCGTGTCGGCGTCCGCGCGCACCTCGGCGTCGGTCGGGAGCAGGTCGAGGACGACCAGCGCCGTCATCACCTTCGTGGTGCTCGCCATCGGCAGGGTTCGGTCGGCGTTTTTTGCAACGAGGAAGCGCCCGCTCTCCGGCTCGTAGAGAGCCGCCGCGCGGGCGGATAGCGCCGGTCCCTCCGCCGCGGAGACGGGGACGGCAAAGCGGCAGAGGAGCAGGACCGGGAGGAGGAAAAGGCTCACGCGCCCGGCTCTTTTTCTGCCGCGATGGGATAAAACATTCGATCGTTCCATACGGTCAGTATACCCCGGAAAGGGGGAGTCAAACCGCCGGGAACGCTTCTATTATTTTCCGGTTTCTTCCTCCGCGGGGGCGCTCTCCGCGTTTTTTTTGGAGGAAAAGGCGGAGCGGAGCCGGTCGATCATATCCGGCGTCTTGTCCACAAAGGAGGTCAGTTTTTCCAGCGGGTCGCCCGCGTTGGCGACGGAGAGCAGCTCCACGCTTCCGCTCGGAGAGACGACGAGGAAGGCGACCGGCGTCACGCTGATGCCCGTTCCGCCCCCGCCGCCGAAGTTTTTGTTCTTTTCCGGCGCTTTGCTGCCGTAGTCCAGTCCGCCGGAGGCAAACCCGACCGATACCTTGGATACGGGGATGATCGTCGTCCCGCCGGGCGTGGGGATCGGATTTCCTACGACCGTCTCGCCGCCCGCGATGGTCTTGATCTTTTCGAGCGAGGAGGAGATGATTTCGCCGATCTTTTCCGTCGTGTTGTTGGTGTTTTCTGCCATGGTTTTATTTCCTTTCCTTATGGTTTGCTTTTGCTTTTCGCCGCGAGGAAATGATAGGCGGCGACGACCAGGATCACAAAGATCTGCCAGACCCGCATCGAGGCGGTGATATGGATATCGCAGCTCGTCTTCCCGCTGAGAAAGTCGCACTCGATCCGCTCCTCCCGCGCGGGAGGATGGCGGAGATCGACGTAGGAGTCAAGGAACGCGGAGAGATAAGCCGCCGCCTGGGAGACGGCGCCGTAGGCGATCGCGGTCTTTGCCGCGTCGTCGGTCGAGACGGTGACGATCAGGCGGGAGACGTCCAGCCGCAGATAGCGGACAAACCGCGGGAAGACCGCGGAGAGCAGCCGCAGGACGAGCCGGATCGTATCGGCGGCGGAGGTCTTTTTTTCTTCTTTTTCCTTTTTCGCCTTTTTCTCCGCCTTCGCCGTTTCCTTTCCGGCTTTTTTCTCCGCTTTTTTCTTCTGCCGGCGGAGCATTCTTTCAAAGCGCGCTTTCGTGAATTTGCGCGGATCCGGCTGCTTTATCTTTTTCGGATAGAGGGAAAAACGGAAGCAGAGGACCCGCGCCGCAAGCGTCACGCTCTCCGCCGCCTCGGCGATAAAACGGACGCGCACGAACGCGAGGAGGACGAAGGGGAGGAGGACGGCCAGCGCGATCAGAAAACCTCTTATGATCCTTCACCTCCGGCGTCCGGTCCCGCGGGGGCGGGCTCCGTCTCGGCGAGCACCTCGTCGATCGAGACGTTGGCGAGCGCGCCGATCTGCGCCTCGACTCCCTCGACCTCCGGCAGCTCCGCGAGGGAGGAGAGCCCGAAGCAGCGGAGAAAGTCGGCTGTTGTTCCGTAGAGCATCGGGCGGCCCGGCTGGTCGAGGCGCCCCACGCACTCGATCAGGCCGCGCTCGAGGAGCGAGGAGACGGCGTAGGAGGAGTCGACCCCTCGCACGCTGTCGATGTATACCCGCGTGACGGGCTGGTTATAGGCGATGATCGAGAGCGTCTCGATCGAGGAATTGGAGAGGTTGCCGCCGCGGCGGATGCCGAGCGCCTCGCGGATCATGGGGGAGAACTCCTCCCGCGTGCAGAGCTGGGCGCAGTCGTCGAGCGCGAGCAGGAGCAGGGCCTTGTCCCGCCGGTTGAACTCTTCCGCGATCTCCGCGACCCGGCGTTTCACTTCCGAGGGGACGGAGCCGAAGAGAGGCGCGATCTTGCTGTATTCCAGAGGATGACCCGCGGCAAAGAGGACCGCCTCGATGATCGCGGCGGAGTCCTCTCCGTCAAGATCCGGCAGGTCGATCTCCGTCCCGTCCGTCTGCGCGGGGGACGCTTCAAGCGGGGTCGTCAGGTTTTTTTCTTCCGTCTGCATCGTTTTCTCCGTTTTCTTTCGTCGTATTTTCGTCAAATTCATATCCGGCCATCGCGTCTTCGGCGCTTACCTCGGGGTTCAGCTCCAGCCGGATCCCGTAGGCGATGTCGCCGCTCGCTTCTTCCGGATCGTCCTCCCGGAGGAGCAGGACCTTCTGCTTGAGCAGCTCCAGCAGCGCGATGAACGCCGCCACAAGCTCGCTGCGGTCCCGCGCGTCGGAGAGCAGGGTCACCACCGAGGCGGGACCGGAGGTCTTCAGCCTCGTTACGATCCGCTCGGCGCGCGCCTTGACGGAAACGAACTTTGCCCGCACCAGCGGCTTGATCAGCCGCTCCTCGGGGTTCGCGTTCTGCTTCATACGGGTGAGCATCAACGCAAAGGCGCGGGAGAGTTTTTCGGGGTCGAGCCCGGTCGGCAGCTCGTGGACGGGGAGCAGCTCGTCCTCGTCCTTCACCATCCGGCCGGAGAATTCCGCGTACATCGGGAGTAGCAGCGCCGCCGCTTCCTTTGCCTGCTTGTAGATCAGGAGCGCCTCGGCGAGGGGCGCGCGGGGGTCCTCTTCCTCCTCGGCGCGCGGCAGGAGCATCCGGCTCTTGATCAGCATCAGCTCGCTCGCCGTCACGATGAATTCCGAGGCGAGCTCCACGTCCATCGCTTCCGCGGCGGCGAGGTATTCCATATACTGCTCGCAGATCACCGAGATCCGGATGTCGTGGATATCCATTTTATTCTTTTCAACAAGGGAGAGAAGCAGGTCGAGAGGTCCCTCAAAGACCTCCAGCCGGATCGTTGGCTGCTGTTGCATGGTTTTTGCTCCTTTGCCGCGTCAGGCGGCGGGGAAGAGATAAAAGAGGTTGTATCCGAGGGAATAGAGAGAATCGATCGCGCCCGAGAGCGGGAGGTCGACGATCCCCGACCAGAGCAGGATCATCATCCCGATCATGATATAGCGCTCGTATTTCATCACGGCAAAGTAAGCGTTCGTCGGCAAAAAGGCAAAGAGGATGCGCGAGCCGTCGAGCGGCGGGATCGGGATCAGATTGAAGAGCGCGAGCCCGAAGTTGAGCGTGGAAAAGACGGAAAGGAACAGCATGAGGATATAGACGGGCTGGGAGTAGGGCAGATAGGACGCCGCCCGGCAGAGGAAGGCGCCGAGAAAGCCGAGCAGGAAATTGGAGAGGGGGCCCGCCGCCGCGGTGATCGCGGTATCCCGCTTCATGTGTTTGAAATGCAGGGGATTGATCGGCACCGGCTTCGCCCAGCCGAAGCCGAAGAGAAGGAGGCAGATCGTCCCGAAGGGATCAAGGTGCCGGAGAGGGTTGAGATCGAGCCGGCCGAGGGCTTTTGCCGTCGGATCCCCCAGCTTGTAGGCGGCGTATCCGTGCGAGACCTCGTGGACCGTCAGGGAGAGCAGGATGCAGGGGATGCGCAGCAGGAGAACGATCAGATCGAATTTTGAGATCGTTCCGTTAAAAAGGGATTGGAGCATAGGACCTCCGGTTGCAGATTATTTTTCGCCGGCGAGGCGGAGGATCTCCGCCCACAGCTCGCTTTTGCCCGCGCCCGTCAGGGAGGAGAAGGGAAGGAGCGCTTCCTTTTCCGTTCCCGCGTCCCCGGCGATCGTCTCCAGCGCGGCGGCGAGCGCCGTTTTGGAGAGCTTGTCGGTCTTCGTCACCGCAAGGAGGAAGGGGACGCCCGCGGCGCGCAGATAGTCGAGCATCATCCGGTCGTCCGCCGTCACGCCGGCGCGGCAGTCGACAAGCTGGATCACCGCGCGCAGAAGATCGGCGTTCGGATTGTTCGTAAAATACCCGTCCGTGAGCTTCGACCAGCGTTTTTTCTCCTCCGGGCTGCGTTTTGCGTAGCCGTAGCCGGGAAGATCGACGAAGAAGAGCTTGCCGTCGACGTCATAGAAGTTGACGGTGATGGTCTTGCCGGGCTCGGAGGAGACGCGCGCGAGCTTCCTGCGCCCGAGCAGCGTGTTGACGAGGGAGGATTTCCCCACGTTGGAGCGCCCGGAAAAGGCGAACTGCGGCACGGGCGTTTTCGGGAACTGCGAGGGCAGCCCCGCCGAGACGGCGAGTTTTACGTTCTGCGTATTGATTTTTGTCATCGCGCGGACCCGTTATTCGCCCGTCCGGAGGTTTTGCGGCTCCGCGTGCACCAGAGCGGGGACGGCGAGGACCGGCTGGACGAGCGTTTGCGAGACCGGCTCCCCGAGCGGTTTTTCTTCGGGACAGAGCGCGAGCGACAGGACCT
>CACYYS010000088.1:0-3877 GCA_902778725.1 uncultured Ruminococcus sp.
CCCTACGGGCTCCGGCTCGGATGCCCACCATATGCCATACTATGTCAATCATCTTTTCTTTTTTGAACAAAATGGTTCATATCAATTGACATCACAGACTCTGAAAAAATAAACTTCCGCGCAGACCTTGACAAATCTGCGCGGAAGTGATATAGTAGATTCAAACAAGTCGGGGGTGCCTTCGGGCTGAGACGGCGGGAGCCGAACCCTTATAACCTGATACGGGTCATACCGGCGTAGGGAGACACAGCATGTCCGTTGTATCTTTCCGCACCGCAGGTGCGGTTTTTTATTTCAGGAGGATCTTATGACAAAAACGAAAAAACTGGTGACCTGCGCGCTTCTGGTCGCTGTTTCCACGGCGCTGGCGCTGCTCTCGGACATCCTGCCGATCCGGCTGCCCTTCGGCGGAAGCATCACGCTCGTCAGTATGCTCCCGATCGTGATCGCCGCCTATATGTTCGGGCTGAAGTGGGGGATCGGCAGCGCGTTCGTCTATTCGGTGGTTCAGCTTCTGATCAGCTTCAAGACCGTTTCCGCCTATTTCCTGCCCGGCGAGGATCAGATGATCCTCTGGAAGGCGCTGCTGATCTGCCTGATCGACTATATCATCGCCTACACCGTGATCGGCTTTGCCGGCGTCTTCCGCAAAACGGTCAAAAACACCTCCGCTTCCCTCTGCCTCGGCTCGGTCGTCGGACTGTTTCTCCGTTATCTTGCGCACATCATCTCCGGCGCGATCTTCTTCGGGAGCTGGGCGGGCTGGTTCTTCGAGGATAAATTCCCGGAGTACGGCGAGACGACCGCCCGGTTTTCCGAGTGGGCGCTCGCGCACTTCTCCGGCGACGGACTCGGCTGGTTTTACTCCGTCGTTTACAACGGTCTCTATATGATCCCCGAGATCGTGCTCACGGCGGTCGTCGCCTTCATCCTTCCGCTCTTTTTGAAAAAGTATATCAAAGTATACGATTGAAGAAAGGAAAAAGCGCTTTGGCTGTGAGCCAAAGCGCTTTTTCCGCGACCGAGCTTGTAAGCCGGGTTCTGTGGATCGCAAAGCGAAACTGCAATCATCTGTCTGTGCGGCGCGTTACCGTGCCGCTCGGAGAAAAAATCTCCTGCCACCCGCGGAAAAACGCCGGGCCGGCGCGGAGCGCGAGCGCTCCTTTCCGCATACGGTGTTGCTTCGGATAGGGTTTACAGGATCCCCCGGTTACCCGGAGGACCGGTGAGCTCTTACCTCGCCTTTCCACCCTTACCCGCAAAAAGCGGGCGGTATCTCTCTGTTGCACTTTCCCGGGAGTCGCCTCCGGCGGACGTTATCCGTTATCCTGCCCTGTGAAGCCCGGACTTTCCTCATAATAATACCTTTCGGCGTCTTATTACGCGATTGCACCGCTCGGTCGCAGTTGATTTTACCACGCCGCCGGGGAGTTTGTCAAGAGATTTGACAAAGCGCCTCTTCCGTGCTACAATAAAGTAAATTCTTTACGGCGTACGGATATGGAAAAGAAAAAGCTTTCCCTAAAAGAACTGATCGTTTTTGCGATGCTCGGCACCCTGATGTTCCTCTCCAAGCTCCTGCTTGAGTGGGCGCCGAACGTCCATCTTCTCGCCTGCTTTACCGTGGCCTTTACCGTCGTCTACCGGGCAAAGGCTCTTTTTCCCGTCGGCGTTTTCATCTTTCTTACCGGGATCTACGGCGGCTTCAATCTCTGGTGGTATCCCTACCTCTACCTCTGGCCCGTCCTCTGGGGCGCGGCGATGCTCCTGCCGAAAAACCTGACCGGCTGGCGGGCGACCGTCTGCTACGTTGCCGTCTGCACCCTGCACGGGCTCCTCTACGGCACGCTCTACGCTCCCTATCAGGCGCTGGTTTTCGGGCTTTCCTTTCAGGGGATGCTCGCGTGGATCGTTGCGGGCCTCCCGTACGACGTGATCCACGCGGCGGGCAACTTCGCCGCCGGGTTCCTCGTCCTCCCGCTGACGGGGCTCCTTCGCACCCTCTCAAAAAAACTTTGAAAAAAGTCCCTGCGAGGGGCTTTTTTCTTTTGGCGAAGCGGCGAAAAAAGAGCGCGGCGCGCTTCTTTTCTTCTTGACAGGCCGGGCGGAGGATGCTATACTGTAAAAAAGTTAGTGATAACTAACTTTTTGGGAGGCATTATGACGTTAGATCAACTGGAAAGCGGGAAGTGCGCCGTCATCTCCGCCGTCGGCGGGGAGGGGGCTCTGCGCGCGCGCCTGCTGGATATGGGCCTGATCCCCCGCACCGTGATCCGCGCGGTGCGCCGCGCCCCGATGGGGGATCCGATCGAGCTGCGGGTCCGCGGCTACGAGCTGACTCTCCGCGCGCAGGACGCCGCCAGGATCGAGATCGTCCCCGCCGAGGAGGCGGAAAAGCCGATCACCTGCGCCCAGTGCCGGGCGTGCGCCCGCGGCAGGGGAGGGGACTGATATGGTATTCGCCCTGGTAGGAAATCAAAACTGCGGAAAGACCACCCTCTTCAATCAGCTCACCGGCTCCAACCAGCACGTCGGCAACTTCCCCGGTGTGACGGTGGAGAGCAAGAGCGGGGAGATCCGCGGCCGCAAAAACGACCGCGTCGTCGATCTCCCGGGCATCTACTCGCTGCGTACCTATACGCAGGAGGAGACCGTCACCCGCGACTTTATCTTAAAAGAAAAACCGGACGCGATCCTCAATATCGTGGACGCGACCAACATCGAGCGCAATCTCTACCTTTCCCTCCAGCTCCTTTCGATGCGCGTCCCCACCGTGATCGCCCTCAATATGATGGACGAGGTCCGCGGCAACGGCGGCGCGATCGACTCGGAGGGCCTCTCGCGTGAGCTCGGCGTGCCGGTCGTGCCGATCAGCGCGGTGAAAAACGAGGGCGTGGACGATTTGATCGCGGTCCTGATCCGCACCGCGGAGAAAAAAGACCTGCCGAAGGTGGAGGACTTCTGCCGCGTCGGTCCCGTACACCGCTGCATCCACTCCGTCTCCATCCTCATCGAGGACCATGCGGAGCGGGCGGGCGTTTCCTCCCGTTTTGCCGCCACCAAGATGATCGAAGGGGACGGGGAGATGACCGAGCGCCTGATGCTCGATCAAAACGAGATCGAAACGGTCGAGCACGCCGTCCTTGAGATGGAGCGGGAAGGGGGACTGGACCGGATGGCGGCGCTGGCGGAAATGCGCTACGACTTTATCGAGCGCGCCTGCGCCCGCACCGTCAAAAAGCCGGGCGAGAGCCGGGAGCATAAGATCAGCGCCCGGATCGACCGCGTCCTCACGGGCAAGTACACCGCCCTGCCGATCTTTTTCCTTGTGATGCTGCTCGTCTTCTGGCTCACCTTCGGGGTGATCGGCGCCTTTTTCTCCGATCTGCTCACCGGGGGGATCGACGCGCTCACCGATCTCTGCGACCGGGCGCTGACCTCCTACGGGATGAATCCCGTGTTCCACAGCCTGATCATCAAGGGCGTCTTTTCCGGCGTGGGGAGCGTTCTCTCCTTCCTCCCGCTGATTGTCGTGCTCTTTTTCTTCCTCTCCGTACTTGAGGATACCGGCTATATGGCGCGGGTCGCCTTCGTCACAGACCGCCTTTTGCGCAGGATCGGGCTTTCCGGCCGCAGCATCGTCCCGATGCTGATCGGGTTCGGCTGCTCCGTCCCCGCCGTGATGGCGACGCGCACCCTCTCGTCGGAGCGGGATCGCCGCCTCTCCGTTATGCTGATCCCCTTTATGAGCTGTTCGGCCAAGCTGCCGATCTACTCGCTTTTCACCATGGCGTTCTTCCCGCGGTACGCGCCGCTCGTGATGCTCGGGCTTTACCTCTTCGGGATCCTGGTCGGGATCCTCGTCGCCCGGATCTCC
>CACYYS010000088.1:3895-4887 GCA_902778725.1 uncultured Ruminococcus sp.
ACGCCGTTTGTGATGGAGCTTCCCAATTACCGTTTTCCCTCGGCAAAGAGCGTTTTTCTTCTGATGTGGGAAAAGGCGAAGGACTTCCTCAAAAAGGCGTTCACGCTGATCCTGCTCGCCTCGGTCGTGATCTGGTTTTTGCAGACCTTCGACGCGCGCCTTAACGTCGTCGAGGGCGGGGAGGGGAGCCTGCTCTCCCTCGTCTCCCGTTTCCTTTCTCCGGTCTTCGCTCCCCTCGGTCTGCCGGACTGGCGGATCGCCACGGCGCTGATCACGGGCTTTACCGCCAAGGAGACGGTCGTCAGCACGCTCGCCGTCCTGCTCGGCACGGCGGCAAGCGACCTTCCGGGAGTCCTCGGGTCTCTCTTTACCCCCGTTACGGCGATGTCCTTCCTTGTTTTCACCCTGCTCTACACCCCCTGCGTCGCCGCCATCGCCACGCTGCGGCGGGAGTTCCGCTCCCGCTTCGCCGCTTTCGGCGTCGTGCTCTTCCAGTGCGTGATCGCCTGGATCTGCGCCTTCCTCGTTTACCGCGTCGCTCTGCTTTTCTGAAAATCGCAAAAAAAGAAGACCTGTTTTTCAGGTCTTCTTTTTTTGCGGCTCAGGCTTTGTCCGCCGGTTTTTTCTTTTTCAGACGGAGGACCAGTACGGCCGCGGCGGCTGCGAGGAGCGCGCCCGCGCCGATCAGGATCGGCAGGAGCGGGGAAGAGCCGTCTCCGCCCGGATCGGCGGTCGGATCGACCTGCTCGCTCGCTCCCTCCCGCACGGTGAGGGTAAAGCGGCCGGTGAGCCCGCTGTAACTGTCGACGCCGGTCAGCGTACCGACGATCTCGTAGACGCCGATCTCGGTCGGCATCCCGGTTTTGAAGGGCTCGATGGTCTCCGCCGTGCGGTAGCGGTAGACGATCCTGCCGTATTCGTTTTCCTGATAGGGTTTCCCGCTCGAGAGGACGATCTTTTCCGCGGGGACGGTGTAGACCTTCCCGGGCGCG
>CACYYS010000089.1 GCA_902778725.1 uncultured Ruminococcus sp.
TACTTTCGAGTTTCTGTACTCTAAAGAATTGTGCGAGTTCCTCTGCACCTTTTACAGTGCTTTGTATCTCTTGTTGTTCTCTTTTCAAGGACCGTTTGCTGCCCCGCTTTCGCGGCGCTTTGTTAGTATAACACCGCAAGCATTTTTTGTCAACAACTTTTTTCGATTTTTTTGCATTTCGTCAAAATGCAAAAACAAGCCTAAACCGTTTTGTCGATTTCGGTACGTTTTTATCTACGCAACGGCGGGCTTTGATGTACGCGGGCGGTCCTGCCGCCCGCTCTTTAAGGGTCGCCCGTCTTCCGGACTTACTTGGAGTTCATATCCTTGCGGTACTTTTCCACCATCTTTTTCACCATCTGACCGCCGACGGATCCCGCCTGACGGGAGGTGATGCTGCCGTTGTCGCCTTTCGACAGGTCGACTCCGACCTCGCTTGCAGCCTCCATCTTGAACTGGTCGAGCGCGGCTTTGGCGCCCTTCCCGCTCCGGCTGTTTGTCGTCCGGCTCTGCTTTGCCTGACTCTTCTTTGCCATGTTTCTTTCTCCTCTTTAGTTTTTTATCTATCTGAAAGAGTGACGGTCGGCGCCGCCGACGCCCGGCGGCGCCGACCGTGTCGATCCGACTCTGCTCCTATTATGTTCGCCCCGCGGAAAACTATTCTTCCATTTTTTGATCTTCGGCGTTTCTCTCCTTGACTTTCCCCGCGCCGTCTCCTATAATAGATAAGGAAATTTTCGCAGGAGGCGCGTCTTGAAATCGATCAAGGAAACCATAAAGAAAACCCGGAGATCCCAAGCGGGGGTCAAGCTGACTCCGAAAGAAGTGCTCTATCAGATCGGATGCGTTCTGCTCGCTTCCTTTCTTTTTGCCGTTTCCCTTGACGTGTTCCTCCTCCCGAAGAACATCGTCTTCGGCGGCGTGACGGGTATCTCCACGATCCTCAACATCCTCTTCCACACACCCGTCGGTCTGATGATCATCCTGATCAACGTCCCGCTCGTGATCGTCAACTCCTTCCTCTTCGGACCCCGGTTCATGATCAAGACGATCATCGGGATCGCCTCCTCCTCCGTGGCGGTCGATCTTTTCTCCTTTCTCCCTCAGCTTACCGACGATATCCTGCTCTGCGCCCTCTTCGGCGGGCTCTGCATGGGGACTTCGCTCGGGCTCTTCTTCTCCAAGGGCTACACGACGGGCGGCAGCGACCTCATCTCCTGCCTCCTGAAGCTGAAATTCCCGCGGCTCTCCAACGCAACGATGATCCTGATCACCGACTCGCTGATCGTCCTCGTCTCCTGCTTCATTACGCACAGTTACGTTTCCGGGCTTTACTCGATCGTGGCGATCTTTGTCTCTTCCCTCTTTATCGATCTTGTGATCAACGGCGCCAGCCGCGCCAAGCTCGCCCTGATCATCTCCGACAAGCCGCAGGAGATCTCCGCGGCGCTCCAGGAAAAGCTGCAGCGCGGCACGACGCTCCTTGTCGCCCAGGGCGGCTACACCCACAAGGACAAGCAGGTCGTGATGTGCGTCGTCAAAAAAATGCAGATCTACGAGCTGAAGACCGTCATCAATTCCATCGCGCCCGACGCTTTCATCATCTTTTCCGACGCCGCCGAGGTGCGCGGGATGGGCTTTGAAAGCGATTCCATCTGACGAGGCTCTCCATGTTATCTTCACGGACTCCCCCCACGGCAAGCGAGCAGCACGACCGCATGACGAAAACCCCGATCCCGAAGCTCGTCACCTCCCTTGCCGTTCCGACCGTCTTTGCCCAGTTGGTCACCATGATCTACAACACGGCGGACACCTATTTTGTCTCCCAGATCAACGAAAGCGCCTCCGGCGCCGTGGGAGTATCTTTCTCCCTGATGGCGGTCATCCAGGCGGTTGCCGGCGGGATCGGCATGGGCGGAGGCAACCTGATCAGCATCTATCTCGGCGCAAAAAAAGACGAGGATGCGAAAAAGACGGCGAGCAGCGCTTTTTTTTCCTCGCTCCTCGCCGGCTTCCTGATCCTCGCGGTCGGACTGATCTTCCTCTCCCCGATGATGCGTCTCTTCGGCGCGACAAAAACCATCCTCCCCTACGCCGTCTCCTACTCCCGCTACATCCTCTTCAGCGCGCCGTTTTTCTGCGCTTCCTTCATCCTGAACAATATCCTCCGGTCCGAAGGACAGGCGACGCTCTCCACGATCGGGCTCTGCGCGGGAGGACTGCTCAACATCCCGCTCGATCCGCTCTTTATCCACCGTTTTGAGATGGGGATCGCCGGCGCCGCCCTTGCGACGATGATCAGCCAGATGGTCAGTTTTTTCATCCTTCTCGTCTTTTTCTTCCGCGGACGCAGCGTGATCCGGCTCCATCCCCGTTACATCAGCAAAAAAGCCTCCGACTATTTCCTGATCCTGAAGGTCGGGTTCCCGACGATCTGCCGCCAGGGGATGGCGAGCCTTTCCACCTCTCTCCTCAACGGCGCCGCGGGCGTTTACGGCGACGCCGCCGTCGCCGCCGTTACGATCGCCAACAAGATCTATATGCTGGTGCGCAACCTGATCATCGGGATCGGGCAGGGGTTCCAGCCGGTGGCGGGATACAACTTCGGCGCCGGGATCCGGAAACGGGTCAAAAGCTCCTTTGCGTTCTCCTGCCTCTGCGGTACGGTGCTGACGACCGTGATCGGCGCGCTGGTCTTCTGGCGCGCGGAAGCGGTGATGGCGTGGTTCATCGACGTGCCTGAGGTGATCGAGATCGGCTCCCTTGCCTTGCGTTTTGCCTGCTCGGTGATGCCGCTGCTCGCCTTTTCCACCCTTGTCAATCAGCTCTACCAATGCCTCGGTTTTACCGTGATCGCCGCGATCCTCGCCTCCTGCCGCCAGGGGATCTGTTTTATCCCTCTGATCCTTCTCCTCCCCGCGCATCTCGGTCTGACGGGGATCCAGGCTGCCCAACCCGGAGCCGACCTCCTCACCTTTCTCCTCTCCGTTCCCTTCGCCGTCCTCTTTTTCCGGAAGTTCCTCAAACGAGCGAAAAACAATCCGGCCCTGTAAAGCAAAAAAAAGCGCGTCTCCGCGGGAGACGCGCTTTTTTATTCCGAAATCAGTTGAAACGGCGGAAGCGGTTGCTCGGCTGATAGGGCGTGACGTTCTCACGCTCGGCGGCGGGAGCGGGCGCATCCTTGCGGCGGGAGCGGTTGAGCAGCTCCTTCACGTCGCCGAACTCGTCGTCGCTGACCACGCTCTCGATATTCGTATCGTCGGGAGCGAGAGCCGCGGTCTTATCCTCCATATTGACCTTTGCGTCGGTGATGGCGGCAGACTGCGGAACGGCGGCCTTCTGCGGCTCGGTCTTCTTGACGGAAACGGCCTTCCCGTCAAAACCGGTGGCGATGATGGTGATATCCATCTGATCCTCGAGAGTCGGATCGAATACGACGCCCCAGATAACGTTCGCCTCTTCGTGAGCCTCGGAAGCGATCATGTTGGAATCGAGGTCGATCTCGTCGATGCCGATGTCGGAGCTGTGGAAGATGCGGTTTTCGTCCATCACAAGCTGGCCGTAGCGGTCGCACCAGTCCATGAT
>CACYYS010000090.1 GCA_902778725.1 uncultured Ruminococcus sp.
CGGTCGCGATCCGCTCGTCGAAACTCTTCCACGTCAGATCGGTATAGAGGGAGGCGTCCTCCGGCCGGAAGGTGGCGATTATCTTCACTTTCTGGCCGACGGTCATCGCCACGGAGTTACGGGAGAGGATCACGCTTTTGACCTCTTTTTTTGCCGCGCCCGGAACGCCTGTTGTGTCCGGCATCCCGGTTGTATCTGCCGCGCCCGTCGTCTCGGCGGCGTCCGTTTCGTCGATCACCGGCGGGACCGGCGCGCGGTTGCAAGCCGCCAGCAGAAGCGCTGTGGCGAGCAAAATCGCAAAGATCTTCACAGTGTGTTTCATGTTGTTCCTTCCTTTTTATTTACTGCTGACCACCCATCCGTCTTTCATCGTAAAATAAACGGGGGAATCCAGCGCATCAACTAAGCTTCCTTCTCGCTCGACGACCGTATAGTCGGAATCCTCAAAAAAGAGATCGACGTCTGTTCGGAAAGCAAACAGACCGATCCTTTCAACGGACGCGGGGATCAGAACGGATCGAAGAGGACAGTAGTAAAACGCGGCATTGGAAACAGCGCGCAGCGTGGATGGCAGTTTGATATCCTGCAAGCCAAATTCGGAATTTCCGAACGCTTTTTCGGAAATGTAAAGCAGCCCTTCGGGAAGAACGACCGTTTCCAACTGTGTGCAAGCGCAGGCGGCAATGATTTTCGTGTCCGGATGCACAGAAAAATCCCGGATCTCATCGTCCACGAATACAAGGCAAAAATAGGGGTTCGTTTCGCTGCCGAGATAGTGCCCGCCGTTTTCGTCTTTGATCAGATCATAGACCGGGACTGCATCCTCGGAGGGGTAAAGCCGTCTGGTGGATCCGACTGCATGGACCTTCCATTTCATTCCGGCATAGAGAGAATGCAGTACAAAATTATTGGTTCCGATCTGTTTCAGATTCTCCGGAAGGGTAAAGTTCCTGCGTCCCCTCAGGGTAGCGGGGTAAGCCATCCAGAACGCCCCCTCTTCGATCACCTCTACGCTGTCCGGCAGACGGATCTCCGTCAGGTTTTTGCAGTTGGCAAAAGCATAGGCGCAGATGCGTTTCAGCGAACGGGAGAACACAACCGTTTCCAGATTGTCGCTTTTATCAAAAGCAAATTGCCACACCTCTGCAATGGTATCCGGCATCGTAACGGAAGAAAAAGCCATATCCCGAAAACCCAGATTACTCACTGCCATGACCGGCAATCCGTCCACATAATCCGGGATGATCAGTTCCGTATCGGTACAGCTTCCACGGCCGACAATGAGATAGTTTCCTTCGCTGATTCGATCCAAGTTGTTCTTGGCATAAGGTTCCGCTTGGCTCAGTTTCTCTTTTGTAACATAGTACAGTCCATAGCTGAACTTTTCCCCGCAGCGGGTGCAGTACCCGTCTTTTGCAATATCGTGCCCGAGGAGCGGGATCTCCCGCTGCTCGATAGCACCGTTTACTATGCGTTCCTCTGATCCCGCCGTCCGGCAGCCCGCCGGAGTCACGACCGTCCACGCGTCTTCATGGGCTGTGGTAACGGGCGCGGAAGTTTCCGGGGCCGTCGTTTCCGCTGCCTTTGTCTCCGGCGCGGCGGTCTCGGGGATGCCCATCGTATCGGGCGCGGCGGTGACGTCCGGCACTCCCGTCGTTTCGACGGCGTCCGTTTCGTCGATCACCGGCGGGACCGGCGCGCGGTTGCAAGCCGCCAGCAAAAGCGCGGCGGCGAGGATGGGCGCAAAAATCTTTACGGCGGTTTTCATCGTGTTTTTGCCTTTCTGTATTGCGCTTCTCTTTGTGAGTCTGCGGCTCCCGCCGCAGGTCCGCTTTTTGATACCGGCTTTGCCGGAGCGATCAGCGCTCCGGGGGAGAAGAGATCTCTTATTTGCCTATAAGCGATCTGTCGCCGTAGATCGCGCTCCGGAAGGTCGGCTCGCCCTCCGGCGCGGGGGAGTAGGGGATCCACGTTTCCCCGCGGTCAAGGGAGATATAGTAGTGGTAGAGCGTGACGGTCTCGCCGAGATCGGTCTTTCCCACTTTGCCGTCCGGGATGAACTCGGTCCGCAGGGCAAAAACGCCGACGTCGCCGTCAAAACAGGGCAGACAATCCCATGTACGGTAGAGCATCATCCCGCCCGCGTACCCGTCGGTAAGGCGGACGTTGTGTATCCGGAAGCTCGCAAAGTTTTCGTCAAAATAGTCTTTGGAAACGCTCCAGGAACCGGTCAGATAGACGTCGTCCCCGTAGGCGATCAGTGAGACGGGTTTGCGGGGGTAATAGATCCAAAACGGATAGATGGTCGCGCCTTGATCATAGTCGTTGAGGGTGGATATATAGTCCCCGGTCGGACAGGGATAAAACGACGCGCCCCCGTCGTCTGACCGTCCTGTGGTGCGGTACCGCATCCCGGCGGCGCAGCCGACGGTGCTGAGAGAGAATCCCTCTCTTTTGGTATTAAAGCAGATCTGATCGTGCCCGTAGGTCCTCGGCGCGATCGTGACGGTCTCCCCTTTGTCGAACACGGTCAGAAAATAACCGGTCGGCGCATAATAGTCGCGTGACGGAGGCATCGGATCCCGTTTGAGCGTGAAGATCGAGACCGTTTCGCTGATGTAATAATTTACACAGACCACGTCGTCTCCGCTCAGATCCGCCGCCTCGCCCGATTCCAGCGCGAACAGCCGGAGCGGGATCCGGCAGACACTCTCCCCTTCGTTATACGATACGGTCAAAAGCCCCTTTTTCAGCGTGTAGCTGTGGACGGAGGAAATGCCGGGGATGGCGGGACCGGTCGATTTTTCCGCCGCCATCACGAATTCCCGGCTGACAAAGTAGGCGGTGGAGTCCGCGCTTTTTTGATAGTCTGTTTCACTCAGATACCGGTCGTAGACGAGGTATTCCCCCTGCGCGGGCAGGCGGAGGTTGTCCGCTCCTTTGATATGCGTATAGCCGTCCTCGCCGGTGTAGAGGAGAGAGGCAAGCTCCTCCGGCATCGTCGGGAAGAGCGGCTCAAAATCCGCGACCGGTTCCGGCGGAACAAACGGCTCCGTCTCGGGCGCCGTCGTCACGGCGGGAGGCGCGGTCGTCTCCGGTACTCGCGTGGTCACGGCGGGCGCTTTGGTCGTTTCCGGCGTTATCGGCGCCCTGACGGTGACCTGCACGAACGCCATCCGG
>CACYYS010000091.1 GCA_902778725.1 uncultured Ruminococcus sp.
CATGAGGCGAAGCCTCGCATCATACCCGAAGGGTACATCATGTTCCGCTGCGGCGGAACACATCATTCGCCGAGTGTCCTTTAGAACACTCGGCGAAGGGCGTTTCTTTTTTTCTTTTATCCGAGCCGGAAGATGAACGACCGGGCAAAGGTCTCGCCGGGGGCGACCCGCTCGTTGCCGAACTTTTTCTCCCACGCGTGGTCGGTGCCGGAGACGTCGGAGGTGCCGCACCACGGCTCGATGGCGATCACCGTCATCCGTTTGCCCTGACCCCAGAGGGTCATGAAGGGGAAGTCCTTGATCCCCATTTCCATATACCGCCCCGTCTTTTTGGAGAGGAGGCGGACCGAGTTTGCCTTCACGTTCGAGAGGATCATCGGTCCCCCGTCAAAGAAGTGATCGGAGAGGGGGATCTCCCGCTCGCCGGCAAAAAAGGGCTCCTCGGAGCCGGGGATCAGCAGGCGGGAGCCGTCCGTCAGGCCGTGGCGCAGGATATTCTGCGGCGTGTCGAACTGCAGGACGCAGTCCTCCGCCTCGCTCTCGAGATCCACGGGGCAGAAGAAGGCGGGGTGCCCGCCGAGGGAGAAGGGCATCGTCTCCTCCCCGTCGGTCCGGACGGTGAAGTTTTCCTCCACGTGATCGTCGGTCAGGCAAAATTCCACGCCCAGACGGAAGGGGTAGGGGAACTGCCGGAGGGTGTCCTCGTCGGCGGCGAGCTCCAGGCAGAGCCGGGCGCTGTCCGCGTAAAGAACGGTGAATTCCTTATCCTTGGCAAAGCCGTGCATCGCAAGGGGGTACTCCCGCCCCTTGACGGTGATGCGGCTGCGGTCGATGCGTCCGCAGCAGGGGAAGAGCAGCAGCGAGTGGTCGGGCCAGCCCTCGGGCGCCGCCTGCCAGAGATACTCGCGGTCGGTCTTTTTGGAGTAAAGCCCCTGCAGCTCCGCGCCCTTCGTGGCGACGCGGACGACAAACGCATCGTTTTCCAGTCGGTAGATCATACTGTGCCTCTCTTTTTTTTCGGTTTTTTCGGTTTTTTTCGGGCGGCGCCGGGGAAGGCGCCGCTTGTTCCGGTCGTTTTCTATTTTACTCCCCTTTTTCTCCTCTGTCAACCTGCTTTTGCGGAAAAGGAAAAACCTCCTGCAGGGGAAAAATCCCTGTTGACAACGCCGCGGCGCTGTGCTACAATAAGAAAAATCAAGTGTGCAGCCGCCCTGTCCCCCTGCTGTGCGCTGTTTTTTTCCATCGCGAAAGGAAAGGGAAAAAGATGAAAAGAACGCTCTCCCCGCTCCCCTGCCCGGTTTTTCCCCGCCGCTTCGCGCCCGTTTGTCCCGCCGGTGTGTAACGCGCTCTGCGCTTACACGCCTTTTTTTACCGGCGACGCCGGTCCGCACCGAAAAAAAGATGAAGAAAAGGAGATCCAGTATGGCAACCTTTATCAACGAACCCGCCCATACCTTCAACGAGTATCTGCTGATCCCGGGGTATTCCTCCGAGCATTGCGTCCCCGCCAACGTCAGCCTGAGGACCCCGCTCGTCCGCTTCCGCCGCGGCGAGGAGTCCGCTATCACGATGAATATCCCCCTCGTTTCCGCCATTATGCAGGCGGTCTCCGGAGACCGGCTCGCCGTCGCGCTCGCAACGGAGGGCGGCGTCTCCTTCATTTACGGCTCGCAGTCGATCGCGGACGAGGCCGCGATGGTCAAACGCGCCAAGGACTATAAGGCCGGCTTCGTCGTCAGCGATTCCAATATCACCCCGGAGAACACCCTTGCCGACATCGTCGCTCTCAAGGAGGCGACCGGTCACTCCACCGTCGCCGTCACCGAGGACGGCACCGCCCACGGCAGGCTGCTCGGCATCGTCACCGGGCGCGACTACCGCGTCTCCCGGATGGCGCCCGATACCAAAGTCTCCGAATTCATGACTCCCCTCGAGCGGCTCGTTACCGCCGAGGAGGGCACCTCCCTCAAGCTCGCCAACGACATCATCTGGGACCATAAGCTCAACTCCCTCCCCATCGTCGACAAGGAGGGCCGCCTCTGCTACCTCGTCTTCCGCAAGGACTACGACACCCATAAGCAGAACCCGGACGAGCTGCTCGACGCCTCCAAACGCTACGTCGTCGGCGCCGGGATCAATACCCGCGACTATGCGGAGCGCGTCCCCGCCCTCGTCGAGGCGGGCGCCGACGTCCTCTGCATCGACTCCTCCGAGGGCTTCTCCGAGTGGCAGAAGCGTACCCTCGCCTGGATCCGCGAGCAGTACGGAGAAAGCGTCAAGGTCGGCGCCGGCAACGTCGTCGACGCAAAGGGCTTCCGCTTCCTCGCCGAGTGCGGCGCGGACTTTGTCAAGGTCGGGATCGGCGGCGGCTCCATCTGCATCACCAGAGAGACCAAAGGCATCGGCCGCGGACAGGCTACCGCCCTGATCGACGTCTGCCGCGAGCGCGACCGCTATTTCGAGGAGACCGGCGTCTACGTCCCCGTCTGCTCGGACGGCGGCATCGTCTACGATCACCATATCACCCTCGCTCTCGCCATGGGCGCCGACTTCATTATGCTCGGCAGGTACTTCGCCCGCTTCGATGAGAGCCCCTCCAACCGCGTTATGATCGGCGGGACCTATTACAAGGAGTATTGGGGCGAGGGATCCGCCCGCGCCCGGAACTGGCAGCGCTATGACCTCGGCGGCGATAAAAAACTCTCCTTCGAGGAGGGCGTCGACTCCTACGTCCCCTACGCCGGCAGCCTCAAGGATAACGTCGCCATCACCCTCGCAAAGGTGAAGTCCACGATGTGCAACTGCGGCGCCCTCACCATCCCCGAGCTCCAGGAAAAAGCCGTCCTCACCCTCGTCTCCGCCACCAGCATCGTCGAAGGCGGCGCCCACGACGTCATCCAGAAGGACAAAGCCGCGCCGATCAAGTAAAAAAGAGGAAGAGAAAAAGAGGAAATCTTCCTTTTCTGAAGAAAAGGAAGCGAAAAGACTTTTTGAAAAGGGGAAAAAATCAGAGTCAGCGGACTCAAAGCAAACCAAATACAAAAGCCGGTCCGTTACGGAATGGAC
>CACYYS010000092.1 GCA_902778725.1 uncultured Ruminococcus sp.
GCCCTCCGGCGCGTCGTCGGAGAAGCAGACGGCAGGGGTCTCCCCCCCGGTCTTCCCCTCACCATAGAGTTCGGAAGCGTTGACCGGCGTCCCCTCTCCTTTGCCGGAGCCCTCCTTCTCTTCCGTACCGTCGGAGCGGAAGGCGAGGAAGGAGCCGTCGTGGCCGTCCCAGTTCTCGTTATAGACCGCGCGGATCAGGGCGGTGCCGTCCGGGTTGAGGGCGATGCGGTAGCCGTACTTCATCTCCGCGTCATAGATCCAGTTGAAGCTCCCCTGCATGGAGCGGAGCCCGTAGTAGCCGGCGGAGGATACGGCGAGGATGCCGTAGCGCGTGATCCCCCGGTCGAAATCGCAGTTCTCATGCGCGGGGACGAGCAGGATCTTCATCCCGCCGGCGGCCTTGACGGCGGAGAAGGAGACCGTGCCGTCCGCCCCGGCGGAAACGGGCACGGCGGCAAGGGAGACCCCCTCCCCGTACCCCTCGACGTCGTCGGCGAGGACGTAGAGGACGCCGTCGATCTCGGAGGCGAGCAGGTACTTGCCGCCCGCAAAGATCTCCGAGCTGTCGGTCACACGGCGGAAGGCGGGCGGGAACCGTCCGCAGTCGTCGCAGACGCCGTCGCCGTTTTCGTCGATAAATTCATAGGGCGGGATGATGAGCTGTTCTTCCATCCGGGAGAAGAGCCCGTCCGGATCCGCGTAGATCCCCCCGCAGTCGGGGCAGGCGAAGTGCGCCGCGCGCCCCTCCTGCTTGCAGGAGGCGGGCTGCTCGGGAATGAAGGCGATCGCGTCGTGATTGCAGACGACCTTGCGGACCGTGACGCGGACGCAGGTATCGCCGAGCGTCCTCGCGGCGGTGAAGTAGGGGTCTCCGTCGCCGGTCTCGAGGACGAGCCTGCGGTTGCTCTGCGGGTAAAAGTCGACCCATTCTCCGATCCCGCTGTAGCTGCTGTAGCTGCTGTCCGTCCACTCCGCCCAGTAATTGGCGTCCTCCTTCTCCGAGAGGGCGAGGCCGATCCCCTCATCCGTCAGGGTGAGATATCCGCCCTCCGCGGAGAGGTAGTAGGTGGGCGTGGCGCGGGAGGAATAGCCCGACGAGAGCCTTACGAAATCGTGATACTCGGCGGTGAAGCGGAGGACCGCCTCGTCCCCGAGGCAGGAGAGGGTCATCTCCTCCCCGTACTCGTTTTCATAGGGGAAGACGTTCTGGAGCGGGA
This sequence comes from uncultured Ruminococcus sp., assembly GCA_902778725.1. Taxonomy (GTDB): domain Bacteria; phylum Bacillota; class Clostridia; order Oscillospirales; family CAG-272; genus RUG12395. The sequence continues at coordinate 1,218 of CACYYS010000092.1, forward strand.
TCGCGGAAAGATCCTCCCCCATCACGTAGGAGACGCCGCCGTACTCCGCGAAAAAGATGATCTCGTAATCGGGGTCCAGCCAGCCGTAGTCGAGCCGCTGCAGCCCGACCGGGACGGTGCGCGCGTCCGTCGGGCTGCTCGCCGTAACGGCGGCGGGGCAGAGCCCGAAGACGAGGGAACAGCACAGCAAAAGGGCGAGGAAGCGCGGGGAGGCGTTTTTCATTTTACAGTCTCCTTTTCTCTTTTTTTCGCTTGCGGATCAGAGTGAAAACTTCATATATCCTTTTTTGCCTTTTTTGATCCTGACGCCGGCGCGGAGTCTCTCCTCCGGGACGATCAGGCGGACGTCCTCCGCCTTCTCCCCGTCGAGGAAGACCCCTCCCTGTTCGATCAGGCGGCGCGCGTCTCCACGGCTGGCGGCGAGCTTGCCGAGCACGAGCAGCGCGGGGAGGCTGATCCCGCCGTCCTCCAGCGCCCCGGCGGGGACGGTCGTCAGGGGCATATTCTCGTCGCTCCCCTCGCCGGAGAAGAGAGCGCGCGCGGCAGCCCGCGCCTTGTCCGCTTCCGCGGTCCCGTGCACCAGCTCCGTGAGGTGGTAGGCGAGCGTTTCCTTCTTTTCATTGACGCGGGAAGCGTCCCACGTCTCCATCTCCTCGATCTCCTCGAGCGGGATAAAGGTCAGCATCCGGATGCACTTCATCACGTCGGCGTCGTCCACGTTGCGCCAGTACTGGTAGAACTCGAAGGGGCTCGTCTTGGCGGGATCCAGCCACACCGCGCCCTTGGCGGTCTTGCCCATCTTCTTGCCCTCGCTGTTCATCAGCAGGGTGATGGTCATGGCGTAGGCGTCGTCGCCCAGCTTGCGGCGGATGAGCTCCGTGCCCGCCAGCATGTTGCTCCACTGGTCGTCGCCGCCGAACTGCATGTTGCAGCCCAGCGTCTCGTGCAAGTGCAGGAAGTCGTAAGCCTGCATGATCATGTAGTTGAACTCAAAGAAGCTGAGACCGCGCTCCATGCGCTGCTTGTAGCACTCGGCGCGCAGCATGTTGTTGACGGAGAAGTGCGCGCCCACCTCGCGCAGCAGGTCGACGTACTTGAGGTCCAGCAGCCAGTCTCCGTTGTTGACGATGACGGCCTTGTCCTCGCCGAACTCGATAAAGCGCTCCATCTGCTTTTTGAAGCAGTCGCAGTTGTGCTGGATGGTCTCCGGCGTCATCATGGAGCGCATATCCGTTCGGCCGCTGGGGTCGCCGATATAGCCGGTGCCGCCGCCGATGAGGGCGATGGGCCGGTTGCCCGCCATCTGCAGCCGCTTCATCAGGCACAGCGCCATAAAGTGGCCCACGTGCAGCGAATCCGCCGTGGGATCGAACCCGATATAAAAGACCGCCTTGCCGTTATTGACCAGCTCGCGGATCCGTTCCTCATCGGTCACCTGCGCGATCAGTCCCCGCGCTTTCAGTTCCTCATAAATTCCCATATAAAAAATCTCCTTGTTTATCCGAAAATCAGTTTGGCGGCCAGCACGTCGAAAATGACGATGACGCCCACCAGCAGATCCACCGCAAAGGCGGCGATCAGCAGTTTTTTATTGATCTGAGGCAGCTCTCGCTTTTCCGCTGAGAGCACGCCCCGCATCCACAGCAGCAGGATCACGGGCCCCGCGGTGAGCGCGAAGAACACGCAGATCATCCCGTCCAGCACCGCCTTTGTCTGAAGCAGGGAAAAATCTCCCGTCAGCCGCGCGGTCATCGCGCCGGTCAGT
>CACYYS010000093.1 GCA_902778725.1 uncultured Ruminococcus sp.
ATATCGGGGGAGGCGGTGATGCTGAAGAAGATGCGCTGCGCGCCGTCGATGGAGGTCTCGAGCAGGGGGCTGGAGATCGCCGCCTTTGCGGCAAGCTCGGCCTTGTCCTTACCCTTGCCGGAGCCGATGCCCATGTGCGCGTTGCCCGCGTCCTTCATGATCGCGGTGATATCGGCGAAGTCCACGTTGATGAACGCGGTCTCGTTGACGATATCGGAAACGCTCTGAACGCCGCGGCGCAGCACGTCGTCCGCGATCTCAAAGGCGTTCATCAGCGTGATGCGGGTATCGCTGACCTGTTTGAGTCTCTCGTTGGGGATGATGATGAGGGAGTCCACGTTCTCGCGCAGGGCTTCCACGCCCTCCTCCGCCTGCATCATGCGGCGCCGTCCCTCAAAATTGAAGGGCTTGGTGGCAATGCCGATGGTGAGGATATTCATCTCTTTGGCGATGCGCGCGATGATCGGGGTGGCGCCGGTGCCGGTGCCGCCGCCCATGCCGGTGGTCACAAAGACCATATCCGCGCCGGTCAGCGCCTTTTTGATATCGTCAATGCTCTCCTCCGCCGCTCTCTTCCCGTTCTCGGGGTTCGAACCGGCGCCGAAGCCCTTTGTGATCTTTTCCCCGATGGCGATCTTGGTGGTGGCGTTGGATTTGATGAGCGCCATCTGGTCGGTATTGACGGCAATAAACTCGACTCCGCGCATATTCGCGTCGATCATACGGTTGACGGCGTTGTTTCCGCCGCCGCCGACGCCCACGACTTTGATATTCACGTTGCTGGTCATCGTTTCGCTTTGATATTCAGGCATTTTGAACCTCCGCTATCAGATCGGTCTTATCGACTTTTTCCGATCGTTTTATACTTATTTATATCATACTTGTTTTTTTGAATCTTTGCAAGGGTTTTACGGAAATTTTTAGAATTTTATCGATTTTTATTCCGGTCTGCCCGGTTTGACGACGACCTCCTTCGGATCCGAGAGGTCTATGGTCGCCGTTTTTTCCTTTTTTACGCGGTCGTTCTGCAGCATCGCGAAGCCGACCTTCAGTTTGAGCTCGATCTCGCTGTTCCCGCCGGTCTTCAGCTTGTACTCCGGCCCCACGAAGAGGCAGCAATCCCGCTCGCTTTCCGCGCGGATCTCGGTGATCGAGGGAAAGGCCTCCTCGGCGGCGCACGCCTTCAGAAAGACGGAGATATACTCTCCCGTCCCGTCGTAGAACTCGATCCGCTCCCCGGAGTCCGCCCGTTTCACCTTCGGCAGAACACAGCGGACGGCGTCATAGGTAGGACCGCCGGACTCCGCCACCCCGGTCACCCGCAGGTCCGCCGTGAAAAAGACGGTGCTTGTCCCGACCGTTGTGTAAAACTCGGGCGACTGCTCCTCCACGCGGATCACAACGGTGTCGAATAGCCGGATGGAGACATCCGCTTTTTTTACCACCGAGCAGCGGTGTAAGATCTTTTCCGCGGCGGCGGAGCGGCTGACCGCAAAAAGGAAGCTCCCTGTTTTGATCCCCGAGCTTTCGAGAAGAACGGAATCGCTGTATATCTCGTTTCCCTCGACCCGGACGGTCCGGACGCGGCAGACGAGAGCGCAGAGGACGGCGGCGGCGATCAGCACGATCGCCAGCGCGAGGATCACGGCGGCAACGCTGCGCCGTCTGCTTTTTTTGCGTGCGTTCATTTTCCCTTTTTCCCGATCAGAGCGAGCATCTCTTCATAGATCCGTTTGTTGGAATCCTCCACGGCAAAGGCGCGGATCTTCTGCTCGATCGACGCGCGCTTTTCCGGATGGATGATCAGGTCGGCAAGCGTGTCGCAGAGAAGTTCCCCCGTCAGCTCCTTTTCCTCGATCATGACGGCGGCTCCCGCGTCGGCGAGGAGCTTTGCGTTTTTGACCTGCTGGTTATCGGTGACGTTCGGGGAGGGGATCAGGATCGCGCACTTGCCGAGCAGAGCGAGCTCGGAGAGCGTGATGGCGCCGCTGCGGCAGACCACGATATCCGCCGCCGCCATCCGCACCGGCATATCATAGACGTAGGAAAGGATCTCCAGACGCGGACCGGAGGTAAGTCCCGTCTCGGCGAACGCCGTGCGGAACCGTACAAAATTCCTCTCCCCCGTGGCGTGGCAGAAGACCGCGTCCTGGAGGCGGGTATCGTTTTCCGAGAAGACCTCGAGCATCGCGGCGTTGACGCGGTCCGCGCCGAGACTGCCGCCGTAGGAAAGAACGTAGGCGCTGCGATCCTCGGGCAGGCCGAGCGACTCGGCGCACGCCGCGTGATCGGAGACGGAAAAGCTGCGGCGGAGCGGGCAGCCGACGTGGATATGCTTTTCCGGGTGTTTGAGGAGCGAGGACGTCTTTTCAAAATTGATAAAGACCTTATCCACATGCTTTTCCAGGCGCTTTACCGTCATACCGGGGACGGCGTTCGCCTCGTGAACGGCGGAGGGGACCCCCTTGCGGGAAGCCGCGACAAGCACGGGCCAGCAGGCGTATCCGCCGGTCCCGACGACGATGTCCGGACGGAAATCGTCGATGATCTTTTCCGCGCGTTTGGGCG
>CACYYS010000094.1 GCA_902778725.1 uncultured Ruminococcus sp.
TTTTGCGGCAAAGCCGCAAAACATCATTGTTCGCAAAGCGAACTGCATCACTTGCCCGCAGGGCAAACATCACTTTTTCCGGACGTTTGGCACACAAACATCCTGCTTGCACCGATATGCGACAAATAACCGACTGAAGTCAGGAAGGATCCTTACCTCAGCTGGTTTTTTATAAACTGTCCTTTAGGACACCTCGCAAAGCGCGTTATTTTTTCTTGGCTTTCTTCAGCGTGTCGTACGTTTCCGAAAGCCACTCGCCATAGGGATCATAGGGGGTCTCGGTCCACCAGTCGAGGAGGCGGTTCAGCGTCTCGGCGTCTTCTTCGGCGTCGGTGCTCCCGTACTGCCCCGGATCGCGGTTGACCGTCACGACGTGACGGCCGTCGTCTTTGAAATCGATCCGGAAAATGCAGGATCCCGTCCAGCTCCGGTGCGCCCAGAGCGTCGATCCTTCCATAAACCAGAACCACTTGTCCTCCATCTGCCGCGGAACGCCGCCGCGGCGGAGCGCGGCCATCTCCTTCTCGGTAAACGACCGGGTAAGGAGGAACGTCTCACACCGCTTTGGCATGGGTTTTGTTTTCCAGTCGCCGCGCCGGGCGACGTCCGCGCCGGTTTTCTTTTCCTTTTCCATCTGTTTTTTCCTTTCGGACTTTGAATTGTCGTTTGCGCCGGAAACGCCGGAAAAAGAGGGCGGGGACCCGTCCCGCGCGGAGAGATCCGGCGGGAGAGGGTCTCCGCCCTGCAGCGACTGCGGGAATATGCGGAAACGGGGGATCAGCTGAACCGGTCAAAAACGGAGGATTTGCCGGCGGAGTAACGGGAGATCTGGAGGGCGTCCTTTGCGTTGGGGGAGGAGCCGCCCGAGATGACGACGGCGGCAAAGAGCCGGTAGGACTCGAAGTCTGCGTCGGAGGTAGAGCCGAAAACGGAGGATTTGCCGGCGGCGCAGCGGGAGATCTGGAGGGCGTCTTTTGCGTTGACGGTCGCGTCGTCGTTGACGTCGCCGTAAAGGAGGAGGACGATCTCGCCGAGGTCAAGCTCGCTGCCGGAGAGCGTGACGGGGAGGACGCGCGGCGCGTGCTTGCCCGGCTTGGAGACGGCAAGCTTGCAGCTGCCGGGGAGGGCGCCGGAGAGGGAGATCCGCTGGGTAAAGCGGCCGCCGGAGGACGTGATCGCTCCCTTCTGCACCGAGGCGGTCAGCGTCCTCTCCCCCGCCGCGAGATCCGCGCGGATCTCCGCGTCGGAGAGGGAGGCGGGATAGAGCCGGACGGTTGCGTCGTCGTCGCCCGAGCGGGCGGAAAGCGTGAAGGAGAGCGCCGCGGGCGCCTGGATCGTGACCGTTCCGCTCTCCGTTGTGAGCGGCGCGGCGGAGACCCCGTCCAAGAGCGTCCAGCCCGCGTCCCCGCGGGAGGCGAGCGTCAGCGGCGTCACGGCGGAGGCCGTCCCGTCGATCCGGAAGGTCACCGTGGCGAACGCCCCGGTCGCCGTGACCGTCGAGCGGAAGATCCGGTTGAAGATGATCGGGTCGTTGTCCAGTACGACCTCGGTCGCATAGTCGTCTCCGAAGCCGTCGGTGTACGCCGCGGAAACCGGCGTGAGAAGATCGCTGTCGTAGTCAAGGGTAAAGGAGATCGCGCGCAGGCCGGGATTTTCCGTGACGGAAAGCGTCACCGTCACCTCTTCCCCCGGCGCGCCGGAGGCGGAGGAGACCGCGACCGTCACGTCCCCCGTCTCCGCGAGCGAAAAAGGCCGCACGAGCAGCAGGGCGACCGCGGCGATCGCGACAAAGGCGAGAAGGAACCAGGATCTCTTCATGGAAAACCTCCATCTTATACACTGAAATAAGTATATCATCCCCCGCGCCGGATGTCAAGGAAAAAGAAGAGAGAGAAAGAGAAAGAGAAAGAGAAAGAGAAAGAGTCTTCCTTTTCTGAAGAAAAGGAAGCGAAAAGACTTCCGAAAAGGGAAGGATTTGGGAAAGCGTATTCAAAGCAGAACAAGGCAAAAAGCCGGTCCGGTAAGAATGGACCGGCTTTTTGTTCGGGCAAGGGAAAGCGCGTACACGGCGGATCAAATCCCCTGCACGCAAAAACCGGCGCGCGAACAAAACAAAACGCGATCCGGCGCGCCAGGTGACAGGCCACCTCCGCGCCTGCAAAGCGGGAAAAGGCTCCCTCCCCGTGGCCCGATCCCCCGTCCCGAAAGGCTCCCTCCCGAGGGCCCGATCCCCCAAAAATCTTTACAGATTTTTCCGGGGACCCCACCGGGCCCGCTGTCGCCGAAGGCGACTGAAGGAGTCAGGAGAGAAAGGCAAAGAGCAGGAGAAAGGACAGGGAGACGAAACTCCTTCCGTCGCGGCAAGCCGCGACACCGGCCCGGCGGGGTCCCCGGAAAGGTCCGGAGGACCTCCCCAGGATTCGGGCCCTCGAGAGGGAGGCTATAAAGACTCCTTCCACCGTGGCAAGGGACGTGGCTTTTCCGCGGGACGAATTTCACTGTCTCTTTGCAGGCGCGGAGGCGG
>CACYYS010000095.1 GCA_902778725.1 uncultured Ruminococcus sp.
CCGCAGGGCAAACATCACTTTTTCCGGACGTTTGGCACACAAACGTCCTGCTTGCACCGATATGCGACAAAAAACCGACTGAAGTCAGGAAGGATCCTTGCCTCAGCCGGTTTTTTATAAACTGTCCTTTAGGACACCTCGCAAAGCGGGACGTTTTTTTCAGAGCGGGCGGTGACCCGCCTCGGCAAGCAGGCGGATCGCGCGGTCGAAGTTCTCCTCTTTTACCAGGATGTAGTCGGTATCGTAGGTCGAGACGGCAAAGAGCCCGATCCCGTTTTCCGCGAGGATCCCCGAGATCCCGGAGAGGATCCCGACAAGGGAGAAATCGAGCGTCCCCTCGATCCGGAAGGCGCGCCAGCCGTCCTCCCGCGCCGCCGTTTTTGCCGGTACGCGGTCGGTGGGGCAAACGAGGGAGAGCTCCCGGTCGGTCTTGGAGAAAAAGTAAAAGGGCGTGTCCGGGTCCAGGTCCGCCGGGGAGTCAAGCTTGCAGACGGAGAGGGCAAAGTCAAGTTTTTTCAGTTCCATTGGTTCCTTCTTTCTTTCTGCGACGCCTCCCGCGGCGGGGCGGCGGAACGCAAAACAGGAAAAAACGTTTGTCTTTTGTTGGCATGATCGGGTTTTCAGAGGGGCAAAAACGGTTTCTTTCTTGCTTTTTTGATTCTGAGAACTTATAATCGGAGACAGAACGGATCTTTAAAAAACAGGAGGAAACGCGGGATGGGAGAAAATCCGAAAATCAAGGCGATCCGCTATGTAGCGACAATGACCGGAGCGGAGCATACCGGCCGGTGGGACGTGTACGGGACCGACCTCGGCATCCCGGTCTACAGCCCGAAGCAGAAAAGGATGTACTTCCTCTTCGGGGATACGCTCGGGGCCGGCGAAGTCGATAAGAGCAAACCGAGGAACTGGAGAGGGACGGTCGCCGGATATACCGGAAAACTGGACTTTTCCGACGGCGTGCGGTGGGACGGCTTTCTTGACGACGGGACCGGAAAGGCCCGCCATCTCGTCCCCGCGCATTACACCCCGGACGCCGAAGAGGTGGAAAAGACCAAGATCAGCCAGGGGGGACTGGAGATCGGCGGAAAGCTCTACGTTTTCTATGAATCCATCAACCACTGGGGCACAGGCGGCAGCGGACGGTGGTTTCTCAACTACGGCGGCACGCTCCGCTCGGTCGACGGCGGCAAAAGCTTTGAAAAGGTCTACGATCTCACGTGGCTCGAGCCGACCGGCGGCGCGGCGCTGGAGACGGCGACGCGGATCGCCGCGGAGACGATGGACAATCAGCCCTCCGGCATCCCCTTCGACGCCGCGGCGCATATCGCGCCCGGCTTCGGACAGGACTACGCCGTGGACGGTATGGACGGATACGTCTATCTGTACGGGCGCGCCGGCGGGCGGATCGACGGGATCAAGCTTGGCAGAGTAAAAAAGGAGAACTTCGAGACCTTCTCCGCGTGGGAATATCTGACGGAGTACCGGGACGGCGCGCCGGTCTGGAAGCCGTACCGCGAAGGGCTCGACGCGATCGTCGCGGACCCGGCGCGGGCGGAGATCATCCCCGGACCGACGAGCAATATGTCGATCCAGTACAATCTCTATCTCGGCAAGTGGCTGCTCACCTATTACATCCAGCGGACAGGGATCTTTTACGCCGTTTCGGATACGCCGTACGGTCCCTTCAGCACGCCGGAGCTGTTTTTGCCGCGCGAGCATCCGGAGCTCCTCCGTTTCCTGCCGGAGGACGCGGAACGGTATTGCGTCCTGCGGGAAGGCCGCATCCCCTACAATTTCCTCTACGGCGGCTTCACGAACGCAGTCATGAACCGCGAGGGCGGGCGGATCGTCCCGATCGTGGTCTCCAACTGGTACCCCACCGGGGAGAGAACGCGCTTTTACGGCACCCGTCTGCTTGAGATCGAGTTTGCGTAAGAGGATCCTTGCCTGTCCGCAGAAAAAAGCACGCGCAAGCGTGCTTTTTTCTGTCAATGAGGTACGGGAAAGACGGATTTGCTTTTTGACAGACGGATCCGAACGCTTGAAAATGATGCCGCCGCCGACGGCGGCTGATGATAATCTCCGCTTGTGCTCCGAAATGATGTTGCGTCACTTCGTGCCGCGATGATGCGATGTTTGCCCTATGTGCCCGCAGGCACACATCATTAGCGAAGCGACATCATTGCCGAAGGCAACATCATTTGCCCGTAAGGCAAACATCATTCACTTTTTTTGTCGTGTAAGAGTGCCAAAATGACACACGCGCGAGGCGCAGCAAACGGGAATTTGTTGATATCAAAGCGTCAGTATTTCACTCACGATTTCACAAACGTTCTTATTGACTGTATCCACTTTTATGGTGTCAAGTATTTGATACATG
>CACYYS010000096.1 GCA_902778725.1 uncultured Ruminococcus sp.
TCCTGCTGCGCAAAAAGCTGAGAGAAAACGGTCTCTCCCCCGAGATCTGGATCAACGATCACGCCTTCAACGAAGCGATCCCCCGCGTCCTCTGGCAGCTCGGAGAGTACCCCGAGCTTTCCTCCGCGTGCGAGGGCGCGGCGTTCCACTATTACGCGGGGAGCGTGGAACAGACCGCGATCCTGCGGGAGCGCTATCCTCGCCTCGCCCTGCACTTCACCGAAGGAGGTCCCCGGCTGCAGGACCATTACGGCACCGACTGGTGCAAATGGGCGATCATGATCATCAAAGCCCTGGAAGCGGGATACTCCTCCTTCACCGGCTGGAATCTCCTGCTCGACGAGACGGGAGGGCCGAACATCGGTCCCTTTACCTGCGGGGGACTGGTAACGCTTGACAGCCGGACGGGAGAGCTCTCCTACAGCGGGCAGTATCACGCCTTCCGTCATTTCTCCCCTTATATCCGGCCGGGCGCGCGGATCTATCCGCTCGACTTTGCAAACAATCTCTCCTACCGGATGTTCTCCTATCCGAAGCAGGAAAAGCGGGTGGAAGGGTGCTTTGTCCGCAATGCGGACGGGGAGGAGGCGCTCTTCCTCGTCAATCCGAACGAAACAAAAAGGCAGATCAGCTTTCTCCACCGGGATACCCCGTGGTATATCGAGCTGCTGCCGGATACCGTTGCGACCGTCCTATTCCGCTGAGGGCGCGATCCGCAAAAAACAGGCCGCCGCGGGCGAGGCAAAAATCCTCTCCCGCGGCGCATTTTTTTCTTGACTTTTTTCTGCCGCGCGGCTATACTGAAAACAGTTCGGAAAGTGAGGTGAGCGTATGGACGCGGACACAAACAGTACGGGCAGTCGATCGACCGAGCCCCCGCGAAAAGACGCTCGCGGGTGGAGTCGACCGACCGTCTTTTGACGGTCATTTTTTATTTTGACAAGGAGGCGCCACATGGAAGAAAAAGACAAGACCCTTTCCGAGCTCCTCTCCGAAAAGATCGGAGAAAAGGACTTCAAGACCCTGCGCGAGCTGCTGCACGAGACCAACCCCGTCGACGTGGCGGAAGCCCTCGCCGAGCTGCCCGAGCGGGAGCTGACGATCTGCTTCCGGATGCTCGACAAGGACACGGCGTCCGAGGTATTCTCCGGGATGGAGCCGGACGCGCAGGAGCTGCTGATCCGCAGCCTGAGCGACAAGGAACTCAAGGAGATCGTGGACGATATGTGGACCGACGACGCGGCGGACCTCGTCGAGGAGATGCCGGCGAACGTCGTATCCCGCATCCTCGCCGCCGCCTCCCCCGAGACGCGCAAATCGATCAACGAACTTCTGCGCTACCCGGAGGACAGCGTCGGCAGCATCATGACCCCCGATTACGTCACCCTCAAGGAGTCGATGACGGTGGACGAGGCGCTCGCCCATATCCGGAAGGTCGGCCTTGACAAGGAGACGATCTACACCTGCTACGTGACCGAGGCGCGCAAGCTGATCGGCGTCGTCTCCGCCCGCAGCCTGCTGATCGCGGACGGGAGCGCGCCGATCTCCGGGCTGATGCACCGGAACTTCGTCTCCCTCAATACCGACGACGACCGCGAGGTCGCCGCCGCCGAGATCAAAAAATACGGTCTGATCGCCATGCCCGCCGTGGACAAAGAGGGGCGGCTGGTCGGCATCGTGACCGTCGACGACGCGATCGACGTCCTCGAAGAAGAGACGACCGAGGATATGGAGATCATGGCGGCTATCTCCCCTTCCGAGAAGCCGTACCTCAAGACCGGCGTCTTTGAGACCTGGAAGCAGCGCATCCCGTGGCTCCTCCTTTTGATGGTCTCCGCGACCTTCACCGGGATGATCATCTCCGGCTTTGAAGAGGCGCTTGCCGCCTGCACGGCGCTGACCGCCTTTATCCCGATGCTGATGGACACGGGCGGGAACAGCGGCTCCCAGTCCTCTGTGACGATCATCCGCGCCCTCGCGCTCGGCGACATTACGCCGAAGGATATCCTCAAGGTCATCGGCAAGGAGCTGCGGGTCGCCGTCCTCTGCGGCGTGACGCTCGCGGCGGCAAACTTTGTGAAGATCGTTCTGGTCGAGATGCTCC